>CAYMWP010000053.1:0-28373 GCA_964393895.1 uncultured Anaerolineales bacterium | reverse complement strand
TAGGCGGAATGGCATTCCGCCCTACTTTTCCCCCAACTTTTTGAGAAGAGACCGTGGAAGTGACAATTCGAACCGCCAGGCTGGACACTTCCGCTAAGAATGTATCTCCATATCAATGAGGATCACCAGCGCCGCCAGCGCCAACGGGGACTGGCGCAGCGGCGCGACGTCGGCCTCGACAAAGTAGCTCGGGCCGACCGTCGGGCGTTGGATCTCGCCCACCTTCACCTTGTCAGGCTCAGGCTCCTCTTCGTCCGCCTCCGCCAGTTCCTCGCTTTCCTCTACCGCCTCTACTTCCTCCTCATCCTCTCCCACCGCTTCCGCCGCTTCCTCATCTTCCCACGGGAAAAAGATCTCGTAGAATTGCCCCCCGTAGCGGCTGCCCTGGACGATGTAGCGATGTGCCCCCAGTTGTATCTCGTAGCGCGGCAGGCGCAGTAACAGAACGTCCACCAGCCGCCACGTCTCCTGAATTACGGCGTGAGGTTTCTCCGCCTCCCCCTCGCCGACAAAGACTTTGTAGCGCGTCCCGCGCCGCCACGGGGCGACGTCTGGCGGTTGGAGACGGCCGGAGAGGTTGTGATCGGGGTCGAAGAACTCGACCAGGTTGGTCGGAGAGGGGAGCAGCAACCCAGTACGCTCGGCCAAGTAGCGCAAGTTTCCGGCGTCGTCAGAGATGTGATAGCGAAAGGCCCGCCCGTCAGAATAGGTAAGCTTGTGAATGGCATAGCTCATCGTTTATCTCCCTGGGGGTGGAGCAGTGAGCGGGCTGCGCCGGGAAAGACCTCGCGCGCTTTGCTGCCTCCCGGCTGTGGCCCCACCACGCCGTGCCGCTCCAGGATGTCCATGATCCGCGCCGAGCGCGTGTAACCGATGCGCAACTTGCGCTGCAGGAGTGAGATGGAGGCCCGGTTCTCTCGCAACACCAGGTCAATCACCTGAGGCAACAGTTCGTCCTCGTACTCGATCTTTTGCTCCTCTTTACGCATCTCTTCCCACAGCGGTCGCTGCACCGATTTTTCGACCGGCACCGCCCCGGGCCGGGCCTGCTCCTTCCAATACTGCACCAGCCGGCGCAGCTCCTCGTCGGAGACAAAAGCGCCCTGTAGGCGCAGGGGAGTAGAAGCGTCGGGGGGTAGGAACAACATGTCGCCCCGGCCGAGCAGTTGCTCCGCGCCGGGCATGTCGAGGATGACGCGCGAATCCACCGTCGAGGCCACGTTGAAGGCGATGCGGGCCGGAAAATTGGCCTTGATCAGCCCCGTCACCACGTCCACGCTGGGGCGCTGGGTGGCGATGATCAGGTGGATGCCGGTCGCCCGCGCCATCTGTGCGATGCGGCAGAGAGAGCGCTCCGTCTCCTGCGGGGCCATCATCATCAGGTCGGCCAGCTCGTCCACGACGACCACGATGTAGGGCAGCGGTTTTTCGCCCAGGCGCGGCGCGACCTTCTCGTTGTAATCGCGGATGTGGATGGCGCGCGCCTCCGAGAAGCGACGGTATCGCCCGTCCATCTCGCCCAGCACCCACTGGAGCGCGTTCGTCACCCGCTCCATCTCCACCACGACCTTGGACAGCAGGTGCGGGATGCCGTCGTAGCCGGTCAACTCGACCCGCTTGGGGTCTACCATCAGGAACCTCAGGCTGGCGGGGGTGTGTTGCAGGAGCAGCGCGGCGATGACGGCGTTGATGCAGACCGATTTGCCCGATCCGGTGGTGCCGGCGATGAGCAGGTGCGGCATGGCGGTCAGATCGGCGATGGCCGGATTGCCGGAGACGTCCTGCCCCAGGCACAGCCGCAGCGGTGAATTGAGCTCGGCGTACTGCTCCGACTCCATCACGTCTCGCAGCGCGACCAGCGAGATCTCGGGGTTGGGCACCTCGATGCCGACTAGCCCCTTGCCCGGGATGGGGGCTTCGACGCGCAACGTTTTGGCCTCCAGCGCCAGCGCCAGGTCGTCGGCCAGCGCGGATATGCGGCTGATCTTGACCTTGGTTTCCTGGCCGTTGCCGTTGATTATCACCAGCGGCTCGACGCCGAACTGGGTCACGACCGGCCCGCGATTGATCTCCCTGACCTGCACCGGCGCGCCCAGGCTCTCCAGCGTATCTTCGACCAGCCGCGCCTGCCGGCGCAATATGTCGGCGCTGAAATCCTGCCCGTCGCCCGCATCAAGTATCTCGTCCAGCGCGGGCCGCCGCCAGACCTGGTCGTCACCGAAGAACAGCGAAGGAGCGGGAGCGGCGGGCGGGCTGGGCTGGGCTGCCGCGGCCTGTGCGCCGCTGTTGATCGGGATCGGCTTCCGGGGCGCGGGCAGCGGGCCGGGCGGGGAGGCTGGCTGCCGGGGCGCAGGTTGGGCGGTGGTGGTGGTCGTCGTTTTCGTCGCGGGAGTGGGCAGAGGATGGGCGCGGCTGACCGGGCGCTTGCCCCACAGACGTTGGATCACCCGCACACCGTCCCGCACAGTGACGCCAAAGATGAGCGCGACGACGATCAGCCACCAGGTGATCAGCGCGACGGCTGCGCCCACGTTGCCCAATCCAACCAGGAGCGGGCGGGCCAGCAACTCGCCCAGGTGACCGCCGCCCAAACCGGCGTCGGCCGCCGCCGCGAGCGCGCCCCGCAACTCCCCCTCGAACAGGACGAGCGCGGCCGCAAAGTGGGACGTGGTCAGCAGGGCCAGATAGCCCAACAGTATGCCAGTGAATTGCAGCGGGGTCACGCGGGGCAGCCGCTCGCCAAAATCGCGCAGGACGAGCCACAGCCCCACCAGGCCGACGAACAGCGGCGTCAAATAGGCCCCCCAGCCGAAACCCTGCCGCAGCAGCCCCAGCCACTTGCCCAGGAGCAACCCGTTGTTGGCAGAGAGAAAGCTGAGGACGGTCAGAGCGGCGACGGCGAGCAGCGTGTAGCCCGCAATGTCGAGCCACTGGTCGAGCGTCAGCCTGCTGAGCAGTGACGGCTGCTTTGGTTTTTTGCGACTGCTCTTGCGCGTGCTTTTGCGTCTGGTTGAACGTCTCTTTGTCATTAACGTCTACTCAGACGGACGATAGATTCAGGATAGTTGCCATCGGTCGGCTGGCAGCATCGGGCGATATGATTAGGGTGTGTTTCATTTCAGTAGAGACCCTAGACCTCCGAGGTCTTGCCCAACTTGTTTGAAACACACCCATATGATTAAGGCCCAATATACCGACTAATATGTGACTACACGGTCTAGGCCCTGGGCCTGCTTAACCCAGTCTTGGACCTGGGTCTGACTTGGTGGTCTGCGGACGAGTCTCTTTTCTGCGTTGATGTCCATCAACTTTTGGTATAGACTCTCGGGGTTGCGCCGCGCCAGATCTGGCACAGTGTCAACGCCACCAACTTCTAACAGGTCGGCGTACTCTTCACCGATGCCCTTGACACGGAAGAGATCGGCCCGGTTGATCCATTTGAGGATCAGTTTATCACCGATTCCCGATTTCTCGGCGATCTCTTGGCGGCCCTTTGGGGTTGCGCCCTGCTCAAGCAATGCCTCTGTCGTTGCAACGCCGGCATCCTTGAGTTTTTGAGCATATGTTTCTCCAATACCTTCAATTTTATTTAGACTTGTCATTCTACTCCTCCTGATATGTGATGTCTTCCAATGCTGCCAGCCACTTGCCCTATTTGTATCATCTCAATAAACCGGGGTAATGTAAGGCGGAATGGCATTCCGCCCTACTTTTCCCCCAACTTTTTGAGAAGAGACCCCTATTCCGCAGGGCAATTATAACACATCTCCCCCGAGACGCTAAACCAACGCCTTCTCCACCGCCTCGGCCACGGAGCGGACGGGGATGGCCTCTATGCCCTCTGGCAACGGCTCCTGCCCGCGCCGCACGCGCTTGGGCAGCAGGCAGCGACGAAAGCCCAACTGCGCCGCCTCCTTCAATCGCGCCGCCGTCTGGCCCACCGCCCGCACCTCGCCGGAGAGACCCACCTCGCCGATGAGCGCCAGGTCCGCTTTGACGGGCTTGTCGCGCACGCTGGAGCCAATCGCCACGGCCACCGCCAGGTCGGCCGCCGGCTCTCCCACCTGCAAACCGCCGATCACGTTGGCGAAAACGTCCTGGTCGTAGAGCCGCAGCCCCACGCGCCGCGAGAGCACCGCCGTGATGAGCAGCAGGCGGTTAAAGTCCACTCCGTTGGCCGTGCGGCGCGGGTGACCAAAGCTGGTGTGGCTGGCCAGCGCCTGGATCTCGACCAGCAGCGGGCGCGTGCCCTCCATCGTCACCGCGATGGCCGACCCTGGCGCGTTGACCATGCGCTCGGCCAGGAAAGCCTCCGAGGGATTCGCCACCTCGACCATCCCCTGCTCCCGCATCTCGAACACGCCCACCTCCGAGGTGGCCCCAAAGCGGTTCTTGACCGAGCGCAGCAGCCGGTAGGTGTGGAAGCGGTCGCCCTCCAAATAGAGCACCGTATCCACGATGTGCTCCAACACCTTTGGCCCGGCGATGGCTCCCTGCTTGGTCACGTGGCCCACCAGAAAGACGGATACCCCCTCGGCCTTGGCCCACCACTGGAAGCGGGAGGCGGCCTGGCGCACCTGGCTGATGGAGCCGGCCGCCGAGGTCAGCTCCTCCGAGGTGACGGTCTGGACCGAGTCCACGATCACGGCCACGGGCTGGATATTTTCCGCGTGGCGCAGGATTGCCTCCAGGCGGGTCTCGGTGACGACGAACAGATCGTCGTTGCGCACGCCGAGCCGGTCGGCGCGCATCTTTATCTGGCGGGCCGACTCCTCCCCAGAGACGTAGAGCACCGGGCGGCCGGACGCCTCCGCCATCAGCCCGGCAACCTGAAGCAGCAGTGTGCTCTTGCCGATGCCCGGATCCCCGCCGACGAGAATGAGTGAGCCGGGCACGACGCCGCCGCCCAGCACGCGGGCAAACTCGCCCAGCGGTAGGGGCAGGCGCTCCAACCCGGCCGCCTCAATCTCGCTCAAGCGCAACGGCTCGCTGCCGGGAACGCTCGGGAGCCCGGCCACCGAGGCGGATGGCTCCTCGATTTTCTCGACCATCGTGTTCCACTCGCCGCAGCCGGGGCAGCGGCCCATCTCGCGGGGCGTGGTGCGCCCACAGTTCTGGCAGACCCATTGGGTGCGCGTTTTAGCCATCGTCAACCTCCGCCATTATTGTACCAGAACACTTGTTCTGTGGCAAGTGTTTGCTCCCTGGCAGCGTTACCATATCATCAATCCGGCGTTTGGTCAACTGGGGAACCTCCTCAACCGCTCCGGCGTCTATATCACAGAACACACCCAGTATATCAGGAGGAGAAAAATGCCCAGAACCCAATCCACGATCATCTCGACCCTGGTCGCCGTCGGTCTGCTGTTGAGCGTCGTATCGCCCGCCCTGGCCGACGGTATCATCATCCCGGAGCCGCCCCCGTGGCCCGACCCGCCCCCACTGGAGGAATCGTGGCTCACCATCCGCTACCACCGCGTCAGCGTGAACATTGAGGATCAGGTGGCGACGACGCGCGTCGAGCAGGAATTCCTCAACGAGCACGAGTGGGAATGTGAAGGCACCTACGTCTTTCCACTGCCGGAGGGGGCGGTGGTCTCCGAGTTCGTGATGTGGGTGGACGGCGTGCCGGTCGAAGGGGAGATCCTCCCGGCCGGCGAGGCCCGCGCCATCTACGAGGAGATCGTCCGGCGGCGGCGCGACCCGGCGCTCCTGGAATACGTCGGCCGCAGCGCGGTCCAGGCGCGCATCTTTCCCATCCCGCCGGGCGGCTCGCGCAAGGTCGAGCTGGAGTACAGCCAGGTGCTGCCGGTCGAGAACGGGCTGGTGCGCTACGTCTACCCGCTCAACACCGAGAAATTCTCCGCCCGCCCGCTGGAGGAGGTCAGCGTCCGCGTCGAGATCCGTTCGAACGACGCGATGCACGCCGTCTACTCGCCCACTCACCAGGACCGGGTATTCATCGAGCGGGACGGCGATTACCGGGCCATCGTCGGCTACGAGGAATACGACCTCTTGCCCGACCAGGACTTTGAACTGGTCTACACCGTCAGTCAGGAGGAGGTGGGGCTCAACCTGCTGACCTATCGGGAATCGGCCGGCGACGACGGTTTTTTCCTGCTGCTGGTCGCCCCTACCGTCGAGGTGGAGCGGGTGATCCCCCGCGACGTCATCCTGGTGCTCGACACCTCCGGCTCGATGGAGGGGGAAAAGATCGAGCAGGCGCAGGAGGCGCTGGTCTACGTGCTGGAGCACCTGAACGCTGAAGACCGCTTCAACGCGATCGCCTTTTCCACCGGGCTGCAACAGTACGCGCGGGCGCTGCGGCCTGCGACTGAGGCGGACGAGGCCGCCGAGTGGGTGCGGGGGTTGGAGGCCATCGGCGGCACCGACATCAACCGGGCGCTGTTGGAGGCGCTGGCGCAGGTCGGTGAACGGCCCACGGTGCTCATCTTTCTCACCGACGGTCTGCCCACCGAGGGCGTGACCGAGGTCGAGCAGATTCTCGCCAACGCCGCGGCCGCCGCGCCGGGCAACGCGCGCCTCTTTTCCTTTGGCGTCGGCGACGACGTCAACACCATCCTGCTGGACACGCTGGCCGAGCAGCACCGGGGAACCACCGGTTACGTCCGCCCCCACGAGCGGATTGACGAGGAGGTCTCTGGATTCTACGCCAAGATCAGCACGCCCGTCCTGGCCGACGTCGAGTTGGGCGTGAGCGACGTGTTGGTGGAGGATACCTACCCTTACCCGCTGCCCGATCTCTTTGCGGGAACGCAGTTGATCCTGACCGGTCGCTACCGGGAGGGCGGCGCAACCCGCATCACGCTCAGCGGCGACGTGGACGGCGAGCGGCGAGAGTTCGTCTACGAGGGCAACTTTTGCGTCGAGGGAGGCGATAGCTTTATCCCGCGGTTGTGGGCCACGCGCAAGATCGGCCATCTGCTGACCCAGATCCGGCTGCACGGCGAGCGGGAGGAATGGGTGGACGCGATAGTCGAACTGAGCGTGCGCTATGGCATCATCACTCCCTATACCTCGTTCCTGATTGACGAGGAGGACATCCTGACCGAGGAGGGGCGCGATCAGGCGGCGGACGACTATCTGGAGATGCCGTCCCCGCCCGCCGTTGGCGCGCTGGCGGCGGAAAAGGCCGAGCTGGAAGGCGAGCTGCGCGGAGCCGATTCAGGCGGCGGCGGTTGGACGATGCCGGAGGAGGCCGCCCAGGTGGTGCGACACGTGGGCAGCAAGACGTTTTTGCTCCAGGACGGCGTCTGGACCGACACGGCCTTCGACCCCTCGCGGATGAGCGCCGCCCAGGTCGGCTTTGGCTCCGAGAGTTACTTTGAGCTGCTGGCATCCCGGCCGGAGTGGGGCGCGTACTTTGCGCTGGGGGAGCGGGTCATCTTTCTGGCTGAGGGCGCGGCCTACGAAGTGGTGGAGGAAGCGGGCGGCCCGGTGGAAGCGCCGCCGACCCGCACGCCGGAAGCGGCGCAGCCAACCGTGGAACCCGAGCCGACTCCGACTTTCGGCGGCGACGCCCCGCCGCTTCCAGAGCCGGGCGGCGTGTGCGCCAGCGCGCTGGCGACGATGGCCGTCGCGCTGGCCGTGGCAGTGGTGTGGCCGCGGGCGCGAGGGTAGCGGCTCGGATCGCATATCAGGAGCATAACAACCACAGCGCGGGTTTCTTACCCGCCGTCTGGCAATCCAGCGCCGGCCCTTTCAGGCCGGCGCTGTTTGTCATTCACAAAGCGCCAACTTGCGCAGGAGAACGGGGTGAAGTAAAATTCAGCAGCAACCGCTCCAATCTGAAAAACCGATAGCGAGGAGGAAAAACGTGAACCAGGATCACCGCGAACGGCTGATGCGCCATTCAAAGGAAGAGTTGATCGGCCTCCTGGAGGACGCGGCCAAGAACTGGCTGGCCCACGACGGGCTGTGGTTCCTGGCGGCGGAGGAAAAGTTCGACATAGAGACCGCCATCGAACTGGACACCCGTGCCTGGGCCAAGTTCACCGTCGTCGAGGCGCGACGCATTATGCACCGCCTGGGGATCGAGCCGGGCGGCGGCATACCGGCGCTGAAGGAGGCGCTCCAATACCGGCTCTACGCCCACCTCAACGTGCAGGAGATGCTCGACGTGGACGAACGCACCGTCATCTTTCGCATGAACGATTGCCGCGTGCAAGCGGCGCGCCGGCGCAAGGGGCTGCCGGACTTTCCCTGCAAGTCGGTGGGGCTGGTAGAGTACGCGGGGTTCGCCCGCACGATTGACCCCCGCTTCCGCACCCGCTGCATCGCCTGCCCGCCCGACCCCCATCCCGAGGAGTATTGGTGCGCCTGGGAGTTTGTGTTGGGTAGGGAGCAGGAGATTGGGGGTTGAGATATGGGCGTTGACTTTACCCTGATTGAGAGCGGCGAAGAGTTCGAGTTGCTGTGCGAGGATCTGTTGCGGGCGATGGGGTTCGCCATCCAACACCAACCTGCCCGCGGGCCGGAAGGCGGCAAAGACCTCATCATCAGTGAAGTCGTCAGGGACAGGATGGGGTGCGCCGAGGAGCGCAAGACGCTGGTGCAGTGCAAACACAAGGCGGTGAGCGATAGAGCCGTGAGCTTTGCTGAGGTCGCCAACTACCGGGACGTGATGGATCAGTACGGGGTGCGCCGTTACTTGCTCATCACCAGTACGCTGCCCACAGAAGACCTGCGCACCAAGTTCGAGGCCACGAGCAGGAAAGGCGACTATGTCGCCCTCATCTGGGCCAAGAATCATCTGATCAGCCGGCTGGACGAGCAGCCCGCCGTGCGCGACCGCTACTTTCCGCCGCAGGAAGCAGAGCCGTCCACCCCGGCCGGCGACCTGGCCGACAAGGTCGAGGGGCTGCTGGCGGTGATGGGCTTTGTCTGCCAGGAGCGCGAGGCTCCCGAAAACGGGCAGCACGTGCGGTTGGTCTGCACCCGCAAGGGAGCTTTTGCCCGCCCGGTGGCCGTGGTCTGCCGCGAGGGGGCGATCGAGCAGCCCCACGTGGAGGATCTGCTGGCCCAGGTGCAGGCCCAAGAGTTGGGCAGCGGCGTGCTGGTCACCCACACCCGCGTCTCGCCCGCCGCGCGGCAGCGGGCCGGGACGACCGAGGGCGCGGTGCGGGCCTTTACGCTGGCCGGATTCTACCGCGAGCTGATTGATTTTGAGCCTTACGTGCGCGGCCTGGTGGACGATTACGAGCACGACGAACTCTCGACCTACTATGTGGCCCTGGGCTGCCGCAGCGGCGACGGCTCCATCTACAAGCCGCTGGACGATTACGCCGACGCCTGGCTGGAGGACGCCGCCCGCAACCACATCTCTATCCTGGGCGATTACGGCACCGGCAAGACCTCCTTCTGCCGCCAGTACGCGGCCCAACTGGGGCGCCGCTGGCTGGCCGACCCCGACCGCGCCCGCATCCCCATCCTCATCTCGCTGCGCGATTACGCCAAGGCCATGAACCTGGAGCAGCTCGTCACCGACTTTTTGGTCAACCGGTACGACATCCAGGCTGGCTACGACGCCTTCTGCCGCTTTAACGGGGACGGCAAGCTGGTGCTCCTCTTTGACGGTTTCGACGAGATGGCGCAAAAGGTGGATTACCGCACCACGGTGGATAACTTTGAGGAGCTGGCCCAGGCGGTGGAAGCGTGCAGCAAGGTGATCCTCACCTGCCGCACTCCCTACTTCCGCACCAGCCACGAGGCCTGGGCGCTCTTCTCGCGGGAGTATGCAACCGCGCCCGAGGCTTCCCTGCTCCGCCAGGCCGAGAGGACGCCGGAGCAGCCCCTGATTGACCTGCGGGATCGGCCCAACTTTGAGATCGTCCACCTGCTGCCCTTCGACCGGGCGGACATCCAGGGTATGCTGCGGGCGCGCTTTCCCCACCAATGGGGCTGGTACTGGCAGCAGATCGAGCGCACCTACAACCTGGAGGAGCTGGCCCGGCGCCCGGTGCTGCTCGACATGATCGCCCGCTCCCTGCCCGACCTGCAGCCGGGCCAGAGCCTCAACGCGGCGCGGTTGTACCAGGTCTACACCGACCTGTGGCTCAAGCGGGACGAGGCGAAGGGACGCACGCTCATCACGCGCGACGACAAGCGGCTCTTTATGCAAGAGCTGGCGCTGGGGATGCTGCGCCGCCAGGAACTGGCCCTGCATTACTCGGAGCTGCCGGAGCGGGTGCGCGCCTATTTCCGCCTGGAGAAGGCGGCCGAGATTGATTACTTTGAGCACGACATCCGCACCTGTTCCTTCCTCAACCGCGACGCCGAGGGGAACTATGGCTTCCTGCACAAGAGCTTTGGCGAGTTCTTCGTGGCCCAATGGCTGGCCCCCCGCCTGCAGGATGGCAGCGCGCCGGAGATGACCATCAACGAGGAGATCCGCGGCTTTGTGCACGGGTTGCTGGCCGAGTGGGTGGACGAGCGGTGGCCCCCGCCCCCGCCGCAGGGAATGGATGCGCCCGAAGGGATGGTCTGGGTTGCGCCGGGGCCGTTCATCTGCGGCGCGGGGGAGGGGACGCGCGTGCTGCGGCTGGAGCGGGGCTTTTTCGTCGCCCGCACGCCGGTGACGAACGGGGAGTACGCCCGCTTCGTAGCGGCGACTGATCGCAAGCCGCCGCAGCACTGGAAGGGCAAGTCCCCGCCCGAGGGGATCGCCGACCACCCGGTGGTTTTGGTGAGTTGGCACGATGCCACAGCCTACGCCGCGTGGGCCGGGCTGCGCTTGCCCAGCGAGGAGGAGTGGGAGAGGGCGGCGCGGGGGATGGACGGGCGGGAGTACCCCTGGGGAGACGAGTTTGATCCCACTCGGTGCAACACTAGAGAGAGCGGTATTGGCACTACCACGCCGGTGGGCCAATACTCGCCGGGTGGGGACAGCCCCTGTGGTTGTGCGGACATGGCGGGCAACGTCTGGGAGTGGACGTCGTCGGAGTGGGCGCCGGGCAGTGGTGGCCGCGTGGTGCGCGGCGGCTCGTGGGGCGGCTATCGCGACTTCGGGCGCTGCGCGGTTCGCGGCGGGGTCGATCCTGTCGACTCGGACGACGGCAGCGGGTTTCGGTGCGTCTCCCCCGTCTCTCTCTTGTTCTGATTGCTGGTTTCTGGCTGCTGATTTCTGTAATGCTGGATTCTGGGGGGAGTCCAGAGGGGGGAACCCCCCTCTGGCCGCGCGCAGCGCGGTCGCCGCGCCCGCTTTTGGGGCCAGGTCACGTGCCCTGCCATTGGGCGTATATAAAACTTGGGGGGAGTCACGTTTTCTGCTGCAATGCCGATGATTGAAATCACCGGCTAATGCCCCAAAGTGCGTTAAAACGCACTAAAAAGCGGCATTCCAACCTGTTTCCAACAGGTTTCGAGTGTCAGCGGGGCGTTTCAACGCTCCGCTCCGCTCCGCGCGGCAGAGGCGAGGCCGTCAAGTTGGTTCTCCCCCAACAATTATATGCGCCCTGCCATTGATTTCTACGGCGCGCAAATCCAGATAGACCAAATCGAGATCGTGATGGAAGCGCCCGCCGCAAAAGAGGGTTACGCAGGGTGGAAGGTATACGCAAACCCGAGCACTCGGGCAGCAATTCCCGTTTTGGCAATTCTAGCTTGGGTGCATCGGCCTGAAAGAGCCGATGCTAGGAAAAAACTAGCCAGCACCGTCTGTTTTACGGCGGTGCGGCTTCAAAACGGGAATTGCTGCTACGTGATCTCTGGCCCCGCCGTCCAATCGTAGCCGATCTCTGGGTCGTCGTGGGGGATGCGCCCCTCGTCGGTGGAATCGTACTCGTGGGAGACGATGTAGAAAACGTGGGCCGGCCCGTTCAGCACCCGGTAGCCGTGGGCCACGCCGGGCGGAATCTTGAGCACGATCGCCGGCTGTCCCTCTCCCATCAGCAACTCCTGTACCTCGCCGTGGGTGGGTGAATCGGCTCGGGTATCGTAGAGGGCCGCCTTGATGGTCCCCAGCGCCACGTACCACCAATCCGTCTGCTTCTGATGGACGTGCCAGCCCTTGGCCACCCCCTGGTAGGACATGGTGTGGCTCCATTGACCAAAGCCCTCCGGGAAAATGGGGTCGCTGGCCCGGAGAACCTCGCGGAAGAAGCCGCGCTCGTCAGTGTGGATGGTCAACTCTTTTATCTCGACTCTGTGGATCATTGAACGCTCCTCATTGCAAGTAGATCGTCTTCATAGGTTCTGGCATGAACAGCAGGACAAAGATCGCCAGCGCCAGCAATCCCATGGCGACCCGGGACCAGCCAAGTCTGGTAGAGTCGTCGAGCGGCGGCGGGTGGCGCCGGTTGACCATCATGTTCAAAAAGCCCCACGTCATCCAGAATCCGCCGGCCTGGTTGCCGCCGGTCAGGAGCCACCCACCCCAAGCCAGCATTGCCCCAATGGCTACATAGCCCAAGGTCCAGGCCCGGCGACCCAGCAGAGCGTAAGCGATATGCCCGCCGTCCAGTTGGCCCACCGGGATGAGGTTGATCATCGTGACCAGTAACCCCACCCAGGCGGCGAAGGCGACCGAGTGCAGCCACACATCCTCCCCGCCGCTGGGGAGAACCCTGCCAAACACTAGGTACTTGAGTCCCAGGTAGAGAATCGAATTGCCCTCCTGTAGAACGACGTCCGCCTCAGGAGGGGGCGTCCCGACGCTGGAAAGCGACAATCCCAGGACAAGCAGAGGAATGGCGACGACCAGGCCGCCCAGCGGGCCGGCGATGCCGATATCAAACAGCGCCCTGCGGCTGCGCATCGGCGCTCGCTGCACGATGACCGCGCCCATCGTCCCGATGATGCTAAAGAACGGCGGCATGGGGATGAAATAGGGCAGGCTGACCGGCGAGCCGTGCCGCCGGGCGACAAAGTAATGGCTCAGCTCGTGGGCCAGCAGAATGCCCAGCAGCGTGGCCGCGAAGGGAATACCCCAGTGCAGGTGGGTCAGAGGCGCGATCAGCGCCTCCAGGCTCTCTGGATCCACCTCTATCCTGGCATCCAGCATCGCGTTTGCAGCGCCGGTGTAAAGCACGCTGAACAGCGTCGCCAGAAACAGCACCACGTTGACCCAGACGCGGCCCGGCTTGCGCTCGTGCACTCCCTTGATGGCAAAGACCTCGTGCCCCCCACCCGCCCGGTCCTGAATCGAGGCGGTGTAGTCGTACGTGGCGAACCGCTGCGATATCCGCTCAAAGGCGGTCTGGGTATCGCCATAAATCTCTCCCCGAAAGAGGATCGCCTGATCGGGAGGTTTCACGATCTCGTGCACCTCAATGCGCATCAGGTCTGCGAGCTGCCGCCGCAACTTGCCGACGACCATCAATTGTGTCGCGGTAGCAGATTCTGAGGGTTGTATCTCTGTGGTTCTTTGTTCCATTGGTTTTTCCTCTGGGCCAGATTATACCTCAAAACGTAGTGGCGTAAAGCGTAACCGGAGCGGGGGCATTTACGCATTACTGAAAGGCTCTCCGCAGTGCGGGCAGAGGGCGTCGTCTGTCGCCACGTCTCTGCCACATTCGGGACAGATCAGGGCAAACTCTGCGCCGCAAGCCGCGCAGCCGGCGTCGTTCTCGGCGACGGCCGCGCCGCACTCGGGGCACAGGGATTGCCCGCAGGCGGGGCACTCTGGCGCGCCGGGCAGGATGCGAGCGGAGCAGCGAGGGCAGGCCCCTTCCCTCAGCTCGAATCCACAGCGGGGACAGGCAGAATCCTGGGGCAGCAGTACTACCGCACACTGCGGGCAGACCCGCGTTCCGCACTCCGGGCAGCCGCTCCTCGAGGGCACAAAATCGGCCCCGCAGGTGGGGCAGGCCACCCAGCGCACGATCCGCTCTCCCACGCGCCTGGATATAGTGCGGGCTGTCGCGCGTTCCCGGTGCGTCACCGGCTGCCAGCAATGGGGACAGCGGTCGGGGGCGTGGTAGATACGTTCGCCACAGGCGGGGCAACGGCGGGCGAAAATGAGATTACAGTCGGGACAGGTCTCGGCCCCGGCGAAAAGTTCAATCCCGCAACCGGGACATTCGAAGGCGAGCTCCAGGCGGCAACGGGGGCAGCGGTCGGCATCTTCTCCCACAGCCGTCCCGCAGCGAGGGCAGAGGGGGTGCCCGCAGGCGGCGCAGGCTGGATCGCCGATGTAGACGCGGGTGCCGCATTGGGGACAGGCCGGGCCGCCGGGCTGCTCGGCGCCGGTCGCCGGCTCGATCTCTGGCTTGGGGGCGCTGCCAAAGACAAAGCCGCAGCGAGAGCAAGCCGTGTCCCCTGGGGTCGCTTTGCCGCCGCAGCGGGGGCAATCAGTCGTCAATCTCAGGCTCCCCTGAACTGTTCGCTTCTCGTTCTTCCTTCCTTTGTTCGATCCGTTCCCGCAGCCGGCACCAGGCCGAGACGCACGCCCGCTTGACCGGGCCGGGTTTGGCCGGCCCTATCTCTTCCTCCTCTGGTTCGGCAAAGGGGTCGCGGTCGTAGAGGCGGCAAAAGACGTAGCGGCCCACGACGCGCAAGGTGGCCAGCATCGGGGCCGCGAGCAACATCCCCAGGATGCCGGCCAGGCTGCCGCCGCCGACGATGCCGATCAACACCACCAGCGGATGCAGATTGAGGCTACGCCCCAGGATGCGGGGCACCAGCAGGTTGCCCTCGACCTGCTGGATCACGATGTACAGTCCAATGACCAACACCATGAACCAGAAATTGCTCAAGGGCAAAAAGTTCGAGCCCTGGAACAGGGCCATCAACGCCGCCGGTATCAACGCAACGATCGGCCCGATGTTGGGCACGAACTCCATCACTCCTGCGATCAGCCCCATAACGGCCGCGTAGGGCAGCCCTACAGCCGTGCAAACCACGGTCGTGATGACGATCATGGCTCCGCCCAGCAACAACTGGCCGCGCAGAAATGCGTCCCACACGCCTGTGATCTGCTGTCGCAAGAGCACAAAGTCGTCGCGGTAGCCAGGCGGAGCCAGGTTATCCAATTGCTCGATGAAGCGGTCGGCGTCCTTGACCAGGTAGAAGGCGATCATCAGAATGATGATCAGCCACAAGGCTCCCGAGGCGAGGTTGAACACGACGTCGAGGGTCCCCTGCGCGACCGAACTGACGAACGAGCGCAACATCGCGCTTACTTCATCGAACACGTCACTCAGATCCAGTGAATACCCCAAGATTTCCAGGGGCCGGTCGAGAAAAGCGCCAATGTCACTGATGACGCGAATAAAGTCAACCTGTATCGAAAGTACGGCCCTTTGGATGGCCGGGACGACGGTCACCGGCGTGGCTATCACTCCCAACATGCCCAAGATCAGGGCCAAAAAGATGAGGGTCGTCGCCAACCCGCGCGAAAACCGGAGACGATCAACTATAAAGTCGGCGATGGGGTCCAGGATAAAGGCCAGCAGCAGCGCGATCACCAGTGGGGGAATGACGTCGCGAAAGCGATAGATCACCAGCGCCAACAGCACCACGATGATGATGATGATGGAGCGTTTGGTGGATGTGCTCCAACGGCGGACGGGTTCACTCATTGATCATTTCCTCTTTTCGAGGCGCCCGGCACTTGCACGATTGGCCTCGAAGAAGGCTGTTTCGATGGCAACCAGATGCCATTTTCGTCGCAAGCGGTACACGAGTGCCGGGCGCCTGGGCAGTTACCCTTCGGCGCCAGCGGCCGGATTTGGCCGTCGTTCGTCGGTTTCACGCCAACCGCAGACCCGGCACGACGTCCAGGTCCCAACCAGCCCGCCGGCCGGCGCTGAGGTGAATGTGCGCGCAAGCGCCCACCATAGCAGCGTTGTCGGTGCACAGAAAAGTCGGCAGGTAGCGCACCGGCGCGCCGGCCCGCTCGGCCGTAGCGACCCGCAACGAGCGGTTGGCCGAGACGCCGCCGCAGAGCAGCACGGCCGTCACGCCGAACTCTTCGGCCGCCCGCGCCGTCTTGGCCGAAAGCACGTCCACCACCGCGGCCTGGAAGCTGGCCGCCAGATTAGCCAGCAATCGGCCTCGGGGCGGATCGCTGTACTTTTGAGTCTCGCGCAGCACGGCGGTCTTTAGTCCGCTAAAGCTAAAGTCGTAACTATCCTCCAGCCAGGCGCGGGGAAAGTCCAAGGCCGTGGGGTTGCCCTCGTGGGCCGTCTTTTGGATCTCTGGCCCGCCGGGGTAGGGCAGCCCCAGCAGTCGGCCTACTTTGTCAAAGGCTTCGCCGGCGGCGTCGTCGAGGGTGCCGCCCAGGTACTCGTACTGGCCGTGGCCGCGCATCAGGATCAGCTCGCTGTGACCGCCGGAGACGATGAGGGCCAGAAGCGGGAATTCCAATTCCCCTGAGGCGCTGTTCTCACCCGCCACTTCCAGCCAATGGGCGTAGATGTGGGCCTCCAGGTGATTGATCCCCACCAGCGGCAAGCCGCGCCCCAGCGCCAGCCCCTTGGCCGCGTTGACGCCCACCAGGAGCGATCCGGCCAGCCCCGGCCCGTAGGTGGCGGCCACCGCGTCCAGGTCGTCGAAACCGAGGTGGGCCTCCCGCATCGCCTGCTGGATCACGGGCACGATGGCCTCGATGTGGGCGCGGGAGGCGAGCTCCGGGAA
The DNA here is from genome assembly GCA_964393895.1 of uncultured Anaerolineales bacterium. Taxonomy (GTDB): domain Bacteria; phylum Chloroflexota; class Anaerolineae; order B4-G1; family B4-G1; genus B4-G1. The sequence continues at coordinate 11,777 of CAYMWP010000053.1, read as the reverse complement.
GACGCCCCCGTACTGGGCGTGCAACTCGACCTGCGAGGCGACGACGTTGGAGAGGATGCGACGCCCGTCCGCGACGACGGCGGCAGCGGTCTCGTCGCAGGAAGTTTCGATGGCCAGGACGCGGATCATAGCGCCTCCATTTGCAAAACGATTGCCATATTACCGTGTATCCCCCAGGCTTCAAGAAAATCGGTCATTTGAATCTCCCACGGCCCAGCGTTGGGATCTACCAGTAGCAACCGGTCTGCCTCGTAATCTTCCACGATGACTGTGTGAACGTATGGAACTGAGCTCGTCGGGAACATGTTGATGTAGACGATCGGAAACACACCCTGATCAACCAAGCGTTGCAATTGCTCCAACGAAAGGTACTCAATGGTTGAAGTAAAGCCAAATTCGCGGGCACATGCCAGAACGTCTTTGGCATAGGTGCCGAACTCGTGTGTCTTGCATTTTTGACGTAACGTGGCCTCGTCTATCTCAATACCGTGATGCGCAAAAAGCATCCGCAGGCAGGCGATTGTACAGGAAAAGGGATGCTCCTGCCTACGAAAAGGCAGGTTCGATTTCATTGCGGTTTTCTTCGTAGAGTTGGCGTGCCAGGGCTTCCATTTCCTCTGTCGGTGTCCACCCAACGATCGCCGGGCGCTCCCCACTCACAGCCAGCATCCCCACCTCTCCCACTATGCCTATGCCAGGGTAGGTCAGATGCACTGGAACGAGCCAGAGGGGCCGGAGGGGAAAGATCACCAACTTGGGCAGACCGGCAGAGAAACGATCGGGCAAATGCTCAACGATGAACCGGTTGGCGGCAATCATTGCTTGCCTGGCGTTGAGTACGACTTGGACCCGGGTTTCGGAAGCAACATCTGCCTGGTACGTAGCCTCTCGCTCGCGCAGCGCGCGATCTTGCGCCGGGTGCAATGACGTGATATGTACCTGCAGCCGCTGCCCGAAACCTTCCGGCAAGGCCTCGTCAAGTTCCAGGTGGGTATCATCCAGGACAGAGGCCTCTGTAATTAGTTCTTCGGTCATAGTCTGCTCTCTCTCGTGAGCGCTATACCTCAACCACCAACTCCTTTGGAAAATCGGTCAGGTTGTGCACTTTGCCCTGGGGATCAATCCACAGATCGTCCTCGATGCGCATGCCAAAGCCCCGCTCAGGATAGTACAACCCCGGCTCGCAGGTAAAGACGTGGCCGGGTTGGAGCACGTCGGTGTTGGAGGGGACGTCGGCAAAGCGCGGCTCCTCGTGGACCGCCAGCCCCAGCCCGTGGCCCAGGCTGTGCACGTAGCCGGATTCGGTCTTGGAATCGCTGGCGACGGTGGGGTGGCCCCGCTCCTCGAAGAACTGGCACGTCATCTGTTGGTAGCGGCGCGCCTCCGTCCCTACCTCGAACGCCTCCAGCAGCGTGGCGTGACATTCGTACACGTCCTGGTACGCTTTTTCGATCTCGGGAGGCGCGTGGCCCAGGCAAAAGGTGCGGGTCACGTCGGCAAAGTAGCCGCCGCCGGCCTCGCAGGGAAATATGTCAAAGATGATGGTCTTGCCCAGTGCGACGATGTCTTCGGCCCGGCCCTTGCTGTGAGGGATGCCGGCGTCGCGCCCGATGGAAAAGATAAAGCCCTCGGGGTCCTCCAGCCGCTGCTCGGCGATAAAGCGGCTGATTTGCTCGTGTACTCGCCCGATGGTCAGTGGGGAGCCGTCGGGCTGGACCAATGCGCCATCCTTCACCCGGTGCGATTTGAGGAACTCGACTGTCTGGCCGATGACGGCGCAGGTGCGCCGCCCCATCTCGCGGACGCGTTCGGCCTCGGCAGCGTCTTTGGTGGCGCGGGCGGCGTCAATCAGCGTCACGTCAAAGTCGCCATAGACCTCGACGCCCTCCAACTGCTCGCCAAGCGCGTTGAGCAGCATCCAGGCGCGTCCCTGGTCGGCCAGGCCGTAAAAGCCCACTTTTCCGCTCACTTCCAGGTCGGCAAAGATGCGGCGATACAATTCGACGACTGCGGACAGCCGGTCTCCTTTTTCGCGCAGGAGGCGCATAAAGTCGTACTTGCCCATATTCACGATGGCCAGCCCGCTGGCGACGGCTTCCTCCCGTTCCATCGGCGAGCAGATAAGCACCGCTTCCTCGTCCCGCTTTTTGAGCACGTACCCGCCGGTCAGCCCGGCGCCGTTGGTCATATAGTACATGGCCGGGTTGCCGTGCACCTTCCCAGAGACGAGGGCGGCGTCCAGCCCGCGTTCTTCCATCAAGCGATCCAGGTCTTTTTTCATAGCTGTCTCCTTATGTTATGTCCGTTCGGCAGCACTGAGTATACCCGCCGCGCCGGAAATGGGCAAGTCCGACGTCCCGCCGCTGGGCGCATGGGTGGGAAAGAAAAGAGCCATCCTCCGTTGCTGAGAAACGGGCTGGGATGGCCCTTCCACCGAGTTTCCGCTGCGAGCAAGGGTATATATGTCGGCCTCGGCTCTCACTCCTCAACTATGATCTGCAGCGAGTAGCCCCAAGGTTCGTAGAATTCATCTGGGCTGCTATCCCCGTCGGAGTCGAACCCGTCTGTGACCGGCCACTGGAGCCGGTATTCGGTCTCGACCGAGTGCGTGCCTGGGCTGAGAGTTCCTACAGGGTAGACCCAGCGAGAAACGTACTCTGCGTCTCCATCTTCATCGAGGTCTTCGACTTTCTCTATCTCGCCCCAATAGTCGGCTGTGTTTGGTAGAGAGATCTCATCCAGTGTCACCGTCAAATCTACAGAGGCCAGCCAGTCGGCCACCTGCTCCAAAGTGTCGGCAACCAGGCCACGCCTGGTGGGGGCGGCGTCCAGCCATTGACCGCAGTGGCCGCAGGCCCTGGCGGTATCCGGGACTTGACTTCCACAGTGTGGACAGCGCATGATGTCTCCTTAAAAGGTGCGACGCACTTGCCAAGTCCGTCGCACCTCAATGACCTTATGGAACGTTCCAGATGTTGAACGTCCCGCTGATCTCGACCTCCCAGAGGGTGGCGAGATCATTGTCGTTGCAGTCTTGTGCTCTCAGATCATAGATACCCGACGGAGGGCTGAAGGTGTAGCTGCCGCCAGGTGGTATCGTATCATCTCCCAGCCAGTCATCCCCCCATTCGTCATCAGTGACGGGAGAGATGTTCACCCTGCAGATCCTCGAGCCAGAGTTGTTATTGAGTATGATCGTGGATGGGGCGCTCTGCTTCTCGATCCACAGGCACTCCCCCACCGTGTCCACGCCGTTTGAAACGCTGAGACAGAACTGGTTGTCGCCCGTCGTCAAATCTTCGTAAAAGACCAGAGGCATCCCCGTATCTTTTGCCGCGTTTTCGTCCGTGTCAAACTCCACGTCGTTCAGGTAAATCTGTGTGGCGTTCATCACCTCGTAGTAGAGCGTGGCGTGCTCGCCAGGACTGAGAGCGTACTTGTCCGACTCAAAGGTGATGATCTCGGGCGGAGGCGGGGCGGGGGTGGCAGCAGTGAGACCCAGGCAGTACACGTCCACGTCGCTAGAGTTGGAGGCGTGGAGGCATACGTTGTTGTAACCCGACGATAGCTCATCATAGGGGTACGCAACTGTCCCCGAATCATAATCTGCGCCTTCTTCCAGTGCAAGCGCCATCCACCAGTCTATGTTGGCCTCATCGGCGTACATCACCTCGTAGGTGAGCAAGGCGTGCTCCCCCGGGTTGAGCGTAGTCTTGTCCGACTCGAACTTGAGGATCTGGGGCGGCGGGACGGCCGGGGGCTCTTCCGGAGGAGGCGGCTCCTCTGGCGGAGGGGGAGTCGGTGTCTCAGTCGGAGTCTCAGTCGGCGTCTCAGTCGGCGGTTCGGGAGGAGGGGAGGTAGGCGTAAAGGTAGGGGTAGGAGTACGAGTAGCAGTGGACGACACCCCCGCCGGCGGCCGTGTGCGGGTAGGGGAAGGGGTGAGGGTAGGCGTAGGCGTGCGGGTCCGAGGTCGGGGACTGGGGGTGGAGGTGGGCGTCTGCTCCGGTGCCGGTTCCACCGGCTCGGTCGGCGCAAGCGCCGCCGGCGCGCTGGTAGGGGTCGCTCGCTTCCCCCCTGCCCACCTGGCCGCCCAGGGTGAGTTCATTATGCCAATCGCCGCCACCGCCAGGCACACCAACAGCGCCACCGCGCCTCCCAGCGTCCACATCCAGCGGCGGCGAGGCTTCGACGGGCGTGCGGGCTCGGGGGGAGCGCCTGTGACCAGCGGCGCGGCGCACTGCTCGCAATAGCGCACGCCGGACCGGTTCTGCGCCCCGCACCTGGGGCAGACCTGGAACGCTGCGGCGGGCGGCGCGGCGGGCGTGGGCACCGCCAGTGGGGCGGCGGGATAGGCGGGATGGGCGGGATGGGCCATCGGCGCGATCTGTACGCTGAGCGCCACCACGCCTCCGAAATAGACCACGTCGCCCGAGCGCAGCCAGGTGGAAGCGGTGACGCGCTGACCATTGACGAATGTGCCGGAGGTCGAGCCGAGGTCTTCGACCCACACGCCCTCCGGCCGCACCACGATGCGGGCGTGGCTGCGCGAGACGGAACTCTCGGTCAGCAGGACGTCGTTACCCGGGTCACGACCGACGCTGTTGACGCCATCGTGCAGGGTAAAAGTCTGGCCGGCCTGGGGGCCGCTTTGGACCACCAGGCTCACGGCGGGAGAAGCCTGACCGGGGGCAGCCCAGCCTGGCCCGGCGCTCCCCCTCAAAGGGGCCGCGCACCGCATGCAAAACTGTGCGCCAGGCCGATTCTCTGCTCCGCAGTTTGAGCATCTCATTTTCTGGCCTCCTTCTCACACCAAGGTATAGACGGCTGCAATCATCTCCCGCCAACTCTTCACTGTGGAAACCTGGGCCGCACCGGCGTCCTTTTCCAATCCGACCGGTTCAGGGCCGATGGAACGTTTGGATCGTCATCTTGTTCATCCGTATAGTATACGTCTCCACTTTCGGTCACCCAGCGATGCTCCCACTGATTCGAGCCTACTTCCGGCTCATTGGTATACGGGTTCACGTATTCCTCCAGGCTCATCAGGGTCAAATAGGCGTCGTTGTGTATTTCCGCGTTTGTCCTTTGCCGATGCTCCACGATCTGCCGGTCCATCTCCTGCAAATGCTGCTGCACCTCCAGCATGCGCCGATCCCGCGCCATGCTCGCCTGTTGCGCGTTCAAGAATGAGCGCGACAGAAACTCCTGGTTGACTATTTCCTGGGCCAACCACTGATGGTTGAGCTCTACCGACTCTTGTATGTGCCGCAACACCGGCTCCCAACTCTTGTATTCTTCCTCCGGCGCTCGCACGATCACCGTGTCCTTGTTGCTCCACATCCCGCCGGCCATCATGCCCAGATCCTCGATGACCACCCGTTCGTCCTCTCTGTAGCGAACGCCCCCCTCCACGTAGGTGAAGGTCACCACCCCGCCATCGTAACTGAATTGGGCCGGCAGCCCCAACGCCGCCATCTGGCTGCGATATCTCTCCACCAACAGTGGCTCGCTCCTTTGCTCCACCACTTGCACTTGCTCCGCCTGTGGATGCATCCCCGGAAAGGCGAACTGGATGAGGAACTCTTGGGCCGTCATCTTGGGATAGACCAGCATCCCCTGATAGTTGCTGCCCGGTGGAAACATGCCCATCATTCCGGCCGGCGACATCCTCATATCGCAGTATTTCATATCCGGGCACCAGCGAATCAGCACGCGCCCATCTGCATCCTGCTTGGCCGTCAGGTCCAGCTTTGCCTCGATAGATTGAGCGTCAACCACTTGGTGCATCAGGTTCGCCCGAAAGATACCCCCTTCCAACAACCAGCCGTGGGGAACCAGTAGACTAAAGGCTCGCTCATTTGGCTCCTCCCGGCGTTGAAAGAGGATCCCGCCGGCCCGCACACTTTCAACCGCCGCTCCCTGACCCTGCTCTCTTTCCTGATCGTGGATCAGGTACTGCTGGCAATATGGACAGCGATTCGCATCTGGGGCTACTGCCCCACCACAGCCTGGACAACTCGATACCTTCATGTTGCGGGAGCTCCTTATCAACACACATCACTCTGCAGCAAAGTCGGCCTCATCCATCGCTATCCTCCTCTTTCGCCGCTGCAATCACAGCCCGCAACAACTGCCACTCCCCATCCGGCAGTACCGTGCGCGGGTCCAGCACCACCTGATCCTCCTCGATGCGAACTATCACCGGTGGGTCGGCGGCCCGCAGCGCGGCGGCCAGTTGATCGGGGTGTACCACCTCCAGCGCGACCAGTTTCGTCGGCAGCGTCTCGCCGGGCAGGCTGCCCCCGCCGACGGTGGACTGGCCGTCCACGACCTCGGCCTCTACCCCGGCCTCTTGCAGCGCCTGCCGCCACTGTCGCGCCCGTCGCTCAATCTCGTCCAGCCCCATCGAGATCATCCGCCAGACTGGGATCTGCTCGGTCGCCTTGTCCATCAGGTAGGCGAGTAGCGTCGCCTGCAACCCGGCCAGGCAGAGCTTGTCACTGCGCAGCGCGCGGGCCAGGGGGTGACGCTTGAGCGGCTCCACGTATTCCGCCTGCCCGACGATGATCCCCGCCTGCGGCCCGCCCAGCAGCTTATCGCCGCTGAAGCAAACGACGGCAGCTCCGGCCGCCACACTCTCCTGCACCGTCGGCTCGTGCGCCAGACCAAACTGGGCCGTATCGAGCAGTGCGCCGCTCCCCAGGTCGTCCATCACCGGCAGGCCGTGTTTTTCACCCAACGTGACCAGTTCAGACAGAGTTGGCTCGGTGGTAAAGCCCACGATGCGAAAGTTGGAATGGTGCGCGCGGAGAATGAGTTCAACTGGCGGTGCGCCCCCGGTGTACAATCGGGTCTTGATCGCCGCTTCGTAATCGCGCAAGTGGGTGCGGTTGGTGGTACCGACCTCGATCAGGTGTGCGCCGCTCTCACGCATCACGTCGGGGATGCGAAAGCCGCCGCCGATCTCGACCAGTTGCCCCCGCGAGATGACCACGCCTCGGCCCTGAGCCAGCCCGGTCAGCGCCAGGAGAACGGCCCCGGCGTTGTTGTTGACCACCAGCGCGGCCTCCGCTCCGGTGAGCTGGCACAGCAGCCGCTCGGCGTGGATTGTGCGGTGGCCGCGCTCTCCCGCCTGCAGGTCGTACTCTAGTGTGGAATAACCCTGGCTGACCTCCCCTATGGCCACCTGTGCAGCGGCAGAGAGGGGGGCGCGGCCCAGATTGGTGTGGATGATGACGCCGGTGGCGTTGATGACCGGGCGCAGCGTTGGGGCCAAACACCCTTTCAGGTAAGCGCCCGTCCGCGCGACTATTGCGGCGACGTCCGGCACGTCTGCTCCGGCCCGCACCTCGTCGCGCATTGAATCGAGCGTCTCGCGCAACACACTCACCGTCAGACGGTGACCGCAGGCAGCGACTAACTCTTGCACGGTCTCGTCGTCCAACAGCCGATCCACACTGGGAATCCGACGCAGTCTTTCGTTGCTCATTTTCTCCTCCCCAGTCCCGGGAACAGGACGATGTTCGTCTTATTATACTCTGAAACAAAGCAGAAGGTCAAGAAGTGGCGCGTGGTTGGCACAATGGTATAATATGGACAGTACAGCGAATTGGGAAAGTAACGAACAGATAGAGCACAGGAAAGGAGCGAATCATGTCTACGACACCGGGGATTGACGTATCTCGCTGGCAAGGTGAGATCAACTGGGGGATGGTGGCGGCGGCCGGGTATCGCTTTGCCATCATCCGGGCCACCGTCGGGAACTATTACACCGATCCAAGATTCTATGATAACTGGAGCGGCGCCAGAGGCGCGGGCTTGCTCGTCTCCGCTTACCACGTCGTGACTCCCGAACACTCGGCCGAGTCACAGATCGCTCGCTTCTTTGACGTGCTGGACGGCAGAAAAGCCAACCTGCCGCTCGCGCTGGACGTCGAACTCAGTCGCGGGATCAGCCCCGCCGGTATCACCGCCTGCGTCAAGGACTGTCTGCGAGAGGTGAAGCAGGAGGATGGCCGCAAACCCATCATCTACACCGCCAAGTGGTTCTGGAACCACCAGGTGCTAGAGTCGCCCCAGTGGTCGGAGTACGACCTGTGGGTGGCTCACTATGGCGTCTCCTCGCCAACGCTGCCCGCCGGATGGGAGGAGTGGAAATTCTGGCAACACACAGACAAAGGGCAGCTCCCCGGAATCGCGGCAGAGACCGACGTGAACTGGTTCAATGGGAGCTATGACGACTTGTTAGCTTATGCCAACGTCGGCCCGGAGATAAAGCCCCGGCCCTCGGTCGGATTGCGGGCGCGGGTGACCGCTTCCAGGGTCAACGTGCGCAGCGGCCCCGGAGTGAACTATAGCGACATCGGCGATCTGTACGAGGGTGACGTGGTCAACGTTGTCTCCATTGACGGCAAGGACGTGTGGATCGAGTTCGAGCCGGGCAAGTGGGGCGCGCTCGTCTTCCGGGGAACGCGGTACATGGAGCTCGAGTGAGTCAAAGACCCTAAAGGTCTGCGAGACCTTTAGGGTCTCAAAGGAGATACCATGAAGAAAACAGCGCGAATCTTGAGTTACCTGTCGGCGTTCCTGGGCGCGCTGACGCTCGCTCCCATCAAGCCGGGGTGGGGCGCAGTGTGGCTGTGGGGACCCAAGATGCTGGCTGGCGCGTGGGCGCCTTTCTTGGCGCTTGCGGGCGGCCTGGGGGCGTTGATCGGTCTGAGGCGCAAGGATCGCAGGGCGGTATGGGCCGGGTTGTTCGGCGTGGCTGTGGCCGTGCGGCACGTGGTCAAGGTCACTGCGCCTAATGATGGCGGCGGTTTTGATCAGGCATTTGGAGTGAACTGGCGGTCGCGCATCCGGCCGGATTTGCGGGCGCGGATGCTGCCGAAACGATACACGCCCATTCCGGCGGATCCACCGCGAGTATCCTGGCAGCGAGACGTGGTCGTCGGAACCCACGTCGAGACCGGCGATCCGCTGCTGGCCGATCTCTGGCAACCGCCGGACGGTGCGCCGTGCACGGGGATGGTCATCATATACCTGCACGGCAGCGCCTGGCACTATTTAGACAAGGACATGGGCACGCGGCGTTTCTTCCGTCACTTGGCGGGGCAGGGGCACCTGGTGGTGGACCTGGCCTACACGCTGGCTCCCAAGGCCGGGTTGCTGGCAATGGTGGCCGACGTGAAGCGGGCTATCGCCTGGGTAAAGATCAACGCCGCCGAGTACGGCGCGAATCCAGAGCGGGTTGTGCTGGTCGGCGGCTCGGCCGGGGGGCACCTGGCGCTGCTGGCAGCCTATACGCCCAATCACCCCCAACTCCAACCCGCCGACGTAAAGGCCGACACCTCGGTGCGGGCGGTCGTCTCCTACTATGGCCTGCCGGATCTGCGGGCCTCCCACGACTATTTCCGGGCCGGCTTTAGCCACGTGCTGCCCGGCGAGACGCGGTTGGGGCGCTTGGTCGGCGAGGGGATAGAGTCGCTCTTTCTCCGCACTGGCATCCTGCCCCCTTATGGCGAGTACGCCGGATGCGCCGATCTGCTGCCCAATCTGCTCGGCGGCGCTCCCGAGGATGTGCCGGAGCTATATCGCCTCGGCTCGCCCGTCAACCACGTTGGCCCGCACTGCCCGCCCACGCTGCTGTTGCAGGGCGATCACGACCTGGGCGGTATGGTGCCGGACGTGCGTCGCTTGCACCGCGCTTTGCGTAAGGCAGGGGTCGCATCGGTCTATGTCGAATTACCCGACACCGATCACGCCTTCGACCTTGTCTTTCCCAAGTGGGCGCCGGCCGCCCAGGCCGCCACCTACGATACGGAGCGGTTTTTGGCGCTGATGGTTTGAGATCAACCCGCTAGAACAGCAGGTAGAGACCCATTTGCAGTAGATCGTTCAGGGCCGCAAGTAGGGCAATCGCTTTTATCCAGACCTCTGAGGTTTTGACCGTACATTCGTCTCAAAGACGCGTTTCATACGCACAGAGCACGAGAGCACGCTCAGAGAGACATTATTTCGTAAAACTCGGAGGTCGAGCACTCGAAAATTTATAAAGGCGATTGCCCTACCGCAAGCGGCGGGTGAGCATTACGGCTGACTCGCCAATCCCCCCGCGATCTCTCCCCCGTCAATCACGAAACATTGTCCGGTGATAAAGGCCGCGTCATCGGAAGCAAGAAAGGCAAAGAGAGCGGCCACATCCTCTGGCCGGCCCAGCCGGCCCAGAGGCAGTTTGTGCTCACAGGCGCGCAGCATCTCGGGTGTGTACTCGGCTTCCTGCATCGGCGTCAAGATGTAACCTGGGCATATGGCATTGACGCGCACCGTCGGGGCCAACTCTAGCGCCATCGAGCGCGAGAGTTCGATGACGCCCGCTTTCGAGGCGTTATAGTCAGCGTAATAATGGTAGCCCATCAGGCCATTGGTCGAACCCATATTGATGATGACGCCGCCATCCCCCGCCAGCATCCGCCGTGCTGCCTGCTGCGCCACGTAAAACACGCCGTTGAGGTTGACGTCTATCACCTGTTGCCATTCCTGGGGAGAGATGTCCATAAAACGATGCCGAATGCTGATCCCGGCGTTGTTGATCAGGACGTCCAATCCCCCCATCAAGCCATCCAGTTCCCCAAAGGCCCGGGCGACGTCGGCAGCGTCCGAGACATCGGCCCGGATACCCCCACTCAGCGCCGGGAGTTCGCGCTTGATGCGCGCCAGCGCCGCGTCATCACGATCCAGCACGGCGACGCACGCGCCTTCCTCCAGAAAACGCGCCGCCGTCGCTGTGCCAATGCCGCCCGCCCCGCCGGTGATGAGCGCCCGTTTGTCTTCGAGCCCGCGCATAATCCCCTCCTATCCCGCCAGCCCGCCGCCATCCACTACCAGTGTTGTGCCAGTGACGAAAGAGGAGGCGTCGCCGGCGAGATACAACACCGCCTGGGCGATCTCCTCCGGCCTGCCGACGCGCCGCAGCGGGCGATCCGCCGCCTCTGCCAGTAACGCTTCTTCCGACGCGCCGAGTTGCTGCGCTTCGTTCCGCAGCATTCTCGTATCGGTGTCACCGGGGCAGATACAGTTGACGCGGATGTTCTGCTCGCCGTGATCGAGCGCCATCGCGCGCGTCATGTTCACCACCGCTCCCTTGGAGGCGCAGTACGAGACCGCGTTCCGCCCTCCGACCAGCCCCCAGCCGGAGCCAGTGTTGACGATCACGCCGCCGCCCGCCTGGGTCATCACGGGAACCACATACTTGCTGAGCAAAAAGATAGATTTGACGTTGACGGCCATCACTCGATCCCACTCCTCTGCGGTCGTGTCCAGGACGGTGGCCCGCCGAATGATGCCCGCGTTGTTGAAAAGGACGTCGAGCCCGCCCAGTTCTGCCACGGTGAGCCGCACGGCGCGCTCGCAATCCGCCGCCTGGGTCACGTCGCAATGCACAAAAATGGCCTGCCCGCCGTCGCCCTTGATCTTTTGGACAACGGCTTGTCCGCCAGCCTTGTCCAGATCCACCACCGCTACCGCCGCCCCCTCGCGGGCGAAGAGCAGCGCCGTCGCCCGCCCGATGCCCGACGCCCCGCCGGTGATGAGCGCCCGTTTGCCCGTTAAACTGCCCATGCATTCCTCCCTGCAAAATTGGGACGCAGATCAAGACTGGCTTTTGCAGATTTGGTTTTGTGTGCGGTTCGATCTGCCTAGATCTGCGTCCCGATCATGATCTAACTGCAGCGATGCATAAATTCGTTCCGCTTTGCGCCGGCCTGCACCGCGGGCTGATT
>CAYMWP010000052.1:0-28591 GCA_964393895.1 uncultured Anaerolineales bacterium | reverse complement strand
TACGACAATGTTAGATTTGCTCGTAGTGCTGCACGAAACGCAGTGAAGTGCGGCTCTGCGCCACTCCGCTGGTGCTCCGTGGCGCACTACGAGCCCCTCGCAGCGAATTTAACATTGTCAAGGTAGTTACGATTTTTATTGATCTATCTGCCGTCATTGCGAGGAGCGGAGCGACGAAGCAATCCCCAACTCGGAAGTACGACATTGAGGGCTTGCATCGCCGCAAACAGCGCGGCTCGCAATGACAGGTTCTTGTCGCTGCGCTTACAGAAAACTCTGGTTGCTTTGCCAAGCTATGCGCTCCCTTCCTCCTCCGCCTGCCGCAACGCCCGCCACACCCGCTCCGGCGTGAAAGGCACCTCGCGGATCCAAACGCCCGTCGCATCGTGGATGGCGTCGGCCATAGCCGGAGCGATGCCGTCCAACGGCAGTTCGGAGACGGACTTGGCCCCGAACGGCCCACTCGGTTCCTCCGTCTGCACAAAGATGACCTCTAGCTTGGGCATCTCGTTGGACGTGTAGACGCGATACGGGCCCAGACGCGGGTTGGCCAGGCTGCCGTCCTCATTATAGACCATCTCCTCGCAATGGGCAAAACCCACCGCCTGCTGCAAACCGCCCTCGACCTGCCCGGAGGCCGTGATTGGATTGATCACTCGGCCGGCGTCAGCCACCATCAGCACTCGCTCTAGCGTGACCTGACCGGTCTCGCTATCCACGGTCAACTCGATGAATTGAGCGCCAAAGGGGGGCGGGCATTCGTAACTCATGTGAGAGGCGCTGGCAATGATCTGGTGTTGCTCCTGTTGGTGCAGGCTGCTCAGGGCGATCTGCTCCAGCGTGAGCGAGCCGCCATCGGGCAAAAAGACCCGCCGGTCGCGCAGTTCCATCCCGGCGCTGCTTTCCAACCCCAGCATCGTCGCGGCGTGTTCCTTGATCTGCTCGGCCACCTTGAGCGCGGCCTTGCGCACCGCCCCGCCGCTGATGTAAGTGGTGCTGGAGGCGTAGGCCCCCTTGTCGAAGGGCGTAAAGTCGGTATCCGAGGAATAGACGATGAGATCCTTTACCGGGACACCCAGCACCTCGGCCGCTATCTGAGCCAGGATCGTGTCGGAGCCGGTGCCGATGTCGGTCGCTCCGATCAGGAGGTTGAAGGAACCATCGTCGTTCATCTTTATGGTCGCCGAGGCCATGTCCAGCCCGGCGATGCCGCTGCCGTGTAGCATCACGGACATGCCGATGCCCCGTTGGATGTGGGGATGGCCGGTTTGCCGGTAGGATGGTTGGTTGCGTTTGTTGTGCCAGTCCACCGCCTCTAGCCCTATCTGGACGCATTGCTCCAGGCCGTTGGAACGGATGAACTGTGCGAATCCCTCGCGCCCTTCCCCCAGGGCCTGGGCCACCAACAACTCTTCTCCCTGCTTGATCCAATTTTTCCGTTTGAACTCGACCACGTCCCAGCCCATCCGCTCGGCGATCTCGGACATTAGCATCTCGATGCCAAAGTGACACTGCATCGAGCCATAGCCCCGGAAGGCCCCCGGCGTGGGTTTGTTGGTGTATACCACGTCACAGGTGAATTTGGAATAGGGCGCGTTGTAGAGCGTCAGCCCCTTCTGGCCGCCCACCATCTGCACCGTCAGCCCGTGCGTGCCGTAGGCGCACGTGTCGCCGATGAGGTACAGCTCGGTGGCGACCACCTCCGCCGGATGTTGTTCATCCGCCTCGTTAGTGACGCCGATCTTGTAACGCATGATCTGCGGATGACGGCTGCGGGAGCTGGCGAACTCTTGGTAGCGCGTGTACTCCATCCGCACCGGCCGGCCCGTGGCGATGGTCAGGTGGGCGCACAAGTCCTCCAGGATCATTTCCTGTTTGTTGCCAAACCCGCCGCCGATGCGCGGTTTGACCACGCGGATCTGCTTGACCGGCAGACCGGTGAGGGGGGCCAGCATGCGCCGGATGTGGAAAGGTACCTGAGTGCTGGTGCGCACGACCAACCGCCCATCCTCGTCCCAGTAGGTGATGCAGACGTGCGGCTCGATGTGGGCGTGCTGCTGCTGCGAGGTGCGGTATTCCCCCTCAAAGACGTGGTCGGCTTTGGCCCATTGGGCCACGGGGTCGCCGGCCTCGGCCTCGATGTGGTGAACAATGTTCCGTCCGGCGTCGTAGATGGACTCGGTATCCGGCTCGTCGTGGATCACGGGCGCGCCCTGCTGCATCGCCTCCACGGGGTCGAGGACGTGGGGCAGCACCTCGTACTCCACGACGACGAGTCGCAGCGCCTGCCTCGCAAGCTCTGGCGTCTCGGCGGCCGCGACCGCCACCCGGTCGCCTACGTGACGCACTTTGTCGTCCAGACAAACCTGGTCGAAAGGGGGCGGCTGGGGGTAGCTCTGGCCGCCGGTGGAGTATTTGACGCGGGGAATGTCTCTGTGCGTGAGGACAGCGTGGACGCCGGGCAGTTCGCGCGCCTTGCTGGCGTCAATGCTCTTGATGCGGGCGTGGGCGTGGGGACTGGTCAGCAGCGCGCCGTAGAGCATTCCCTCTATCTTGACGTCGTCGGTAAAGACGGGACGTCCCGTCGCCAACTTGACGCCGTCTACCTTGGGCTCCGCTTTGCCGACCACGTTCAGCGCCTCCATCTCTGGCGGGGAGACGACGAGCGGCGTGCGTGGGCGGCGGCCGTCGCCGGGGACGGCAAAATAGTCGCCCAACAGAGAAGCCGGCGATTGGCCGGGAGCCAGCGTCGCCTCGACGGGTGCGAACGGCTCCACTTTTTCACCACGCAGTACGGCCGCTGCCCGCTGAATCGCTTGCACGATCTTGACATAGCCGGTGCAACGGCACAGCACCCCGGCAATCGCCTCACGGATCTCCTCTTCGGTCGGGTCTGGATTGCGGTCGAGGAGCGCCTTGGCCACCAGGATTTGGGCTGGGGTACAGTAACCACACTGAATGGCGCCGCTCTCGATAAAAGCTCGTTGAATGGGGTGCAGATCGGGGAATTTGGGGCTGGGGGTTGGGGTCAGCGCTTCTACGGTCGTCACCTTACGCCCCTCGGCCTGGACGGCCCGGATCTGGCAACTGTGCACGGGCTGCCCGTCCAGGAGAACGGTGCACGAGCCGCAATCTCCCGTCCCACAGCCAAACTTGACGCTGGTGTAGGAGGCGCGGCGCAAGGCATCCAACAGAGTCTCCGATGGGCGCACGGTCAGATCTCTTTCCGCGCCGTTGATCTCCAGTTTGATGGTGTGGGTCTTACGGTCACTCATTGTCTGCCTCCTGGTATAGACATGCCTCCAAAGCGCGGCCGGTCAGCACGCTCGCCATCGCCCGGCGGTATTCCTCGCTGCCGAGAAAATCTCCCACAGGCGCGACCTCCGCTTCCACGGCCTGGGTCACTGCCTGGATGCGGGATTCGTCCAGCGGGCCGCCGACCAACTGGGCGGCTGCCTGGCACAAGCGAACGGGTTCCGGCCAGACGCCGGTGAGGGCGACGCGGGCCTGCCGAACGACGTCGCCCCGTCGTTCTACGGGGTGCTCCATTTCCACTCCGGCGACCGCGGCAACGATGGGGAGATCGGCCGGAGTGCGCGAGACGTGAGCCTCGCCCCACTTTACCCCCCCCACCCCAACGCGCAGGCTCATTGGTTCTCCCGCCGTCTCTCGTTGCAGCAGCTTTTCCAGCGGCGCTTCCTCGTCATCCACGGTGACTGTGGCCCCCAGCGCCATGAGCGCGGCCACCCACTGTGGCGCCAGGCGCGGCGACCGCAGTGCCCTGGCGACTGTCATCTCGTTCCGCGCCTGCCACGAGAGCGCGCCCGTGAGCGTCTGACGCAGGAGTTGGGGGCATTCGGGGTCGTCCAAGACCACCTGGAGAGGCACAGCAGTGTCCACACTCCATATTTCTTTTGTCATTTTTGGACCTCCTTTACGATTTGTGATAACGGTAGGGAGGCAAGCATGAAACTGCCTCGTAACTACCTTGACAATGTTAAATTCGCTGCGAGGGGCTCGTAGTGCGCCACGGAGCGCCAGCGGAGTGGCGCAAAGCCGCACTTCACTGCGTTTCGTGCAGCACTGCGAGCAAATCTAACATTGTCAAACTACTCAGCCTAACACCAATCCAGACCTCCGAGGTCTTGCACGATAATCTTTCGCATAGCCTGTTTTGTCTTCGGGGGAAGAAAATGGCCGTTTGCCGGATTGTCTTGCTATGCCATAATCACTATGCGAAAGGACATTCTCACCCCAGCAACACGTGCACTCGATGCGGCCTGCCGTCGTCCAACAACTGGACGATCTGTTCCGGCGCAGCTTGCCCATCCACCAGCACGCGCTGCACGCCCCGGTTGACCCTAGCCGGATTATCTACCCGGATGTGATACAAGGTCCTCCCATAACGATAAGTCAATTCGTAACTCTGCCAATCCCGGGGGATGCAAGGCTCAACCCGCAACGCCTCTCCTGCTCGCCGCAAGCCGAGGATGGCTTCGACGCCCAGGCGGTACATCCACCCGGCCGAACCGGTGTACCAGGTCCAGCCGCCGCGCCCGACGTGCGGCGCCACGCTGTAGACGTCAGCCGCCACCACGTAAGGCTCCACCCGGTAGCAGCGCACCTTCTCCGGTGTGTCGGCGTGGTAGACCGGGTTGAGCAAGCGGAACAGCGCCTCGGCGCGGTCGCCCTGCCCCAGCTCGGCGAACGCCCACGCTGCCCACAACGCGGCGTGGGTGTATTGACCGCCGTTTTCGCGGATGCCGGGAGGGTAGCCCTTGACATAGCCGGGGTCGCGCACCGTCTCGTTGAAAGGCGGGGTGAAGAGCAGTATCAGCCGCTCATCCTGAAGCACGAGCCGGCTAGAGACGGCGTCCATCGCCTTCAGAGCGCGATTGGGGTCGGCCGCCCCGGAGAGCACGGCCCACGACTGGGCGATGGAATCAATCTGGCACTCGTCGCTCTCAGATGAGCCCAGGGGGACGCCGTCGTCGTAATAGGCGCGGCGGTACCAGTCCCCATCCCAGGCGTGTTGTTCCAACGACCGGCGCAGAGCGGCGGCCCGCTGCCTGTAATCGTCCGCCCGCCCCTCATCTCCCATACGCTCGCACAGGGGAGCAAATTGGGTCAACGTGGCATAGAGGAACCATCCCAGCCACACGCTTTCGCCCCGGCCCTCGACGCCCACGCGGCTCATTCCATCGTTCCAATCGTGGCTACCGATCAAGGGCAAGCCGTGCGTCCCGGCAGTCGTCCCTCTATCCAGGGCTCGGAGACAGTGAGCGTAGAGCGTGTGGCTCTCGGCGGCGGCCTCATAGCGGCCGTACCGCTCCGCCTCCTCCGGCTCCAAGGGGGCAGCCCTGAGAAAAGGAGCTCTTTCGGTCAGGATCGTATCGTCGCCGGTCGTGGTGACGTAATGGGTGGTGACAAAGGGCAGCCACAGCAGATCGTCGGAGCAGCGCGTGCGCACCCCGCGACCCGAGGGTGGATGCCACCAGTGTAACACGTCCCCCTCCTCAAACTGATGACCGGCCGCCCGCAGGATATGTTCGCGGGCCAAGTCGGGCGCGGCGTGGAGCAGGGCCATCACGTCCTGTAACTGGTCACGGTAGCCAAAAGCGCCGGAGGATTGGTAGAGCGCGGAGCGAGCCCAAATGCGGCAAGCCAGGCCTTGGTAGAGCAGCCAATGGTTCAGCAGCAGGTCCAGCGCCGGGTCGGGCGTCCGCACGGTGACGGCGCCCAGCAAGTCGTCCCACAGCTCTTGCACCGCTTCCCAGGCGGCCTCCACTTGCTCAGGGTCGCGATACTGTTCTATCAGCCGCAACGATTCGCCCCGGTCGGCGCCCTGGCCGAGCAGGAAAAAGATCTCCTGCGCCTCGCCGGGAGGCAGATCGAGGTGAACTTGTAGGGCGGCGCAAGGATCGCGACCAGCTTCGACGGCGCCGGCAAGGCCAATGCGCCCCAGGGCGGCCGGACACCCGAGGTCTCCCCCGCGCCCCAGGAACTCGGCGCGGTCGGCGGTCAGACCGTGAAGCTCTTTGCTGGCGACCGCAAAGGCGACGCGCTCTCCGAACTCGCAGTTATAAGGGTTGCGGGCCAACAGGCCGTTGCTGGCAGCGTCAAACTCGGGTATGACGTACTGCTGGTGCGCGTCCCGATCCGTCCCTAGCACCCACTCGGCGTAAAAAGTGGCCGTGATACGGCGCATCCGCTTCCAAGTGTTCTCCAGCCGCAACTGTATCACCTTGACCGGCGCGTCTGGAATGACAAAGAGGCGCGTCCGTTGTTTGAGGCCGTGGCTGTGGTGCTCAAAGATAGAGTAACCGGCGCCGTGGCGGATCAAATAAGGCGTCGCTGCGCTCGGCAGCGGCGTGGGCGACCAGACCCGGGCCGTCTCCTCGTCGCGCAGGTAGAGCGCCTCACCCGGAATGTCGCTCACGGGATCGTTGCGCCAGGGGGTCAGACGGTTTTCCCCACTGTTGCCGGCCCAGGTGTAACCCGACCCCATCTCTGATACCAAAAAGCCAAAATCGGGATTAGCGACTATGTTGACCCAGGGAGCGGGCGTCCGCCGGCCCGGCTCAAGGTAGATGACGTATTCGCGGCCGCCGGCGCTAAAGCCGCCCAAGCCGTTGTCGAAGAGGAGGTCTTTTGGACGGGGCAGCGGGGGCGTGGGTTCCGCGTCTCCGAGGCAGGGCAAGGTGGGGACGAAGGAAGGCAAACGGGCCGGTTGGGCGCACACATCGCTCAGTTGCTCGGCAAGCAAGCCTTTTTCTCCATCCAAGACGGCGCGGGCACAGGTTTCCAGCAACACGCGACCGCTCTCGTTCATCTGGTCGGCGCGCAGGACAAAGATGCCGCCCCGTTGGTTCAGCCAGGTGTCGCTGTCGGTGTGAGCGATCAGCCGGCGTAAGCGCCCCTGCAACTCTTGATCGTAACCGCTCTCCCGCTCGTTGAGGATGACCAGGTCAATCTTGACCCGCTGGCTGCGCCAGTAAGCGTGGGCCTGGAGCAGTTCGAGCACCAGGCCCATTTCCTCCTCAGCGCCGACACGCACCAGGAGGATGGGATAGTCGCCAGAGATGCCATAGGCCCACAAGCCGGGCTGGCCCTCGCTGTTGGCCGCCAGCGTCGCGGAAGCAGCGCGCAGGGCAGCGTGGGGGTAGAGGAGCAGGGAGAGCAAACGTTGAATGTGCTCTATCTCTGACGTCGAGAGGCCGAGGCGGCGTAACTCGAGCTCGTTGTGAGAGCGGGCGCGATCAAAGGCCAGCCCAACCTCGCTCCACTTTCGATAGCGGCGGGCCAACTCCAACACCCCCTCGCGCGTCCGGCCCACCAGTGTGACGTAGGCCATCTGCGCCGTCGCGTGGGGGCCTAATTCGATCTCCTGGTCGAGGGCCATGATCGGATCCAGAGTGGCGCCGGTGGTGCGGGAAAGCGAGCGTCCATCTCCGCCCAGCGCCGCGGGAGAACGGATCGTTCCGCCCCGTCCCAAGAAGCGGGAGCGGTCACTTTCACAAGCGCCGCTGCTCCGTTGCCCAGGCTCGGCGACGGCCAGGTGAGCCAGATAGAGCGGCTCCTCCCCAGCCGAGCGCGGGCGGCGGCGAAAGAGCAGGGCGTTCACTTCCCCATTCGCCTCGAACAGGCACTCGCTCTCGATGAAGAGCTTGTTGAACGCCGGGTGGCGCCGGTCGGCGGACTGAGGGGCGAGCACTACTTCACCGTAGCTGGTCAGCGTCAAGCGGCGGACGCGGTCGTCGTGATTGATCAGGGTGACGCGCCTAACTTCGACGTCGTCGCCTGGCGGAACGGTGATTTCCGTGCGCACACACAGATTGCGATCTCGACGCCAGAGCCTGGCTTTATGGGCGTAGAAAAGCACCTCCCGCTCCTCCGGTGACACACAGGTAGGCCGGTATCCGGCCGACCACAGGTGGCCTGGTCTCTCGTAGGCGCTATCCCGCTCCTCGACGTAAATCCAAGTCCCCCAGTTATCGAGAGTAGCGTCGGCGCGCCAGCGAGTGAGCGCGATACTCTCGGCCTGAGGCGAGCCATCCTGCCAACTGCTATAGCCGCCGCCAGCGTCCGTGATTAGCACACTGTAGCGCCCATTGGAGAGGGTGTGCACCTGCGGCATGGGTGAATCCGGCAGTGCGTGCCAGGGAGTAATGGCAGCCCGAGGTTGCAGCGAGCGAGCGGGATGGACATCTTGCGGGTGGGGATGCTCAATGGGAACGCGCTGGGGCGACTTTTCGTGCAATAGCAATTGGACGCTCTGCACGCGGGAATCGGCGTTAAAGCGGCGCACCATCACGTCGCCCTGGAGATAATTGGTCAGTGACAAAAGCGCCATACCCTGGTGATGCACCATGTACGAGCGCACGATCGCTTTCTCCTGGCCCGAGGAGAGGCGGGAGCGGGTATAATCAATCGCCTCGTAAAAGCCATAGCGGCCAAGCATCTGCAATTTGGCGAGTTTGGCAATGTTGTCCATCACGGCCTGGGGACGCAGCGACAGGGCCAGCAGTGAGGCATACGGCGCAATCACCGTATCCTCGCTCAGGCCGCGCTTGAGGCCCAGTCCGGGCACACCGAATCCCCGGTACTGGTAGTGCATCCCCGCGTCAAAGCGATAGTAGCCCGATTCCGAAATACCCCACGGCACGCCCTTGCGCCGGGCGTAGGCGATCTGATGGGCGACCGCCGCACAGTTGCTCTGATCCAATAGCGATCCCGCGTGCCGTCGCAGCAACAGGGGCGGCATCAGGTACTCGAACATCGTCCCGCCCCAGGAGAGAAGAGCGCGCGCGCCGTTGACCTGGGTGATGGGGCGCGCCAAGTGCATCCAGTGGCTCTGGGGAACGTCTCCTTTGGCGATGGCGAGCAGGCTGGCGATGCGCGCCTCGGACGCCAGCAGGTCGTAGTAGTTGCCGTCCAGGGTGCCAGTCTCTACGTTGTAGCCGATGTGGAATACCTGGCGATTCCGGTCGAACAAAAAGTCGAAATCCATCTCCCGGAAATAGACTTCCGCCTGGTTGCCCAGGTCACGAAAACCGATCAGCAAGCTCTCGGCCGCCATGCGAGCGGAACCCAACCCCACGTTCAGGTGCAAGCACCAATCGCGGGCCTCTTGTGCCAGTTCGGCAGAATCATATTCATTGACCAAGCTCTGCAATTGCTGCAATCGAGTCTGGCCCGCACTGCAAAGGTCCGGTATCTCGGCCAACGAGGCCGTGATGGGCAAAGCGTCGAGCAACGCCTGCCAGGCGGTCGCAATCGCCGGGGGCGCATGCGCCTGAGTGAACAGGGCCGGCGGTTGACTCAAGGGTAAAAGCCAGGGCAACAGCATGTCCTGCTCGCTCCGCATACTGAGCAGTTGCGAGTTCACCCGCTCCGCCCAGACGTGCAGGTCGCGCAAGGCGGCGGTCTCCAATCCGCGCGGGCTAGATTCGACCAGCGCGATCAGCAGGCGCTCCAGTTCCGACCAGGTCTCGTCGCTCAGGCGGAGCAACAGAGAGGCCCAGCAGGTAGGATCGTCTCGCGCCGTCAAAATCTGCCGGCGGATGCGCTCAACACAGTTTTGCAAAGCCTCGGTCGCCGTGTGGGAGATGTCATCGCCCAACTCTGCGACGACCTCGGCCAACACGCCCAAAGCATCGAGCAGGCCTTGCCAGCGCCGCCAACGCAGAAGCGGGGACAGGGGTAGTTCCAGGCAGCCCTGTTCGAGAGTCAGCAGACAGCCAGCCAGGTTGCCGCTATCCACGGCGGAAACGTAGCGCGGCGGCAGAGGCTTGAGATTTCCCGTATCGTACCAGTTCAAAAAGTGGCCCTGGCAGCGCTCCAAGCGGCCCATACTCTCAAAGGTGGGGCGCAGTCGCAAAACGAGGTCCAGCAGGCCAACGTAGCCCAGGTCGTAAGCGGCCAGGGCTGAGAGCAATAGCAGGCCCAGGTTGGTAGGCGACGTGCGGTGGGCGACGAGTCCGAGCGGCTCCTCCTGGAAATGGTCAGGGGGCAGCCACTGGTCTTCCGGGCCGACAAAGCGCTCGAAATAGAGCCAGGTGCGGCGGGCCAGACGGCGCAGTTGTTGGCACTGCTCGGCGGAGAGCAAAACCGGCTCGTGGGCCAGAGGGCGGCTGATCCAATAAGCCAGGTAGGGAGACACCATCCACGCCAGTAGCAGCGGCGCAGCGACGGGAGAGGCCGTCCGACCAAAGACCGAGTCAGTCAATATCACCAGCCAGGCCAGTCCCAGGGCCAGGAGCGGCGCGGCGCCCATTCTCTGCCACAGCAGCATCACTCTAGTCTCCTTGCCAAACAGGAGAACCGTATGGGCGGACGTGGTCCATTGCAGCAAACGCTTGCGGCTGACGAACAGACGATGCAGAGTGGAGGCGACCGCGTCTATCACGATCAGCGTCTCGTAGGGCAGGAACACCACGGCCGCCAGCCAGCGTAGAACGTCCATTCGCACCGAGCGCGCGGCCCCGATCAACGACGTCTCTCTCACTCCCTGTCTCATGAGGCCAATCATACCGGCAAAGACAGGCAGGGCCAACGCCAGCAAGGCCACCAGCGTCCACAACAACGGCTCGCCGGGCAGCCACGTCCACCCGACGACCAACAGGGTCAACAGCGCCGGGGATAGCAAACTACGCCGCAGGTTGTCCAGGATCTTCCAGCGGTCGAGCACAGAGAGCGTGTTGGGCGCCTTTCCGCCGTCCTTGTGAGGCACGCGAGGCAACAACCAGGGCAGCAGTTGCCAATCTCCGCGCACCCAGCGATGCAAGCGGCGCGTGTAAGCGAGGTAGTGCGCGGGATAGTCCTCGTATAGCACCTCGTCCGTGACCAGCGCGGCGCGACCGTGGATACCCTCGAACAGGTCGTGGCTGAGCAGGCAGTTTTCAGGCACGCGCCTGTCCAGGCTGCGCCGGAAAGCAGCGACGTCATAGATGCCCTTGCCGGCGTAGATGCCTTCGCCAAACAGGTCATGGTATACATCGGACACCGCCCGCGTGTACAGGTCCAATCCAACGTCCCCGCAGAACAGGCGCGCAAATAGCGAGCGGCCCGCGCTAGCGGGCTTGATCTCTACGCGCGGCTGGAGCACCGTGTATCCGGAGAGCACGTCCCCGCTCTGCGGGTCAAACTCGGCCCGGTTCAGCGGGTGGGCCAGGGCGGCGACGAGGCGGCGTGCGCTGTCCCGAGGCAAAAGAGTATCCGCGTCCAAAGTTATGACGTACTTGATCTCGGGGAGAACGTCGAGGTCTCCTATTTTTTCGACGTAGGAGCTTTCCTCGCCGCCCAGCAGGCGGTTGAACTCGACCAACTTGCCCCGCTTGCGCTCCCAGCCCATCCAGCAATCCTCGGCCGGGTTCAGCTCCCGCTCACGATAAAAGAAGTAGAAAGGCCCGCCCCCGCCGTGGCCATATTTCTGGTTGAGGGCCTGGACGCCGGCCATAGCTCGCTCGATCAACTTGGCGTCAGCAGGCAGATGTTTGCGCTCCGCATCGCTCAGATCGGCGAGCAGGGCAAAGTACAGATGCGGGTCTGTGTTGCCGAGGAAGTGGAGTTCCAGTTGCTGGAGCAAAGATTGAACTTCTTCGACGTTGGCGATGATGGCGGGGACGACCACCATGGCGCGACACTCGGCCGGGAGGCCGCCCTCAAAGTCCATCCTGGGCAACAGCCGGGGCGGCACGGTGTAGGTGACGAGCCAGTTGACCAGACTGACGGCCATCGCGCAGGCCGGCAAAGTCGTCAACACACACACGCCGCTCAACTGAACGAGCGTCCCGCCGGCAGAGCGCGCGTGCCAGATCAGCCCGAGCAAGATAAGGAGAGTAAGCAGAGCAATGCCGCCCAAGTAGACCAAAGTGGGATGGCAAAGCAGCCAGCGGGATAGGCGCTTGCCCCAGGAAAAGCGACAGCCCAGGCGGGATTCGAGCCGCTTGCGGCCCTCGTCGAGGAGGTAAAAGCCGACGTGCGCAGCGCGAGGCGCGTCCAGCGGGCCGCACTCTCCGACAGGCTCGTCCCGAGAAAGCTCAATCGCTTCCTGGGCCACGTCCAGCTCGCTTTTTCCCGCTGCCAGAGCCAGTTCCTCGATCACTCCACGATAGCGGTCGCGGGTATCGAAATCCATACGGGCATAAATAGAGGCCGGGTCGCGGCGCAGGATTTGTTCCACCAGGCTGACGCTTTCAAAGAATGTCTTCCAATCCTGGGTCGCCAGCATGCGCAGGCTGAGGATGCAATGGGCAATAGCCGCCTCGTCCTCCGAGCCGTCGGCCCAGGTCACGGAGGCGGCATCCAAAGAGCCGTCCTGCAACCCGGCGGCGACGGAAGCAGCTTGAGCCAGCCCCTCCAACACTCCCAGGCGCAGCATGGTCGGCAGCGCCCACAGCTCGCCCATCGTCAGCGGCGCGATGGTTTGATAAGCTCGAACAAAGCGCGTCACCCGGTCGGGGTCGAGGTGGTTTTCACAATGCTCGATGATCTCCCGCGCCAGCGCATAGACCCGAGGATAACCCTCCCAGGGAGAGGAATCCAGCCTGGGCAACTGGCGATAGTAGCTCTCCGGCATGTCTTCCCTGATCTGACGCAGCGCCCGTTCCACCACATAAAAGTTATCCAGTATCCACTCGGCCGCGTAGGAAAGGGCAACCTGCACATCAGTCGTCGTCGCTTTGCTTACTTGGACGCCGGCAAAGTGCTGGTAGGCGGCGCGCAGAAGCGTCTCCTGCTCCCGGACACGCTTCAGGAGATAGGGTTTGCGTCCAGACCGCCTGGCGGTGACGTGGCTCTCGGCCAGTCGCCGGGCGCGGTCCTCCAACTGGCCCTGCGCCACTGAATGGGATAGTTCGTTATCCACCGTAGCGGTGGATTGCGGTCTTGACCGGGGCATAAGCTAATGTCCCTTGCGTTCTCTGGCGGCCATCTCGGCCTGGGTACGCTCCACTTCTTCCGGTGAAAGGTCTTGCACTATCAGCAACGGGGTGGCGCCATAGCCGATAAAGTTGAGAACCAGGCTACCATAGGGCCACTTGGTTCCGCCAGAATAACCGTGCGCGCTCAACACCACCAGATCCACGTCCGCCTGCTCCACCAGTTCGTGGAGTGTCTCGGCGGCGTGGTCACCGACAGCCACGTGCATTCGAACGTCCACGTCCGACAAGCGAGGTTGCAATTGCCTCAAGTACCTGGTCGCTTCCAGCCGGTTGCGCTCAATGATCTGGGTCGCCAGTTCTCTCTCTTCCGGGGCGAGGGGGGCGCGATGAGGCATCTGCGGCCTGGTCACTACGTGCCCCGCCAGCAACTCGGCGCCGTAGAAGCGAGCCAGGGTGGTAGCCAGCGGCAAGACGCACTCGGCCCGCTGCGAGCAATCCAGGGGCACCAACAAGCGCCGGTAGCGCAGACCCATCAGGTCTGGGGCCGGGGGTTGATAGGCGCGCACGATCATCACCGGCAGGTAGGAGCGCAGGGTGATTTTCAGGACGATGCTGCTGACGTTCCAGCCGCTCAAGCCACTCTGTCCGTGACTGCTGAGAACTATCAAGCTAACGTCACGGTCGCGCGCGAACTCGATGATGCGCTCGGCCGCCTGGCCCTCCAGAAACGTGGTTTCCACCTGGAGACCGGCCTTTTGCAAGCGAGCGGCCAGATTGCCCAGGTAGGTTCTGGCCTCGGCCGCGCCCATATACCAACCCAACGGGTCAACGAACTGAGCCTGGCTCCGATCCTGGGTACGCTCCAACACCTGCAGCAGCGTGACCCTGGCCTCCAGGGCGCGAGCGATGGCAATGACGTGGGGCAACACGCACTCGGCGAGCGAAGATCCGTCCAAAGGAACGAGTATGTGGTCGAACATTAGCGCCTCCTCATCCTTTTTCACACCGGATTGAGAAACAAACGAATTCCCCGTGCCTGCTCCGAAAGCACCCTCTATCGTTGGGGTGTGTTTCATTTCAGCAGAGACCCTAGACCTCGGAGGTCTTGCCCAACCCATTTGAAACACACCCCTATCGTTTTGGGCCAGGTCTCCGACCGAACCCAACCCTTCCGGCGGCGGCCGAAGAGCTTGCCGAACGGAGTATTTTCGTCACCGAGGGCGAACGTGGATCGGCAACGTCACGGTAAAAGTGCTCCCCTGCCCCACCCTGCTCCTGACATCAACGGCTCCCCCGTGCGCCTCGACGATCTGTTTGACCAACGCCAGGCCCAGCCCGGCCCCGCCGTAACGCCGGCTCATACCGCCATTCACCTGGTAGAAGCGCTCAAAGATCTGCTCCAATTGTTCCTCTGGAATACCGATGCCGGTATCGGCCACCTCCAACACCAAGCCTTTATCGGCCTGGGTCAGACGCACGGTGACGCTGGCACCCTCCGGGGTAAATTTGAGGGCGTTGCCCAACAGGTTGTCCATAACACGGCGCAGGTGCAATGGGTCGCCGAGCACCGGTGGCAAGTCAGGGGTGATCTGAGCCGACAGTGCTATTCCCTTTTGCTCCACAGCCTTTTGGAAATCGGTCAACAGGTCGCGCGTCATCTCTACCAAATCCACCGGCTCACGCTGCGAGTCCCGCCCCTCCGCCCCCAGGATAGCGGTAAAATTGTCCACCAACCCGGTCAGCATGCGCACGCGACGGGCGATGACGGCCATAGGCTCGCGTTGATCGGGCTGCAATTCGCCCAGCTCGCCGCTATCCAGCAACTCGGCGTATCCGCGGATGAGGGCCAGGGGGGTGCGCAGTTCGTGGGAGACGTTCTGGATAAACTCGTCCTTGAGGCGGGCTTCCTCCTGCTGTTCCTCCAGGGCGCGAGTCAGTTCGGTCGCGTACTGCTGTTCGGCGGCAAACAGTCGGGCGTTTTCGATGGCGATGGAGGCCTGCCGGGCCAGGCCGGTCAGGAAATCGAGGTCGGACCGGTCGAACGGATCACATTCGCTCAGGCGGGCCAGCGACATCACCCCCATCACCTCACCCTTGGCAATCAGCGGGGCGCACAACAACCTGGTAACTTCATTCGGTGTGCCGGGGATGTGCTCCGAGCGTGAGTCGCGCTCGGCGTGGTTGACTATCTCTGCCTCGCCACTCTGGGCAACATAGCCCACGATGCCCTCGCCCAACCGCAACGACGCTGCTTTGACCTCGTCCGCATAGTCGCCGAGAGCGACGATGGCGCGCAAAGTCCGCCCATCCTCCTGCAGCAAATACACCTCGCTATCATCGGCCTCCAACAGGTCCCGAGCGTGCGTGGCGATGCGCGCCAGCACCGTCGGCAGGTCGAGGGTGGCCGAGATGTCACGGCCAATTTCAGTCAGAGCCGCCAGCCTCCTGGCCTGGCGATGCGTTTCCTGGTACAGTTTAGCGTTCCTGATAGCGCTGGCGGCCTGGGCGGCCAGCAATCCGAGAGCTCGCAACTCGTCTTTATTAAAAAAGTGAGGACCATCAAAGGCAACGTTCATCACTCCCACCACCTGCCCGCCGGCGCGCAGCGGCAGGCCGACGATGGAGTCTTCCCACGGCTGGCCTCGGAAGAGCGAGTGCTCGCTCATATCCGAAACGACGATCCGTTCCCCGGTGCGGGCGACGGTGTAGGTCAGGCCCTCCGGCCGAGGCTCAGAGAAAGGCTCGCGCTGGACATCCCCCGCCCACAGGGCAGCGCCAAAAGCAAGTTGCTCGCCATCGTAGAGAAAAACGTGAGCGCCCCCAGCAGAGACCAGCCGGAGAGCATGTTCGAGGATCGCCTCCAAAGTCGGCTGCAACTCCAGGCTGGAAGTCAGGCTGAGACCAGCCTGGCGCACGGCCTCCAGCTCGGCCACACGCTGGCTCACCTCCTCGAACAACCGGGCATTCTCGATGGCGGCAGCGGTGTGATCGGCAAAGGCGCGCAGGGGAGCGACGTGAGCCTGGCTGAAAAAGCCGGGGGTGGCACTATCCACGTTGAGAAAGCCGATCACCTGGCCGCGCACGACGATGGGCGCGGCCGCATAGGAGCGCAGCCAGCTCTGCACCGGTATGTCCACCCAGTCTGGGTAGTCAACGGTATCAGGGATGAACATCGGCTCTTGGCTCTCCCGCATTTGCTGAAGGTTAGGCGCCTCCGAGATATGAAAAACGACCGAGGATACAAACTCGTCCGCGCCAAAGCGCTCGTATCCCCACCAGCGGACGATGCGCGCCTGCTCGCCCTCAATCAACATGACGTTGGCGGCATCGTTGGGAACGACGTAGCTGACCTGTTCCAGGATGCGATCTAGCACCTGGTCAAAATCCAGGGTGGAGGAGAGCGTAGCTGCCGCTTGCGCCAGGGCCTGCTCTCGACGCCTGGCCTGCTCGCGCTCGATAGCATTGCTGATATCGCTGACAGCAACCCGCAGCAGGTCTATCTCCACCCGCTGCCACTCCCGCTCCCGGTCGCACGCATCGAAGCCGACAAAACCGTACCAATCGCCAGAGGCAAAGAGAGGAATGACCAGAATGGAGCGGATATTCTGAGATTCTAGCGGAGCTCGTTCGCTCTGCGGAAGATCGGCAACGGCGCCGGCGATGACGTCACCGCGCGCCAACGTCTCCCTCCAACGCGCGAATCCGGCCGCGCCGTAGGGAACGCCTTGCAGATTGGTATTGTTCAGGTATGACTCGATCCCCGGCGCGCACCACTCGTAGCACAAGCTGGCGGTGAGTTCTCCCTCTGAACCGAGGCGGTTCTCAAAGAGATAGGCGCGGTCTACCGCGGCCGTCTCGCCCAGGGAGCGCAGGGCCGCCGGGAGCGCCTCGGACAAATCTATCACGCTCAAGAGTCGCTGGGCCACGTCAGAGAGACACTCCAGGAACCGCTCGCGGGTGTGCAGCGCTTCCTCGGCCCGTCTGTAGGAGCGGCGCGTTCCGGCCTCGCGCAGCTCCCGCCGCACGGCGGGGACGAGGCGCGCCAGGTTGTCCTTCATCACGTAATCGTGCGCGCCGGCCCGCATAGTGTCCACCGCGATTTCTTCCCCGATGGCGCCGGATACGATGATGAAGGGCAGGTCAATCTCAGCCTGCTGCAACATGCGCAGCGCGCCCAGCCCGCTAAAGCGCGGCATGGCATAGTCGGCGACGATCACGTCCCAGGGTGACTGCCCGGTGAGTGCGGCGCTGAACGTTTCGGGGGTGTCCACCCGTTCAAACGTCAGGTCATAACCGCCGCGACGCAGTTCTCGCGCGACCAGGAGCGCGTCGTCCTCTGAATCCTCGACGATCAATACGCAGAGTGGAATGTTCACTTGGCACGTTTCCTTATGGCGGCGGCTCGTTCAAGAGCAGCCAATACAATCCCAGTTGCAGTACCGCCTGGGCAAACTGTTCAAAGTCCACCGGTTTGCGGACGTAGCTATTGGCGCCCAGGCTGTAGCTTTCTACGATGTCCCGCTCCTCGTCCGACGAGGTGAGGACAACCACGGGCAAAATTTCCGTTCGCCCGTCGGCGCGCAAGCGGCGCAGTACTTCCAGGCCGTCAATCTTGGGCAGCCTCAGGTCCAGCAGGACTACCTGGGGCAGCACGCCCGTATCACGGCCGGCGTATGCGCCGCTACCAAAGAGGTAGTCGAGCGCCTCGGCTCCGTCGCGCGCCACCACCACCTGGTTCGAGATGTTGTTCTTTTCTAGCGCGCGCCGGGTCAATAGCTCGTCGTCGGGATTATCTTCCACCAGCAAGATGATCTTCTCGTTCATTCCGTCTCCTCTCTTTCCAAAGGCAGCGTAAAGTAAAAGGTCGCACCCTGCTCCATTGCGCCTTCGGCCCAAACCCGGCCGCCGTGGCGGTTGATGATGCGCTGCACGGTCGCCAGGCCGATGCCGATGCCCTCGAACTCGGTCACTCTGTGTAAGCGCTGGAAGGCGCCGAACAGATGGTCGGCGTAGGCCATGTCGAAGCCGGCGCCGTCGTCGCGCACGAAAAAGGGCCGCTCCCCATCGCGCTCGGCGACGCCAAACTCTATCCTGGCGCGTGGATGCCGGGCGGTAAATTTCCAGGCGTTGCCCAACAGGTTTTCCAGCACCACTTGCAGCAAGCGAGCGTCACCATCGGCATCCAAATCCGGCTCAATGACAAACTCGACCGCGCGCTCCGGCTGCTTCTCTCGCAACTCGTCCGCGATCTCTTGCGCCAGGCGGCTCAGGTCAACTCGTTCACGCCGCATCTCGCCTTGCGTCACCCGGGAGAGTTTCAGCATATCGTCAATCAGTTGCCCCATGCGCTGGCTGGCCGCACGCACGCGGCGCAGGTAATCCTGGCCGGTAGCGTCCAGTTTGTCGGCATAGTCCTCCTGTAGAACATAGCTAAAGCCATCAATGCCACGCAGCGGCGCACGCAGGTCGTGGGAGACGGAGTAGGCAAAGGACTCTAGCTCTTTGTTGACGGCGGCGAGTTCGGCAGTGCGCTCGGCCACGCGCTGCTCCAGTTGGGCGGCGTGCTGTCGAATCCGCTCGTACAACCCGGCGTTCTCGATGGCGATGGCCACTTCCTCAGCCATAGCTTGTAAGGCGATAATATCGTTCTCCGAGAAAGCAGCCTCCTTTACGCTCTGTACCACCAGTGCGCCAATCACCTGCCCGCGCAACAGTAACGGCAAGGCCATCTCGGAGCGGATCTGGGGTAAGAAGGGATTATCGAAACGGATCTCCTCAGATCCCACGTCGAGGGCGATGCGAGGCTCAGCGTGGGCAGTGCACCATCCGACCATCGAGGGGCCGCCCACCTCCAGTGTGTGGCCCGCCTCGAGCATGCGCCGGCCGGCCTCGCCGCTGCCCGCCCGCAACACGGCGTGCGTGCCGCTCTCGTCCACCAGGAACAGTCCAACGTAGTAAAAGTCAAAACGCTCGCGGATCAGATTCACTGTCTGATCCATCAACTCTTCGGGGTCGAGGATCGTGCTGACCGATTTGGACACCTCGGCGGCGGTCTGGAGTTGGGTGCTGCGGCGTTCGAGGAGAGACAGCAAGCGCTCGTGCTCGACCTCCGCCCGCTTGCGGTCAGTGATGTCGAGAAACGCGGCCACCATTTTGCCCGGCAAAGTCTGAAAAGCGTGAACGTCAAAAGCTCCCGCGATCGTGTCCTCCTCGCAGATGATCTGGGTGTTTTGCCAGGCATCGCCCCTCAAGGCAGTCGCGCGATATCTCTCCGGCGACTCGGTCTCGGCCAGCGCGGGGAAGGCATCCTCGATAGTTAGACCTACGAGCCGGCTGCTATCCACACCGAGAATTTCGTCGGCAGCCGGGTTGGCGCCAGTAAACACCAATCTCCCATCAGGCTCCAACTGGTACAAGTGCATTCCCATGGGGATAGATTCGACTATACTGCGGAATTTTTTCTCACTATCCTGCAGAGCCTTATCCGCCTCTACCATGCTGCTCGAGAGAGTGTACGCCATCAACAACACCATCCCCATGTAAGCGTATTCGATTGTGTAGACAAAGTCGTACAGGCCGCTGCTCACAGCCGTATCGTTGAACACGCCGGCAAAGGTAAAGACCAGGGCCAGAATGAGCGAACTGGCCTCTCGCCTATGCCCGCTCCGGTAGTAACGCACACCGATCCAAAACACATAAACAAAAACTGCAATCCCCGCCAGGCTTTGGAGGTTGGTGAGAAAACCCGGGGTCACTTCGTAGTAGATGATCTCGAGACCAATGGAAGAAAGGCCCGTCTCCTTGATAGCAGGTTGATCTGTGAGCCAGGCCAGTCCACGCCGCTCAACCATGCCAACGACGGCGGCCAAAAAGAAATAGATCGAGAAAGGATACAGTACTTTTCGCGACGGCTGCGCAGTGTAGTCGGCTACGAACCACAGAAAAGCAAAGCTGATCAAGGCCAGGGTGGCGACCTGTAACCGCTGCCAGTGCATACCTTCGGCCACCGAGGTCGCGCTATACAATCCGGCGCAGAACACGTCGTATAGGCCAACGGCAAAGCACGTCAATGCAAAGGTCAAATTCTCTCGGCGCTGTTTGCGCTGGGAATAGACCAACAGGTGATAGAGGGCGGCGTAAAACGTGACGCCAGCCATAGCAATTGGAGGTATAGATAATGCGCTCATCTCGCCCTCCTTTTAGAGGAAGAAGCAACGACTTGTGCCGAGGATAACGTTGCCCAGATCACCCAGGGTTGTTCAGTTCTCGCCGCGCAGAGCCGCACCTGCCTGAAAGAGCCGGTGCTGGATTGTGCGGCTTACCCATTCACTCCGCTGACCTAGAACTGAACGGCCCTGCGAGACCACCGTTGTTCAGGCGGCATCATAAAAGATTATAGCACAACGGCCAAGCGCTGACAATTGAACTCGTCCTGCCCCCAGATTTCCACTTCCGAGCGCGGCAGCGGGGTGCAGCAGTTTGACATTTCGTTAATTGTGTGGCATACTACACCCCAGTTGTATCGCGGTGGACGTAGCTCAATAGGTTAGAGCACTGGTCTGTGGAACCAGATGTTGCGGGTTCAAATCCCGTCGTCCACCCCAATTGTGACACAGTAACTATACGAGTCAAACAATGTCCTACGATAGTCTCCCTTCATTCACCACACTGGCTGGTCTCCACCGCGAGGGCGCGCGGCGCGGGCCGCACGCGCATCATCACCATCGCCACACCAGCCACGCTCGAAGGAGGCTCTGACAAATCGGGGCGGAGCCGTAACGGTAAGCTGCTTCAAGCGTGGAATGAGCAATTCATCCACGCTTTTTGTTTTGCAACCACAACTCTGGCGGCGGGCAAGCACCCCGCCCCACTGACAATCCAGGAGGAAAGAAATGACAATAGTAGAGCCGAGATTACCTAGAGGCATGAGGGACATTCTGCCACGGCAAATGATCCTGCGCCAGTACGTCGTGGGCGTCATCCAGGAAGTCTTTGAGCAATTCGGCTTTGAACCGCTGCAAACGCCTTCTGTCGAGTTGGAAGAGACGCTCAAGGGCAAGTACGGCCCCGACGCCGAGCGGCTGATCTACGACGTCGGTCACAGGGGCGGGAAGGAGAACCTCGCCTTGCGCTACGATCTCTCGGTGCCCTTGTGCCGCGTGGTGGCCCAGTATCCAGAACTGACCAAGCCACTCAAGCGGTATCAGATCGCGCCGGTCTGGCGGGCCGAGCGACCGCAGAAGGGTCGCTACCGCGAGTTCTACCAGTGCGACGCCGACACCGTAGGCTCAGATAGCATGCTGGCCGACGCCGAGATCGTCAACGTCATATACGAGATTCTGAGCCGGCTGGGATTCGAGAAATTCGTCATCAACCTCAACAACCGCAAGATCATCGCCGGCATTGGGCAGTTGGCCGGCGTGCCGGATGAACTACTGAGCGGGCTGTACCGCTCCATTGACAAGCTGGACAGGATCGGCCTGGAAGGAGTCAAAGCCGAGCTGCGCAAGACGGGGTTGGAAGAGGCCGTCGCTGCCCTGAGAAAGGGACAGGTGACCAAGGAGGCCATCGCCGACCTGACAAAAGCTCTTCGAGCGGCAGACCTGGCAGCAGTCGAGGCCCGGCTGCGCCAGACCGATCTGGACGAGGGAACAATCGCCAAACTCGTAAACCGGTTGGCGACCCTGGAATTGGAAGGCCAGGCGACGATACCGGACGACGTGATCGAACGGCTGCTCGAATTCCTCCAGATCGGCGGCAGCAACGATGAAATTCTGGCTCAACTGGGCAAGTGGCTGGCCGACTATCCTCAGGCGCTCGCCGGCGTCGCTGAATTGGAGGAACTGACACGCTATCTGAAAGCTCTGGATATCCCGGAGGAATGTTACCCGGTCGTGCCCTCAATGGTGCGCGGCCTGGAGTATTACACCGGCCCGATCTATGAGACAATCGTGGAGGAACCCAAGATCGGCAGTATCACCGGCGGCGGGCGGTACGACGAGCTGATCGGGGTGTTTACCGACCGCAGCTATCCGGCCACCGGCACCACCATCGGCATCGAGCGCATCATTGACGTGATGGAAGAGTTGGAAATGTTCCCGCCAGAGGTTGGCAAGACAGTGACTCAGGTACTGGTCACACAATTCAACCCAGACCTGGTGACAGAATCGCTCAAACTGGCACACGAGCTGCGCCAGGCGGGACTCAACACCGAGTTGTACTTTGAGGACACGTCATTGGGCAATCAGATTCGCTACGCGCTGAAGGAAGGCATTCCGTACGTGGTGATTCTGGGACCAGACGAGATGGCAGTTGGTCAAGTGGTAGTTCGCAATCTGGAGCTGGCACAGCAGGAAACAGTTCCCCGCAAGAATGCCGCCGCCCGAATCAAGGAGTGGCAACAGGGATGATGAGCGAGCACAGCGACATACGTCTCTCACTGCCCAGCAAAGGCCGCCTGGCTCACGGCACTGCCGACTTTCTGGCGGCCTGCGGGCTAGGGACCCAACAAGAAGGGAGGTTTGTTGACTTTTGCCCAGTCGTAGTGTAGAATAAAAGCAAATTTCATCACAGCCGCTACAAGATGTGGAGGAGAGACCGCCGGCAGGCGGCCACCGAAGGGGCAAGCTGACGCCAAAGGCTGATCGCGCCAGCGAAACTCTCAGGTCACAGGACTCTGCATCTCGGCACCTCTGGAAAGTCGTTGCATATCGCCGGCCAGAGCGGTCAGAGATATGCGGCGACACCGAAGGGGCAACAGCCCACCAGTCGCTCGGGAGGAATCTCTCAGGTCAGCAGACAGAGGACACACAGCCGATAGTGCTCGTGTGTCCCTTTTTTGTATTCACATTTGATAAAAGGAGGTTAACAGTGTACAAAAAACTCTTTATCCCAGGGCCCACCCACGTGCGAGATGAAATCCTGCAGGCCCAAGCCGCGCCGATGATCGGTCACCGCTCGAAAGAGTACTCCGATCTCCATGCCGACGTGACCCCCAAGCTCCAGCAAATGCTCTACACACAGCAGCGGGTCTACCTCTACGCATCCTCCTCCACCGGCGTGATGGAAGCCTCGGTACGCCAGGCCTCGAACAAAAAGATACTCAACACTGTCTGCGGAGCCTTTTCCAAACGCTGGCACCAGATCACTGCCGCCAACGGCGTTCCCTGCGACAAGATCGAGGTAGCGATGGGGCAGGCGATCACGCCAGAGATGGTGGACGACGCGCTCTCCAAGGGAGGCTATGACGCCATCACCATCGTGATGAACGAGACCTCCACCGGCCTGATGAACCCGGTCAAAGAGATCGCCGCGCTGGTGCGGGCCAAGTACCCCGACGTGTTGATCCTGGTAGACGCCGTCAGTTGTATGGCCGGGGCCAAGATCGAGTTCGACGCCTGGGGACTGGATGTCTGCCTGGCCGGCGTGCAGAAATGCTTCGCCCTTCCGGCCGGGCTGGCGGTCTGCGCCGTGAGCGACCGGGCGCGGGAGCGGGCGCTGCAAGTGCCCAACCACGGCTACTACTTTTCGTACGCACAGATGGACAAAAAGTACGAAAAGCACCAAACCCCGGCCACCCCGGCCATCAGCCTGCTCCAGGCTCTGAACGTCCAGATGAGCGACATTCTGGCCGAAGGGCTGGAAAACCGCTGGAATCGGCACCAGGAGATGGCCGCCTACATCCAGGGCTGGGCGCGCGAGTACTTTGCCCTCTACTCCGACGAGAACTATCTCTCGCCCACCGTCACCAACGTCGAGAACACACGCGGCATCAGCGTCGCCGACCTCAACACAGAGTTGGGCAAACGGGGCGCCATGATCTCTAACGGCTACGGCGACCTGAAAGAAAAGTGCTTCCGCATCGCGCACATGGGGGACCTGACGTTGGACGATCTCAAATGGCTCACCGGGCTGATCGAGGACATTTTGGGACTATGATGAGGCAGGGGCAGGAGGCAGGAGGCCGGAGGCTTGAGGCAATGATCCTGCATCGTGCATCCTGCATCTTAAACAAAACGGAGGTGAACCGATGAAATTTATCATTTGCGACCCCACCGCTCCCAGCGCCGTCGCTGCAATGCGCGAGGCCGGGATCGAGGTAGACGTGCGGGACGACATCACGCCGGAGGAACTGGAGGCCGTCATCGCCGACTACGATGGCATGGTCGTCCGCAGCCGCACCAAAGTGCGCGAGTCTTTGATTGACAAAGCGGCCAACCTGAAGGTGATCATCCGGGGCGGCGTCGGCCTGGACAACATTGACGTGGAATACGCCGAGTCGAAGGGCATCGAGGTGCGCAATACCCCCTCCGCCTCTTCCAACTCGGTGGCCGAACTGACCATCGGCTATCTCCTGGCGCTGGCCCGCCAGGTTCCCCAGGTCACAGCTTCAATGAAGGAAGGCAAGTGGGAAAAGAAAGAGTTCAGCAAAGGGAGTGAGCTGGCGGACAAGACGCTGGGGCTGATTGGCCTGGGCCGCATCGGCAGCCTGACGGCGCAAAAGGCGCACGCGCTGGGGATGAAAGTGCTCTTTTACCGCCGTACTCCCACCGAGGTGGATTACGCCACCCAGGTTCCGCTGGACGAGCTCTTGAGCCGTTCCGACTTTATCTCGCTCCACGTGCCCCACACCCCGGAGACGCACTATATCATTGGCGCAGAGGCAATCGCCAAGATGAAGGACGGCGTCAAGATCGTCAACTGCGGGCGCGGCGGAACGCTGGACGAGGCGGTGCTGTACAAGGCGATTCAGAGCGGCAAGGTGGCGGGCGCGGCGCTGGACGTGTACGAGGACGAGAAGAAGGAACGAGGCCAACGGTTTATGGACCTGCCGCAGGTGATCGGCTCCCCTCACATCGGCGCGGGAACGGCAGAGGCCAAGGCGCGGGTGGGCGAGGAGGTGGCGCAGATCGCTATCGAGGTAGCGAACCGGTAACCCCTTGACGCCGCGCTCGCCTTTTGCCTCGTCATAGATATGGAGCGGCACACAATATCGCGTGGGCGAGCGCTGAGGGCCACAAGAAGTGAAAGCCAATCCAACGTTGCAACAAATCTTGGAAGGATACAAGCGCTTCAACGCCTGGGAACGCGAGGGGCAGAGAAAAGCGCTGCCAGAGTTGACTATCGAGAAAGGGCTGACGCAGTTCTTTGAGCTATGTAGTCTGACGCGCGCACTGTCGCCCGACGCTAGACGCATCTTTTTCGAACAGGACGCAGAATACTGGACCACGCTGCACAAAAAACTCCAACGGGCGGCAAGGGCGATGGCTGGTGTACAAACAGATTGAGGCACTGCAAGAAGTAAAAGTATTTCTCGATCAGCACGCCGTTCAGTACGTCGTCATCGGAGGGATCGCCAACGCGGTGTGGGGTAGGCCGCGCGCCACCCACGATGCGGACTTTAAGGTGGTCATCGGCGAGCGCACAATTGATGAATTTGTCGCCCTCCTCGGCACCCAATTCAGATTCCGCGTGCCTGACCCGGTCGCCTTTACCCAACGAACTTTTGTGGCGACAATCTACACCAGCAACCACATTGAAGTTGACCTTGTAATCGGCTTTCTCCCTTACGAAGAGCAAGCTATTGAAAGGGCCATCACCGTAGAGCACAGCGGCGTGACGTTTCCCGTATGCACGGCAGAGGATCTTGTCATTCACAAGGCCATTTCAGAACGCGAGAAGGATTGGGATGACATCGAGGGTGTGCTCGCGCGGCAAGGCGACAAGTTGGATCAATCCTATATCGCTCACTGGCTCACACAGTTCGCGCAGGCACTGGAATGGCCAGAACTGATGCAGCGATATAGAGAGTTGTGCAAAAATATGGAAGAACTCGAGACAAACTTGGGAGGCGAATATGGCAACCATCCGACCGTTTAGAGGAGTACGTTACAATCCCAAAAAGATTGATGATCTCTCCGCCGTCATCAGCCAGCCCTACGACCGGGTACGGCACGGACTGCAAGACAAGTACTACGCCCAAAGCGACTATACCATCGTGCGCATCATCAAGGGCAAAGAAGGACCGGGCGACGACGGGCATAACAACGTCTACACTCGCGCCCGCGACTATTACCAATCCTGGTTGCGAGAAGGCATCCTGACGCGGGAGCAATCGCCCGCGTTCTACGTCCTCCACCAGACCACCATCCTGGCCGACGGCAGCGCCAAGACCCGCAAGGGGCTGATCGCCGCGCTGGAACTGAGCCGCTTCGACGAGGGCACCGTCCTGCCCCACGAACGCACCCACTCCGGTCCCAAGGTGGACCGGCTCAATTTGATGCGAGCCACCGAGGTCAACTTTGGTCACATCTTTATGCTCTACCCCGAGGGCCGTATCAACGAACTGTTGGACTCGGCGATCGAGGGACAGCCGGGGTTAGAGTTGCGCGAACTGTTCGAGCACGACGTGGCGCAGCAATTCTGGCCCGTGACCGACCCACAAGTGATTTCGGCCGTGGTAGAGGAGATGGCGCCCCGGCGCAACCTGATCATCGCCGACGGCCACCACCGCTACGAGACGGCCATCAATTACCGGGACGAGATGCGGGAGAAATACCCCGATGCCCCACCCAACGCCGGATTCAACTACCGCATGGTGACGTTGGTGAGTATGGAAGACCCCGGACTCGTGATCCTCCCCACTCACCGTCTCATCCATTCATACGAACAGATGGACGGGCAAAAAGCCCTGGAGGAAGCGAAAAGGTACTTTGAGGTACGTCCGGCGGCAGATCGGGAAGCACTAGAGACCGCGCTGGCAGAGGCAAAGCCTTCCCACCCGCGCTTTGGCTTCTACGACGGAACCTACACCGTGCTCGAGCTGCGAGACCCAAAGGTGCTGGAGAAACTGCTGCCAGACCATTCCGCCGACTGGCGCTTGCTCGATGTCTCGGTGCTACACGAGCTATTCATCGAACGAGTACTGGGGGTAGACAAGACTGCCGTCGAGGCCAAGAAGAACATAGAGTACCTGCGCGACCCGCAGATGGGATACGACGGCGTGGACGAGGGTAAAGCAAATTTCCTGTTGCTGATGAACCCGACGCGCATGGAACAAGTGCGGGCCTGCACCGCCGCCAACGAGAAAATGCCCCAGAAATCCACCGACTTTTTCCCCAAGGTCATCAGCGGATTGGTGATGATGCCGATTGGCGCGGAAGAACGGCTCTAGTAAACGAGGTGCGACGCACTTGCCAAGTGCGTCGCACCTTTAATCCTCCCGCATAAACCGCTCGTAAGCCCCCTGCCACAAAACCGGCTTGCGCGTCATCTGCTTTACTTTGACGTCGGCAAAGCGGGGCATCAATTGCGCCAGCACGACTGGAAGCTGATCCCACCGGCCCTCGTAGATGGCTACGCTCAGCTCGTCGGCCGCAGGTTCCACCCAGCGCCATTTCTCGCGGAAGCGCTCGGCCTTGATCCAATAATCCCGCTTCTCCCACGCCTCGACAGTCTGATCAACGGTATCGGCTATGCCCTGCAGAGAGAAAACGATGAGGGCAGCCAAGTCTTTGGCTTCGTCATCCAGTTTTGGTTTCTGGCTCAGTCGCCGCAACGATTCGGCGATGGTGCGACGATGGTAATTGCGCACCTTGCCCGGCCCTTGGGTAGTAATAACTCGGCTCATTGGTCGAGCGCATTATACGCCAATGAGAGAGATTGGTCAAATCTCGGTGTAGGGCAATCGCTTTTATCCAGACCTCCGACGCGCCTCCGTGGTGGAAAAACGATCGCCTCTCTTGCATTTGCCCCACGCCAGCAAATGTGATAGTATGGACGCGGTATGAACGATCCAGGCAAGTTTGCCGCCTTTCTGCGCCGGCTCAGGCAGGGCAAAACTCTGCTTCCTATCGGGAATAGCCTGTCCGTTTCCTGGCTCGAGCTCCACGCCGCCATCTTTTTCATCTGCTGCGTGACCTGTTCCTGTTGCTCCATATCTTCCTACCTGGGCGGCAGCGCCAGCCCTCACCTGAGCAAGCCCGCGCCTACCCGTACCCTCAGGCCAACGCGCACCGCCACGCCAACCTGGACTCCATCTCCCACCAGCGCCCCGTCCCCCACCTGGCAGCCCAAGTCGGCAACCCCCACGCAACCGCCAGCGCCAACCGCGACCCAACGACCACCGCCCTCGCCGACCTCAGAACCGACCTCGGAACCAACCTCGACGCCGACGTGCACGCCAACCCCAACCCAAACTCCCGAACCAACGCTGACCCCGACTCCGACCGCAACGCCGACCGCATCTCCAACGCCGCCCCATACCCCTCAGACCACGCCACCAAGCCTGACGGACACGCCACAGCCGACCGATACCCCCACACCGACACCCATCCCCGCAGACCTGCACGTCGCCTACGTAGAGTACAACCCGCCGGGGGCCGATCTGGACGGCGAGTACGTCCTGATCGAGAACCTGGGGGCCGGTAGCCAGGATATGACCGGCTGGACGCTCAGCGACGATAACTTCAACACCTATTTCTTCCCCGTTGGCTTTATCCTGGGCGGCGAGGCCAGCGTCCACGTTTGGACCAAGGGCGGCGACGACACAGCCACTGACCTATACTGGGGACGCGGCGACCCGGTGTGGGGCAACCCCGACACCGCCACCCTGCGTGACAACGCGGCGACGGTGATAGACTCGCTGAGTTGGTAGATAGTCTCAGTAGATCCAAAATTGCTCCCAAACGTGTCAGTTGACCTGTGAA
>CAYMWP010000051.1:0-28666 GCA_964393895.1 uncultured Anaerolineales bacterium | reverse complement strand
GAAGCTGTAGCGCTCGCGCCACAGTTGGGCCAGGTCGGCGGGCACGTCCCGCTGGCCCAGGATCTCGATGAAAACGTCGAGGCCGAAGAGGTCGCCGTAGAGTTGCAGGTTGCGCAGGAACCACCATCCGGCGATAGCCAGGAACGGCGCCAGCGTCGCCAGCCCGCCCAGGAAGAATTCACTCCAAGAGCGGTTCCGCACCGCCCGCACCCCGACGACCAACGCGGTGAGCACGGTCAGTGGCAGGGCGCTGGTCTTGGTCAGCGCGGCCAGACCTAGAACAAATCCCAATGACAAATATCCAATGACCAATTTGCCACCGGCAAAATCGCCACTTGCCAACTTTATCAACATCAGCAGGGCCAGGCTGCACAGCGGCACCACCAGGTTGTCGTTGTTGACCGAGCCGGAGATAAAGACGTACATCGGCGTAAAGGCGTGGATAGCGGCCGCGCCCAACGCCAGCGCGGGCCGGTCGGGCAACACTTCACGGGCGATGAGATAGGTCAGGTAGACCGCCGCCGTTCCCATCAGCACAGAGAGGAAGCGGATCAGGTGGATCGCCAGCACCGTCCCGCGCCAGGGGAATGATTCCCGCTCCGGGTTGTGGACGACCAGGTTGACGTTGCCGTCGGGAGTGGCGCCGGCGTCAACGTAGAGGTTGAGGCGGCGCACCGCGTCCATATAGGACGTATCAATCCAGCAGGTCGCCAGCGCAGCGATGAAATAGTAGAGAGGCGGCTGGCTGCCCTCCTGCCGCCAGGGGGTCTCGACGCCGGGTTCCTGCACCGGCAGGGCCCAGTTGTCGGCGATGTACTTTACCATCGGATAGTGCCACTTTTCGTCCGATGCCTCAAAGGGGGGAACGACGACGCTGTAGGTCGCGCTCAGGATGGTGAACAGAACCAGGATCAGACGGATACCGTTTGTTTGCCGGATGTTGTCTATCCGCAGGATGCGTCTCAAGGAACCTCCCAACTTCCAATCAGGATGGCGTCGTCCGGCACGGGGTCGCCGCCTGCGTCGGTGACGGGCGGCCGCTCCAGTGTGGCCAGGTCATAAAGCCCCGTCAGCACCTGGTACTCGCCGGGGGGGGCTTGGGCGGGCAGCTCCAGCCGGTACGAGTCGGCCACCACCTCGCCGGGCAGCCAGTGGTCGGTGG
This sequence comes from uncultured Anaerolineales bacterium, assembly GCA_964393895.1. GTDB lineage: Bacteria > Chloroflexota > Anaerolineae > B4-G1 > B4-G1 > B4-G1. The sequence continues at coordinate 27,504 of CAYMWP010000051.1, read as the reverse complement.
GATGGCGACCGGCCTGGGGCAGCGCGTCCGCCTGGGCGTGAATTTGACCGTCCGGCCCGACCAGGTGCACAAAGACTGTGTACGACTGTTCGACAAAGCCTTTGGCCCGCCAGTATAACACTACTTGCGCCATCTCGCCAGCGGCCACGAACTGCGCCCCTGCCAGGGAGATACCTTCGCCCAGGCGGTAATCCGCCGGTTGCACTCCGGCCGGCAGAGTGAAGGTTCTGGTGATGTTCACCTGCACCGTTCCCACCGGAATTTCTCCCTCCTCTGAGACGGCCAGCAAGCGCGTCGGTCCTCCCAGGGCGTATGGTGACATAGTCACCCTGGTGACGGTGCGGTAGCGGTCTCCCACCTCCCACGTCTCGGTCGCGCCCGGCTGCGGGAGGAGTGGGATCTCGTCGGTCAGGCCTTCGATCACCAGGCGCGGCTCGTGGAAAGGCCCAACGACGCGCCACTCGGCCTCGACGCGCACGCTCTCACCCGGCAGGACTTGCGGAGGGTCAACGCTCGCCGTCTCCAGAGCCAGGCCGCCCAGGCGGGCAGGGGTGGAGGAAATGGCGCCGGTGAACGGGCTGGAAGGAGGGGCGATGGTCACGGGGCCTACGGTGACGGCGCCGTGCGCGGTGCCGTCCGGTTCGTAGGCGCGCAACCGGAGTTGGTAAAAGTCGCCCGGTGGGATGCCAGGGGCCGGGCGCAGACTGTAACGGCCCAGCACCGGTTCGTCCACAGGCCAGCGCCCGGCCACCAGGTAAGGACCGCTGATGGCCGAATCGGCCTGCCCCCACTCCACGCCGGCCGTATCCACCAGGCGGGCCGAGACGGAGAGGTGGTGGGGGAGCACGTCCTGTGCTTTCCAGTAGCAGCCGACCTGGACCTCTTCGTCGCCTCGGATTCGCTCAGGGAGGGTGCAACCGATCAGATTCAACGGCAGGCCCAGCGCCGAATCCAGCGGCGGGGTGACGGCGGGCTCGGGGGGCAGTGGGAGTTGGTCTGACCGCAAGCGGTAGTGACGCAATCGCACGCCGGCTGGTTCCTCCGCCAGCGGCATCTCCTCCCCCACCTGCTCCAAGAGGTGAGCGACCAGGTCGGTGGGGTCCGCCACCCAGGGCTCCCACTCCACCAGCCACACGCCGGCATAACCGGCGAGTGCGTCGTTGAGTTGGACGGCGGTGTAAGGGTAGTGGAGGATGTGGCGAACGTCCAGGATGGGGTCATCGGGGAGGGCCACCCAATCATCTGGCCCAAAATAGTACTGCCAGACGGGGAAGGTGTGGCCCGGCACGATCAGCACGGTCTCTTCGGCGGCCCGTTGCTCCTGCACCAGTCGGGCGGCGGCGCGAAAGTCGGACTTGGCGAAGGCTGGGTTCGAGTACAAGTTACGCAGACCCAGGCCGGCGGTCGTCATCAGGGCCGTGAAAAGCAACACGCCCAATATTCGGCGTGCTCCAGGGCGACGCAGCAATTCCGCCGATCCAATCGCAGGCAGTAGAAACAGCGGGGGCGAGGCCAGGATCAGGTAGCGTGGGGAGAACTTGGGGGCGGCCCGGAACAGCAGGGCCATCGCAGCGACCGGCACGGCAAAGTAGGCCAGCAGGAAGAGTTTAGACCTCTGAGGTTTCAGAAAACCTCGGGGGTCTGGGAACAGGATTCCCACCAGGCAGCCAAGGCCCCATGTCACCAACGCTGCCGCTTTCGCCGTCCCATCCATCATCTGCCCGGTCACGAACCCTCGAAACGCGCCGGAGACGACGAACCACCAGTCGAGTTGCCCGGCCCAGTAGCCGGCGTTCTCTCCCAGGAATGGCAAGGCGTAGACCAACCAGGGGAGCCAGGCCAGCGCGACCCCGGTCAGTGCCAGCCCGCCCCTTTTCCAGATGACCGCCCGCTCAGACGACCTCAGGCCAGTGGTCAAAATCGCAAGCGCGTGGAAAATCAGTAGAAACCCACCGGTTGTGTGAGTGTATAGTGTCAGTGCGTCCAACAGAGCAAAGCCGCCCCACAGCGCCCACCGCTCCGGCTCCCGCAGCGCCCGAACCAGAAGAATAGTAGCCAGTAAGCCAAAGAGCGCCTGGGGCGTGTACATGCGGGCGTCTCGAGCGTGCCAGATGTAGAAAGGAGAAAGGGCTGCCAGCAGACCCGCTAAGAGGCCGGCCGTGCAGGAGTGCAGTTCTCGACCCAGACGGATCATCCCGATTACCATCAGCGTCCCGGCCCAAACAGAGATAAAGCGGGCGGCGAACTCGGTCCATCCGGCCAAAGGGAGCCACAGGGCTAGCACGTATGGATGCAGAGGGGGGACGAAATCCCTGGAAGACCAGAGCAGGGTTTGGGCGGGATCGAGGCTGGCGGTATAGACTGCGTATCCCTCGTCGTACCAAAAGCTCTGCCCGTCCAATCGGTAGAGGAGGAGCGCCCAGGCCAGAATGAGGAGGATTGGAGATTGGAGACTAGAGATCGGGCGCCTCACGCTACAGTCTCCCAAAGAACGCCGCGGTCTGGCGGGCGATGCGCTCCCAGGTGAACTCGGCCGCCAATGCCCTTGCTCCTGTTTCCAACTGCGCCCGCAGCGCCAGGTCGTCGGCCAGTCGCGCCACTGCATCCGCCAACCCCTCCGGGTCGCGCGGTGCTTCCAGCAGCATGTTCTCTTCATCACGCACCTGCGGCAGTTCCACCGCCGGTCGGGTGGTGACTATCGCCCGGCCGTGGGCCAGACAGGCGTGCAGGGTGCCGCGCCGGAAGGAGACCCCGTCCCGATAGGGCAAAACGCATACGTCTGTGGCCAACAGCCCGGCCGATACTTTCTCCGGGCGGGCGTAGCCAGAGTGGTGGACACGCTCGTCCAGGCCCAGGGAAGCGATCAGGTTATCCACCCGTTCCGCATAGGCCCGATTGGACGGGTCGGAGCTGCCCACGCGCCCGCCGATCATCAGGAGGTGGGCCGGTATTCCGCGTTCCACCAGCAGGGCCAGCGTTTGCATCAGTTCCTCTCCGCCCTTGCTCTCGTTCAGGAAGCCAAAGTAGCCCAGGAGGAGATCGTCTGGCCCCACTCCCCAGCGAGAGCGTTCGACGCCGCGGTCGTACCCCGGCGGTGGATTGGGGGGGATGTTGCTGCCGATGGGAATCAGGACAAGATTGGGGATTTGAGATTTGAGATTTGAGATCTTTTTTGCGTCTTCTTCGTTGGTGACGATGACGCCGTCGGCGCGTTGGGCCAGCGTGCGCACCACCCACCGACGCAGCGGGCCGGCCTTGGGGAAGAGATAGGGCACCTTGAGATCGTGGAACGTCACCACCACCAGGTGGCGGGGCCGGCGGCCGGGCACGAAATTGATGGCCGGGTGCATACCGTAGGCAGCGGCCTGGTATTGGACGTTGAGCACATCCAGCGCCAACTCGTCCGCCAGGGCCAGCAGTCGGCGCCAGCAGCCCCAATGCCATTTGGCCATCACACGATGAACTGATAGCGAATGGTGAGAAACCTGGTCTCTTTTTGTATGGGTGATGACGTGTGTTTCGTGGCCAATGTCCGCCAGAGAGCGGGCCAGTTGATGGGTGAAATCGCCCACGCCGCCCTGGTCGGGGGGGTATTCGCCAGTGATCAATCCGATGCGCATTGTGTGTTTGCCTCCTCGGAGGTAGCTTCTCCCAGCGGGATGGAGTCATCCGGCAGCCGTTGGCCCGCGCTGTCGTACGCCGGGAGACGCGCCAGCGTTGCCGGGTCGTACATCCCAATCTGCAAGTGGGCGCGGGTGGTCAGAGGCTCGTCCAGATGAATGGTGTGTTGATCCACGACGACGTCGCCGGGCAGCCACCACGAGGTGGGGTAGGCGCCGTTGCGCGGAGGGCCGTCGTGTTGGCCCAGGAGGTTATCCGCCTCGTCGGCCAGGTGCACAAAGACGGTGTAATCGGCTCTGGGGGTCTCGTCCGTCTGCCAGTAGAGTGTCACCGAGAGACTGTTCTCCTGCGCCTCCACATCGTACCCGGTCAGCCGGATCGCCGGCCCCAGGCGGAAATCGGCGGCGCAGGCAGGCGAGGGCGGCGGCGAAGTAGCCCGCACCCGCCACGGCCCCAGGACGACCATATCACTGCTGCGGTCCGCCAGTGGGAGGCGCGTCCCCGTTTCGTCGTCCACCAAACCAGTTCTGAACCAGTACAGGCCGGGAGCGGGCGTCCAGTCTGGGACGGTCAGACGGTATACCTGGCGCACGGTGTCGCCCGCTTGCCACAGGTCGCTGGGGTAGAGTGTGCCGCCCAGCCATGTGTCGTACTCGGCGACTTTTTGAGCGGCATCCTGCGGCCCCAGTTGCGCCCAGGTTCGATAGCGGCGTCGGGGCGCGGCCAGCGCGTGCCAATACAGGGTCAGGTTGATTTCCTCCCCGGGCTCTAGGTCCTGTGGGAGGGCTTTGTAACCGGCGAGTTGGAGATCGCCCTGGAAGGTCAGCCTCACCGGTTGGGCCGTGTCCGGCATGCCGGAGGGGAGACGAGGGGAGCCGTAGGCCGGGCGCAGGTAGCGGAAGGGGACGACGGCGGCGAAGAGAAAGGCCAGCCCTGCCGCCACGCCGAGGGCCCAGCGGCCCACCTTCCAACGGCTCCACCCGGAAAGCCCCCAGGCGGTCAGCACGCCCACCGCCGGCAAGGTGGCGAACAGCAGCCGCCCCGATAGGACGCCGGTGGCTATCGCCCAGCGTGCGAAACTCACCACGTTCAGAAGAAAGGCCAGCGATAGCAGGGCCAGACCCTTTCTAGTCATCGCCGGCGCGCGCCACAAGGGGGCGCCGAGCCGGATCGCCGCCAGGATGCCCGCCAGCGCCGCCAGCATCACCAGGCCCGCCGCTGCGTACGCGACCGGCTCGACCAGCAGGGGCGCCCAGCCAAAGGCTGCCCAGTAGGAGCGCGCGATTTCGCCAATCTCTTTCAGACCAAATTTGGTCAGCGCGAGTTGGCTGGTAAAGTGTGTCTCCAGGCCCAGCGGGTCACGGTAGAGCGCCCAGTTGCGCGCGTACCACCAGCCTCCCACTACAATTAAGAATGACCAATGACCAATTAAGAATGTCCAATGTCCGATGTCCGATGTCCGACGTCCGTTCTTGGGTTGCCAGATGGCGGCGAGGAGGCCCAAGGGGAGCAGGAGTAGGGCGCTCTGCTTGGTCAGCAGGGCCAGTCCCACCAGCCCACCGAGCGCCGCCCAGCGGGGCCAGTCCGCGCCGTCGCGCATAAAGCGCAGCATCCAGACGAGGGAGAGGGCGAACAGGGCGTTGAGCAGGTTGTCGTTGGTCACGCCGATGGAGAGGGCGAGGAATTGCGGGTTAAAGGCGACGAACGACGCCGCTCCCAGCGCCACGTAGGGGCGTCCCTTGTGGTCGCCCTCGTCGGGCCACAGAAGGCGGGCCATCTCGTAGGCGCACCAGACCGTCACTGCCGCCAGCCCCAGCGATACGGCGCGCAGCAGGGCCGCCGCCCGGACGGTGTTGCTCTGGGCTAGTGTCTCCTCCGTGCGGTGGGCGTAGATGTTCTTGTTCCGGGGGTCTCTGTTTGGCTGCGGCGCCCACCCTCTCTCCCAACTGGGACTGGGTACCAGCAGGTGTGGCAGATCGTCCATGTCCGTCCAGGAGGTGAGCAAGGCGGCCAGGGAGTGGTAAAGCGGCGGCGCGTAGTAGAACGGCGGGTCGTGATATTCAAAGTACCACGTCTCGTCCTGTTCGACCGGTTCATCGCGGGGAGCGAGTACGCGCGGGGGCAGTGTCCAATGCTCGGCCCAGTAGCGCACGACGGAGAGGTGCGACCATTCGTCGGGCGACTCGAAGCAGGGGGTTGCCCAAGCGTAGGTCAACCCCAGGCCGGCAAAAGCGAGCAGCAACAGCACGAGTAGCCGGTGAGGGGACGAGAGAATGATCCTTTCAATCGCTTGGGTGCGTTTCATTTGGGCGTGTTTCAGGGGCGATCAGCAGAACCGCCCTACAGCACTATCCGACCAGGGCAGCCTGGTGCCACCGACGAATGAGAAGCGCGGCGTGAGTGTTTGCAACCCTCCCAGCTCCAGGGTCAGACTGGGTGTTTGGGGCAGGTGGGACTGCTCCCACCCCGCGAAGCGATAGCCTGGCGCCGGGACGGCCGTGACCCGGACCGGCACGCCCTGGAAATAAACGCCTTGCCAGGAGGAATCCAAGACCAGGGTTTCGTTGAGGGTAACGCTCCCGGAGCCATCGGCGGGCAGGTTGATGGTCAGGTGCGCCGTTCCACCCAGCCCAAAGCCCTCGACCAGGTGACGGCGGACGAAATCGGGCCGGCGCCGGGCGAACTGGCGCAGATCCGCCACGTTGGATTCCCACCTGGTTGGGCTGGACCAACGGGCGATCTTTTCCTGGTCCACGTCCAGGTCGAGTTGGGCGGCGATTTCGTCAATGTTGTCCGTGCTCAACCAGCGCGCCGTCTCGTAGGCGATATCCGGCTCGAGCTCGGCCGCCACGGCGTCAATGCAGGCGATGACGGATGGAGGGGCAAGTGCCGTGTTGAGCAAATCGGCCGCGCGGGACAGGAACCTTTCGAGGAACCCTGGGTTTTCCAACAGCCTGCGTAGCAACAGTGCGTTACGCCCGCCAGTCTCGGGATGGTCGTAGTGCAGCGCCCGATCCACCATATTGGTGTCAAAGTGGCTGAGAAGCGCCGCTCCCAAGCAATAATCACAATCCCAGAACACCCAATGCCAGCGACCGCCCTGTACGCGAGGGCGAAACAATTGCATGTTATTGTGCGGCCAGTCGGTATTGGCGGCGTATATTTGGAGGATAAAGTAATCTATCAGGTTCGCAATGTCTACCTGGCTCTGCACGTAAGCATAGTTGTGCTCGTCCGCCAGGTCGTGGGACTCGACAAACCGCAGTAGGTGATCCCAATGTTCACGGTCTCCCATCTTGACCGCTCGATCCATCACATTCTCGGGCGAGTCCAGAAAGTCGACCGACTGAAGCCCATAGTGATCCCTGAAAAAATAACGGTCTATGTGCTCCCGGATGTGATAGATTCCCCATGGTTCACCATTGATAAATACCAAAGCGGGGCGGCTGTGGGTGGCATACCCGCCGAGCTCGAGCGCCAGGCGGTCTATGACCTGATTACGCATCAGGGTCCAGTTGGCGTGGGGGTAGGTACACCAATCCTGCCCGCTGGTGTGCAAGACCAGGCGCTTGAATGAGCGCACGTCGCTATCTTGGAATAGCGGATATTCGAGCCGGCCAGTACCGTACTCGCGACGAAAATAGAGACGGAACGACTTTTTCGCATCCCCACGCGCCCCTCCGCCATGAATGCGGATGCCGGCCGCCAGGTGGAATCCTGAGCGACGATCCTGGTCCAAGAAAGTGATGTCCACCGGTCGCTCCCATGCATCTCCCCTCTCGTAAGGGTTGGCGCAGATGCCGTTTTGCGGGTGCCATAAAGCATCAGGCTCTACAATTAGCGAAACTATCGGCAGCGTGGCCTCCACACCGACAAAGTAGGACGCGCCGATGACAGGACCAAGCTCCCCATCGGGCGACACGGCGCGGGCGCGAACGATGGTGACGGCTGGAGCAGCCCCGCTCAGGCGGATGGGTTGTGTGTAAGGCGTTCCGGTGGCGCGAGTCGGGGTGCTGCCGTCGAGGGTAAAGATAACAGAGTTGGTTCGCCCGCCCAGGTTATGACCAGGTGTGGTAATTCTTACTCCAATATCCCGGTCGTAATAGCCGCCAGGGGGGGATAGCGTGGGCACGGGCAGTGGTTCTCTCCTGGCGGATGCCCGTTGGCCGGGCCAGGAGATGGACGTCCCGCCAAGATACGTCAAAAGCAACGCCAGAATCGCCAGCGACGCTATCCAGAGGTGGATGGCTCCTCCCTGGCGGCTCTCAGCCTGGCGCACATGCCGCCCCTCGTGGTCGGAAGGGAGCGGGGAGCCGGGGACGGTTTTCTGAGGTAAGAGACGCCCAGAGAATTCGGTAGACATTCCACAAGATTCTTTCTACGAGGATATTGTTCAGAAACAGCGCAGCAATTCCCGTTTTGGCAATTCTAGCTTGGCCTGTTTTTCGCACCTTATGATAGCAAATGTTCGTAGTAAGCGCGGATGCAGACATCCGTCCGGAACGAAGTGAAGTGCCGTCGGACGCCACTCCGCTGCGCGCGGATACACGGTATCCGTCCGTGGCCGACTACGAACCCCGCCCGCACGAGAGATCTCAAGTGCGAAATGTAGGCTTGGGTGCTAGGAAAAAACTAGCCAGCAACGTCTGTTTTACGGTGCGGCTTCAAAACGGGAATTACTGGAAACAGCGTCGCCCAAGCGAATCGAGTATAATGCAACTTTACAAGTAAGTCAATGTCGAGTTCGCGTAGGATGTTTGCAGGGGGCGAGTTTCTGGTGTAACGACTTGGACAAATGCCGGATTGCGTGTAAAATCTGCTCAATGAGCACCCAGTCTACGGAACGGCGCACTGAACTGCCAGATCGGGCCGGCCGGCGGGCAGATCCGCACTTGCGCTCACATCTGGCGATCGCGCTACCGGCTGCATGTACGATCCTCCCCCTGGTCATTGGGCTGGCGTGGGGCGTGTACCTCGACGAAGGGGCCTACCTCTCGTTTCGCCACGCCCGCGATTTGTCGCTCGGGCGCGAGATGCTGCGTGGCCTTGCCACCAGAACGCCGCTCTACGTCTTGGTGCTGAGCCTGTTGAGCAAGGGGAATATACCGTTGCCAGAGGCCGGTTTGATCTTGAGCGCAACGGGCTGGAGCGTGACGGCGGCCGCCATCTATAGCGCCGGCCGAGCTGTTCACCGACGAGTCGCGGCGGTTGTCTCTATGGCGTTGCTCTCTTGCAACCCCATTGTCGTTCAGGTTTTGGGGAGCGAGGCGCCGTGGGTGACTGCTTCGATCTGGCTCGCTATCGCGGCAACGCTCAGAAAACGATGGGGTATTCAGACCGGCCTGTTGGCCTTGACGTTATGCATACACTTTGACCTGTACACCACAGCGCTGGTCCTCTTTATGCTCACCCTCCAGGGAGTCCAGAAGAGAGCGTTCCCCGTATTCCCTGGCCTGGTTCTGGCGGCTACGATCGTGGGGTTAGGGGCCTTTGCGTTCCAGGCGGAAATCCCCCTTTATCCCGAGATCGGCCTGGCCCTGGCTGAATGGCGGCGAGAGGTCCAGCAACTGGCAAGCGAAAGCGAGTTCTACTGGCTGTTTTTACCATTTGTGGGCTTGGGGATGCTCGCCGCGCCGCCAGTGGGTTTGTGGATTGGGGCGATGGGGGGACTTGGTCTGATCCTGACCGGCGGCCCAACTTTTATGGCCCTCGTCGTCACCCTGGCTCTGTTCCTGACCGGGTTGGGCATTGAGCAGATCGCCGCATGGAGCGGCCGGCGCGATCTCTTGCGCCTCGACCGTCTCAGAGCGGCGGCGAGCCTGGCGATCATCGGTATATTGCCCCTCACTGCGGCTCAGGCTACTTCGATGTACCAGCGCTATCAACTCAGGCCCATCGCTCAACAGAAAATGGAGCAACAAGCGGCAGCCTGGCTGCGCGCCAACAGTCGGCCAACTGAAACTCTCTTTGGCTCTGAGCGGATCGGGTACCTAGCAGATCGCCCCGCCCGTCAATGGGATGGCAGCGCTGGCACGCCCCAGAACTCGGTGACGATGGTGGAGGCGCTGGCGACCAACCCTCCTGATTATTGCGTCTCTCTGAACAGCATCTCGTGGGACCGGTTGACCCGCACGAGCTGGTTCCAGGACCATTACGAGCGCCTGCTGACACTGTCGTCGGCATACGACTCGACCTCCCCACACGTCGTCTGGAAATATCGCTCCAGTCCTTTCGATCAAGGAGAGTACCGGGCGCTAGATGTCCGTTTGTCGGACGAGGTCAAATGGATGGGGTATAGATATTGGCCCGATCACATTGAGCCGGGCGAAGCCGTTCACGTCACGCTGTTCTTACAGACGACGCGGGCCGTTGGAGATGCAGTTCGAGCGGCTGTGCACGTAACCGCTCCCCACGACGGCACAGCTTGGGCGCATCGAGAAACGGTCAGCCGGCGCAGCGTCTTGAAAGACTGGTGGGAAACGAGGCAGATAATCGTAGACCGGTTTGTGCTGACGACGACGGCCGATATACCCATCGGCGCGTACCACCTGAACGTCTCCATGATGACGCCTGACCTGACTCGAATCGTCCCAATGTACCGGGGAGACGATGCCTCTCCCGTTGACCGCGTCACTTTGGGGAACGTCATTGTGCCCTGGCGAGGCTCTCTCGACACTGTTAAGCGAGCAGGTTTCAGGCTGGGAGATGGGATTCTGCTACGCGGCTTTGACGTGGCAGACAGCCTGCCCGCTGGCGATGAATTGAAGGTCACACTTTATTGGGAAGCCGGGCAACCGCTGGCGGAGGATTACGTCGTGTTCGTCCATCTGATGGACGAGTCGGGGCAGTTGATCGCCGGCCACGACGGTCCACCGGTGGATGGCCGGTACGCGACCAGCGCCTGGCTTCCCGGCGACGTTGTGCAGGACACACACATTCTGACGCTAGGGCCAGACGTCTCTGGCGGCCTGTATCAACTGGAGGTGGGTATGTACACTTGGCCCGGCCTGGAGCGGTTGCCGGTCTGGAACGAGCAGCAGGAGGAGCAGCCGGAGCGCGTTATCTACTTGCAATCCATTCTAGTGCGGTAGCATCTCACGCGGCGCGTGTTGGGGAACGTAATCCGGTGCGCAGCACCTGGAGGTAGGCGACGATCCGTTGGGCGCGCAAGGGCCGCTTGTGACCCACCAGCCATTTGGCGCCCTCCAGCCCCAACTGCCAGACATAGTTGCCCAGGAGAAAGAGCCGCAGCGCTTCCCCCACGACGCGCCCGTGGTACTTGTGGAAATAGCGCACCTTGCTGGTCTGAAAGTGCGTGTGGCGGGCGGCGACCACCTGCTCGCTGCTCTTGCCCTCGTGATGAATGACCTGCGCAGTGGGCAGGTAGACCACGCGCCAGCCGCGCCGGCCTGAAGAGCCGGCGCCGGATTCGCGGAACCTACGGCACCAGTCCAGCTCCTCGGAGTACATAAAGTAGCCCTCGTCCATCGGCCCTACCTGCTCGATGGCCTCTCGGCGGGCCATCAGCGCCGCGCCGTACAACCAGTCCACGTCCTGCGTCACGTCGTCGGATTGATCCAGGAACTCGTACCGCTCCAACAGGCGGCGCGGGGCGTATCTTGCCAGCCAGGTGGATTCGAAGAAAGCGGTCGCCAGCGTGGGGAAACGGCGCCTGGAGGATTGAACAGAGCCGTCCGAGTTAAGTAGTTGCGGCCCTACCATTCCCACGTCGGGGTGCGCGTCGGCGAAGGCGACCATCGTCGCCAGGGCATCTCTCACGACCTCTGTGTCCGGGTTGAGCAACAGGACGTACCGGCCTCGAGCAACAGCGAGCCCCTGGTTATTGGCGGCCGGGAAGCCTCGATTTTCGGCGTTGGCGATGAGGTGGACGCCGGGGAATTCTGCCCGCACCATCTCGACGCTGCCGTCGGAGGAGCCGTTGTCCACGACGATGACCTCAATACCCGCTGCTGGATACTGGCTACTGGATAGTACCGAGTTCAGGCAGCGGCGCAGGAGGTCGCGGACGTTCCAATTGACGATGACGATGGAGAGGTCGGGCATGCGTGAAACGTGATGCACGTGCGTAATTTAGAAGCGACGGCGGACGGTGAAATCTGCCAGGTCCCGCAGGGCAGCCCGGTAAGGGGAATCTGGCAGGTTGTCCAACTCTGACTTGGCCCGGTTGGCGTGTTCCCGCGCCGTCCTCAGTGCTCGCTCAATCGCGGGCGATTGGGCTACGGTCTGGATGGCATCTCGCATCGTCTCCTCGGAGGGGCGTCCGTTCAATACCCGGCTTACTGCCGGGTGAGCGGGGGTATCCTCCAAGAACAGCAGCACGGGCAGCGTGACCAATCCCTGCCGTAGGTCGCTCCCCACCGGCTTGCCCAGCGTAGCCTCGTCCGCCACAAAGTCCAAAACGTCGTCCACGATCTGGAAGGCCAGGCCCAGTCGCTCTCCGTAGATTCTCAGCGCGTCCCGTTTTTCTTTCTCGGCCTGGGCCAAGATGGCGCCGGCCTGAGCGGACAGGGAGATGAGGGAGGCGGTCTTGGCGTATATGCGGCGCTCGTACTCCTCGCGATTGGTGTGGCTGTGATGCCCGTCGAACATCTGGCGCACCTCGCCGTTGCAGATGGTCATCAGGGTTTCGGCAAAACACTGCACCAGCAGTACGCTGTCGGATTGAGAAACCAGGTGGGCCGCGTGCGCAAAGACATAGTCGCCGGTGAGCACAGTGGCGCCGGGCGACCAATGCGCGTTCAGCGTCTGTGCCCCGCGCCGCATCAGCGAGCCGTCAATCAGGTCGTCGTGGATCAGGGTAGCGGTGTGAAGTAATTCGACGGCGGCGGCGGCAAAGGTGGCCCTGTACACGTCCGCTCCACAGAGGTAGGCGGAGAGAAGCACCAGCGCCGGACGAACTCGCTTCCCCCCACCATCCACCAAATGATCCACGGCCATACCGATGGCCTCGTGTTGTCCTGGGGGCCGCTCCCGCAGGAGAGCCTCCACCCGCTCCAAGTCGTCGCGAACCAAGTCAAGAAAAAAGTGCTCCAAGTAATACCTCTTTACAAGTTGGCAAGTCTGCAAGTTTCAAAATGGAATGTCGAAAAGATGGGCGAGATTATCTGCCGTCGCCTGGGCCACCGTCTCCGCCGGCGCGCCTCGGGCCTGGGCGACCGCCTCGACCACGTGTCGTACCAGGGCGGGCTCGTTGCGCCGGCCGCGGCGCGGAACGGGGGTCAGGAAAGGGCAATCGGTCTCCACCAGCAAGCGCTCCAGCGGAGCCGCCGCCGCTGCCTCCCGCAGACGGTCCGCCTTTGGAAAGGTGACCGGCCCAGAGATGCTGACGTAAAAACCCAGTTCCAGTACCTCGTCCAGACGTTCCGGCCCGCCGGAGTAGGAGTGGAGGACGCCGCGCCCTTTCCACCCGCGCAACTGTTCCACGACGTCGTTGTGTGCGCGGCAATTGCCGTCGCGGCTGTGGATTATGACGGGCAGCTCCATCTCCGCCGCCAGAGCCAGTTGATCGGCAAAGGCCTGCCGCTGCGCTGGACGCGGCGAGCGATCCCGGTAGTAGTCCAGGCCGATCTCGCCTATCGCGACCACTTTCGGGTGGCGGGTCAGCACGCGCAGTTGATCCAGCACCCTCGCGTTGACGTGCTTGGCGTCGTGAGGATGAAACCCCACGGCGGCGTAGATGAAATCGTGTTTCTCCGCCAGCGCCACCGCCGCCTTGCTGGAGGCCAGGTCGGTACCCACGTTGATGATGGCGACCAGGCCGGCGTCGCGCGCCCGCTGGATCACTGCGTCGCGGTCGCCGTCGAACTGGTCAAAGTCCAGGTGGGCGTGAGAGTCAGTTAAATGCATTGCTTACGCCAGTCCCGCCAATTTCAATCCCTCGTTCAACAACAGTTCCACCCGACTCTTCTCTGTCGTCTCGCAGTAGACGCGCAGGATCGGCTCGGTGTTGGAAAAGCGGACGAGCAGCCAGCCGCCGTCGGCCAGGTTGAACTTGAAGCCGTCCAGGGTATCTACGCCGGTCACCGCCAGCCCGCCGATGGTGGCAGGGTCCGCCTCCCGCACCCGCCGCTGGACGGCCTCACGTTCCTCGGTCGGGAAGCGAGTGTCAACCCTGCGGTAATGGTAGCGCGCGCCGACGGTTTCGTAGAGCCACTCCAGCAGTTGGCCCGGTCGCTTGCCGGTGCGGGCCATCATATCCAGGAGGTAGAGCGGGGCCAGGATGCCGTCCCGTTCTGGCAGGCCGGGCAGGATGAATCCTCCGCTCTCGGTAGCGCCCAGCATGGCGCCGGTCTCGATGAATTTTTTCCCCACGTGCTTGGGGCCGATACCCGTATCGAACACCTCCAGGCCGAATTGTTGGCCCAGTTTGTTTATCATGACCGTGGACGACAGGGTCTTGACGATGGGGCCGCGTTGGCCGCGCAGCTCGAGGAGATAGAGCGCCAGCAGCCCGCCGACCTGGAGCTGGGTGACAAAGTTGCCTTTTTCGTCGGCCACACCGATGCGGTCGGCGTCTCCGTCGTTGGCGATGCCGACGTCGGCTCCTACGGCGACCACCTCTCTCAGCAGCGCGTCCACGTTGGGTGGGATCGGCTCGGGCTGGCGCATCCCCGGAAAAGCCGGGTTGCGCTCCCCGCGGATGGGGTGCAGCGTCGTCGCGCCGCCTGCGAGGAGCCGGGCCAGCCAACCCGCGCCCACGCCCCACATCGCGTCGTAGGCCACTTTGAGACCGGCCTGTTTGATGGTCTCCAAATCCACGCGTTGCCGGACGTATTCGACGTAGGCCGGCGCCGGGTCAAAGGTCTCGACCAGCCCTTTGCTGGTGGCTTGCTCCAACGGCAATCGCCTGACGCTCTCCGAGGAATCTGGAACCAGTCCCTCGATCCGCTCCAGCCCCTCGGGGGCGATGGCAGCGCCACGACCATCTCGGACTTTGAAGCCATTGTCGGTGGGCGGGTTGTGGCTGGCGGTGATGACGACGGCCCCGGCCGCCCGCCTGCTCAACGCGGAGAAGGAGATGACGGGCGTGGGGGCCGCTTCCTGCGCCAGGAGAACGGGGATACCGTTGCCGGTCAGGACCTCGGCGGCGGCGGCGGCAAAGTGCTCGGAGGCGAAGCGATTATCGTAGCCGACGACGACGCCCTGGCTCACCGTCTCCGCCTCTACGAAATAATCGGCGACGGCCTGCGCGACGCGGCGCACGTTATCGAAGGTGAAATCCTCGGCGATCCTGCCGCGCCAGCCGTCGGAGCCGAACCGGATGCCGCTCATCCTATCCACTCTCCCATTCTGTGCCGATCTCGGGGTATTTGGCGAACTTGGCCCGGAAAAGCGCCATGAGCTCCTCCTTGCGCTCTTCCGTCTTGGCCTCGAACCGCAGCACCAGGACGGGCAGGTTGGACGACGCCCTGACCAGCCCCCAGCCGTCGCCAAAGTTGACCCGCGCGCCGTTGATGTCAATCACGTCGTACCCCTCGGTCTTGAACTCTTCCGTCAGCCGCTCGACGACCTGGTACTTGACGGACTCCTCGTACTTGTCGAGGTCGGCCGGGCACTTGACCTGGAGAGCCGGCGTGGAGATATAGTACGGCGTGTCGTCAACGATGGCGGACATCGAACGCTCACGGCGCGAGAGGTGCTCGGCCAGCTTTAGCGCGGTGAACACAGCGTCGTCAAAGCCGCGATAATCCGGCTCGCCGAAGAATATGTGGCCGCTCATCTCCCCGGCCAGCGGCGCGTTTTCCTCCCACAGCTTTTGCTTGATGTAAGAGTGGCCCGTCTTCCACATGATGGGCACGCCGCCGTGCGCCTCGATGTCCTCCGGCAGCGCCTGGGAGCATTTGACGTCGAAAATGACCTTCCCGCCGGGATTGTGCTCCAGCACCTGGCGCGCCAACAGGATCAGGTAGCGGTCCGGCCAGACAGTCTCTCCCTGCTCGTTGGTGACGCCCAGCCGGTCGCCGTCGCCATCAAGGGCGAACCCGATCTCTGCGCCCGATTCGACCACCTTCTCGCCGGTATCTTGCATCATCTCCACCAGCGCGGGGTTGGGAAAGTAACGGGGAAAGCTCCAGTCCAGATCGGTGTACAACTCGACGACCTCGCAGCCCGCCGCCCGCAGCACCTTTGTTACGACGGGGCCGGGCGTCCCATTGCCGGTGTTGACCACCACGCGGACGGGCCGCGCGATGTTCACCCGCTTCGTCACGTCGTCCAGATAAGCAGCCAGGAAATCCTCGCTGCGAACAGCGCCCTTGCCGGCGGCAAACCCCTCGCTGACGGTCAGTTCATACAACTCTTTCATCTCGACCGGCCCCAGCGTGTGGGAGTAACCCAGCGCGAACTTGAACCCGCTCCAGCCGGTGGGGTTGTGGGAGGCGGTGACCATCACGCCCCCTTCGGTCTGGTAGTGATATTGGGCCGAGTACATCATGGGCGTCAGAGCCATTCCCAGGTTGGTGACTTTGATGCCGGTCGCCACGAGGCCCCGGATGGTCGTTTCCGTGATCCATTCGGAGCTTTGCCGGTAGTCGTGCCCGATGACGGCGGTGTCAATGTTTCGCTTGCGGAGCATGGTGCCATACGCTTTGGCGATGATGCCGATGGACTCTTCGTTGAGTTGCTCGTCGTTCACCTGTCCACGCAGGTCGTACTCACGGAACATGCTTGATTTTAGCTGTGCCATTAGATTCCCCCTTTTTTACTGACGAGTTTGTGGCCCATAACACTACGGCAGTAATTCCCGTTTTGAAGCCGCACCGCCGTAAAACAGACGGTGCTGGCTAGTTTTTTCCTAGCACCCAAGCTAGAATTGTTCACCTTACCTCGACATCGGCCACCACGGGCAGGTGATCCGACGCCCGCCGGGCCAGTGAATTATCTATTATCCAGCACTGATACTCTGCCAGCCTGTCGCCCGGGTACACGAAAATGTGATCTATGGAGCTGAGGGCTTTGGGATGAGTGGCCTGCGGGCCTTGATCCGGTGTCAGGCGCACGAACCCGCCCTCGGCCTCCAGCGCAGCCGCGATGCAAGGCTCACCGGGCGTGGCGTTAAAGTCACCCAACAGGAACACCAGCTCTCCTCGTTCGAGGACGTGTTCTCTGAGCAGATCCAGCAACCGCCTGGCCTGCTTTAGCCTGAGGCATTGCGCTTGCTCCGCCCGTCCAGGAATTGGACGAGGGGCTCCCTCTTGCTCTCGTTCGGCCACCAAAGTCGTAAAGTGCGCGCCCACGATGAACGGAAAGATGGGAGGCCTGTTGAGGCGGGCGATCAGCGCATGGCGGGGGTCTGTGTCTCGATTCCCCTGGTAAAGCGGCGTTCGATAGAGCGGTACGTTTCTCGGCGCGCCGGGCTTGGCCGGGTCGCCCAGCCGCACGAACCCCCAGTGAGAGAGTATGCCGTTGCCCTGTCTCCAATCCTGCCAGTCGTCAAAGATGGCGCGGACGAACGTGGGCTTTTGCACGTGCATGTGCTCGCGCATCGAGATGGTTGGTCCGAGGTAGCGACTTTGAAACTCTCCGGCCCGGGCAATTTGATCGAGAGAACTGTGCCAGCCACCGTCCGCATCCTGGAACTCGGCCGCCTCTTGAACGACCAAGATGTCGGGGGCGGCGTCCTCGATCACTTTGATGATGTCGCCGAGCGTCGAGTTGCCCTCCCCCAGCGCTCCCATTATGTTGTACGTCATCAACCGGAACTGCGACTCGTGCCGCTCCATATTTCCTCTGTGATAGAGATTTGAAATGCCGCCCGTCGAAACCCAGATCAACGAATCTTGAATCACACAATCCTAGATCACTTGATCGCTCGCCGGGCCACGTCCATAAAAGCCTCGGCCTCCCGCTCCAAGGTCTTGGGGTCGTGCTCCTCGCCGGCGCGGATCTTGAGCCGTAACTTGTTCTCGGTCCCCGAGTAGCGCAGCGTCACGTCAATGTCCTCGCCTAGCGCCGTGTATAGTTGCCGCAGTGCGTCCTGAACCTCTGGGATCGTCTGCAACGGCGGCTTGCTGGGCACCTCGATGCTGACCAGGTACTCGGGGAACTCGCGCATGCAGGCCGCCAGAGCAGCCAGGCTCTGGTTTGGCTCGCTCGCCACCACCTTCAAAATCGCCAGGGCTGTATAGATGCCGTCTCCGGTGGTCTGCCCATCTCTCAGCGTTATGATGTGCCCTGACTGTTCCCCGCCCAGTGTATAGTTCTCTTCGATCATGCGTTGCAACACGAACCGGTCGCCCACAGAAGTCTCTTCCAAACGAATGCCGACCTCTTCCAACGACGCTTTGAGGCCCCAGTTGCTCATGGGCGTGCCGACCACGGCGTGGTTGCTCAAGAGACCCTTCTGCTGCATATCGCGGGCCAGGATGGCGAGCATCACGTCCCCGTTGACGAATCCGCCCTTTTCGTCAACCAGCATCACCCGGTCACCGTCGCCGTCGAAAGCGACGCCGGCCAACGCTTGCTCCCGCAGGACGGCGGCGCTGAGGGCCGCGGGGTAGATGTACTCGTAATGCTCGTTGATGTTGATCCCGTTCGGCGCGTTCTCCGCCACGATGGCGTCAAAGCCCAGGCGGCGAAATACGTGCGGCGCCAACTCCGAAGTCGCGCCGTTGGCGCAGTCGAGCACCACTCGCCGGCCTTGCAGAGAGCCGTCGTCGCCCCATACTTTGACCAGGTGATCGGCGTAATCCTGCCGCCATCCATCGGCGCTCCAGTTGCGCCCCATCTCCCCAGCTTTTACTGCCTCGAACTCGACGTCGTTGTCCAACAACAACCGTTCGATCTCTAACTCCATCTCGTCGGGGATCTTGAAACCAGCGGCCCCAAAGATCTTGATCCCGTTGTGATCGAAGGGATTGTGCGAAGCAGAGATCACGATCCCCAATTGCGCCCCGTGCGTGCGGGTCAGATAGGCCACGCCCGGCGTCGGGATGACGCCCGCCAGCGCCACGTCCACGCCCTGCGACGTCAACCCGGCGGCCAGCGCGTTTTCCAGCATATAGCCGGACAACCTGGTGTCCCGGCCGATCACGACTATAGGGTTGGCGTCGCCGTTGCGTCTCAACATCTGGGCCGCCGCCTGCCCTATCCTGAGGGCGAAATCGGCCGTGAGAGGCCAGTGGTTAGCCACACTGCGGATGCCGTCCGTTCCGAATAACCTGCCCATCTACCGTTACCCTCAAAGATCGTTTTCGCGGCGTAGTAGAGCGATGTCGGCTTCTACCATCATGTGCACCAATTCGCGGAAAGAGACCTGCGATTCCCACCCCAGCACACTCCTGGCCTTGCTAGCGTCTCCTACCAGCAGGTCTACCTCGGCCGGTCGTATAAAGCGCGGGTCTTGTCTCACGTGCTCTTGCCAATCCAGTCCCACGCACTCGAAGGCCACCTCGCACATCTCGCGGATAGAGTGAGTGTCTCCGGTAGCGATCACGTAATCGTCCGGCGCGGGGCGCTGGAGCATCATCCACATAGCCCGCACATAGTCGCCGGCAAAGCCGATGTCGCGGCACGAGTCCAGGTTGCCCAGACGCAGTTCGTCGGCCAACCCCAGCTTGATCTGCGCCGCCCCGTGGGTGATCTTGCGCAGGACGAATTCTAAACCCCGCCGGGGGCTGGTGTGGTTGAAGAGGATGCCGGAAGTGGCGTGGAGACCATAAGACTCGCGGTAGTTGACGGTGATCCAGTGGCCGTAGACTTTGGCCACGCCGTAGGGGCTGCGTGGGTATAAAGGAGTATCCTCTTTCTGGGGGACCTCGCGCACCTTGCCGAACATCTCGCTGCTCGAAGCCTGATAGAAGCGAATGCTATCGTCTACGGCGCGGATCGCTTCCAGCATCCGGGTGACGCCCAGGGCCGTCACTTCACCGGTAAAGACCGGCTGCTGCCAGGAGGTGGGAACGAACGACTGGGCCGCCAGGTTATAGACCTCATCGGGCTGGTGATCGCGGATGACGTTGATCAGCGATCCCTGATCCAGTAGATCGCCGGAAGCGAGAGTGACCTGGTCCTGGATGTGGTTGATGCGGGAAAAGTTGATCGTGCTGCTGCGCCGCACCATGCCGATGACCTGGTATCCTTTCTCCAGCAAGAACTCGGCCAGGTAGGAACCGTCCTGGCCAGTAACGCCTGTAATCAGTGCTTTGGGCATCAAGTCCTCCTAGTCTGCATTGCCCCGTGTGTTAAAGTATCTCTCGGGTACGTGCTGCAACACGATTGCTTCCAGCATGTCCAAATGCTGCAAATTGATGAAATAATGACAGTGCTCCACCAATCGTTCCAGATCGCGTATTCTCGCCAGCCAACCACCGCCGTCCACGAAATTCACAAAGGCCCTGTTCTCCCCGTAACGACTGTTTAGATGACAAATCTGCTTTCAGAATCACATCCAATGCACTGTCCTTCTGACCTAGAAAACTGGCTATGTCGGTATGTTTATTTCCGCTGTCTCCGATACGCGGTGATTCTGTGCTGTCTCTAGCAAAGATTCTATTTGGGCTTCAATCTCCTGTTCAAGTTCTTCATTCACAAAGAAAATGGTAGAGCTATCCCATGACTTTCCTGAAAAAAGGTGTTGGTTTGTTCGTCGGTGGGGATAAAATGCCCAAAAACCAGGTTTTTTGGTGAGATATTCCCACAAACACGTCAATTTTGAGCCAAAAGTGGGACGCTGTCCCATAAAACCATTGAAAACCCTGGTTTTTTCAGTGGAGTCATCCCATGCTTCCTGAAAAGATATCTTGCGCGCCTCTATCACGATCGCACCTCGAGTTTAGCAGCTTTCAGCGCCTTGCCCCATGTTGGGAATAGATCGAAAAATAATTTCAGGTCGTACTCACTCATATCGCGCACGTCCCCTGGCGTCGGCAAGCGGCCCAATTTTGCCGCCAGGTCGCGTAACTCTAGTTGTAGTTCTTTCTTGGTATACTTGCGCTGCGGCTTGTGCACACTCTTCCGCTCCACGTAACCCTTTTGCTCTACTTGAGCGATCTTGTCTCGCGTCATTTGCACGTATCGCTCGTCCACGTCAATTCCTACGTAACGCCGCCCCAACCTGGTGGCAGTGACCACAGTCGTGCCTGTGCCGCAAAGCGCGTCCAGTACCACGTCTCCCTCGTTTGTGGAAAGGCGGACGATGCGCTCCATTAAAGCATCCGGTAACTGGCAGGGGTGGTAATCCCGATATCGCCTGTGCTTGATGCGGTGAATGTCCCACCAGATGTCGGTCAGGACCATTTTGTCGTCAACTCTGGCTGCTTTGCGCCTGCGAATACACGAGGAGCGCAGACAATAGTACCGCGCATCCAACTCTCCCACTTGGTCGTAATTAAAAGTAAAATCCGTAGGGTGCTTGGTGTAAAATAACAGACCATAGTGAGCCGGCATCAATTTGCCCCGTGGTTCAGATAGCGCATCCCACACGATCCAATTTTGGAAATAGAGCCGACGGTTGAGAAAAGCGGCGTGATACATCGTCCAATGAGGTAGGTTCAGCACGTACAACGAGCCGCTCGGCTTTAGTATCCGCGCGTACTCTCGCAGCCAGGCGTTACACTACTTGACGTACTCCTCGTCCGCCCGCTCGTCGTCGTAGACGTGGTACGCTTTATCAAGATTGTACGGCGGGTCAGCAAAAACTAGGTCTATGGAATTGTCGGGATACTGCTCAAGTATTTTTACCGCATCGCCGTGATGGACGACGTTAAACAACTTGCCCCCAATCTCGTTGGTAACGTCGCTGTATTCCCTTGGCGGAGCGGTAAAGCCAGGTAATCTGTACTGGGCAACCGGTTCCGCTACAATTCCGCCGGCCGCGATGCCTTCTTTAGGCCCGATGAGGCCTTTGACATCACCGGCAGTCACCGGGACATCTAGTTGTTGAAACAGGTCAGCTCTCTCATAGTTGATCTCCACGCTTGCCGCAGAGGACTCAAAATCCAACATTCGCAAAATGGCTTCGAGAACTGGCCTGGAGAGCTGAACGTAATTATCTGCCTCTGGCAAATCCTTCCACACGTCAGAGATCACATAGCCGTCAGGATGCATCAAATGAGATTTCCCGCCCCAATCCTTGAGCGTCCTTTTACAGAAAGCACAATGTTGATGTGGAAAGCGCGTTCGTTTGATGTTGAAACGCCCGTTTCCTTTGGTGAACAAAAGCACGGCCGCGTGAACAGAGGGCAGGCCCATCTTCCGGCGCTGCAACTGTGATTCAATCGCAATCCAATACTTGAAATTCAGACGCCGGTCGAGATGGACGCCCAACTCTGGCAAATACTCGGGACGCCCCTGTACAAAGAGCACTCCTCCATTCTTTAACACTCGCACACATTCGTCCAGTTCTGTTTTCAACCGACCGGCATTGCCCGGATCAAGCGCGGCTGTGACGACCACGATAAAGTTGAAAGAATCGTTATCCGCCTCTTTCAGCGTTTGGTTGAAACTTTCCCTGTCCGGACACACGGTGTGCATAAATTGACCCTTAAAGTTTGCAAGTCGCAAGTGTTTTGTCTATTACTAGCTCACTTGACTTGCTTCTTGCCCCCGCCAATACTCCAACGTATCCCGCAACGTTTGCTCGAACGGGATCTCTGGCTCCCAACCGGTCAGTCGGTGGAACTTGGCCGCGCTGCCATAGACCTCCGGTACGTCCACCGGACGGTAGCGGGCCGGGTCCCGCTCGACGCGAATCTCGACCGAGGAATAGCTCAAGAGCATGTCCAACAATCCCTGGATGGACTGCGGCCGCCCTGACGCCAGATTGTACACCTCTCCCGCCTCCCCCTGGGTCGTGGCCAGGTGATAGCCCCGCACGATGTCCCGCACGTCGGTGAAATCGCGGGCCGCCTCCAGATTTCCCACCTTCATCATCGGCTCTTGCTGACTGGCCTCAACGCGCGCAATCTGGCTGGCAAAGGCTGGGACGACAAAGCGGGGCGATTGCCCCGGCCCGGTGTGGTTGAACGGGCGCACCCGCACGACTTGGACCTCGTAGGACAGGTAATACTGAAGCCCCAGAAAATCCTGGGTCACCTTGCTCACCGCGTAGGGATTGTTGGGCCGCAGATGGCTCTCCTCGGTCTGCGGCAACTCGCCCGGCCTGGGCGCGCCATACTCCTCGTTGGAGCCGATCACCAGCACGCGCACCTCGCGCCCCGACCGTCGCACTGCTTCCAACAGATTCAGTTCCGCGCGGATGTTGTTCTGCAAAGTATCCCACGGATCGGCAAACGAAGCGGGCACAAAGGACTGAGCGGCCAGGTGAAAGATATAGTCTGGCTGCGCCTCTTCAAAGAGAGCCTGCACACTTTCTGGATCGCACAGGTCGGCAAACTTGAGCCGCAGGCGCGCGTCTTCCGGCTGGGCCGCGGCTGGATGAGGGTAGACCGTCCCTACCAGTCCCCAGTCGGTGTGCGCCAACAAGTAGACGCACAGATGCCCCCCAACGAATCCGCCCGCTCCGGTGATTAACGCTTGCAATGTTTGCCTCCTCAGTTCAGTGGATTATACCGCACATTTCTTTCTCCTGCAAAATGCTTGCCTCTACCACCACATCGGTGTACAGTCAACGACTGTGAGTCACAAAATCCTCGTCGTAGACGACGAGCAGTCCATCACCGACCTGCTCGAATATAACCTCCGGCGCAACGGCTACAGGGTCGTCGTGGCCCACGATGGCCGCCAGGCGCTGCGGCGCGAAGAGGCTGTCCCAATCATCATGCTCACTGCCCGCGACGAGGAGGTGGACCGCGTCGTGGGGTTGGAGTTGGGGGCCGACGATTACGTCACCAAGCCGTTCAGCGTGCGCGAGCTGATGGCGCGGGTCAAGGCCGTGCTGCGGCGGGTCGGTTCGGGCGGAGTCGGCGTCGCTGACGTGTTGCGAGCCGGGCCGCTGGAAATAGACGTCCTCTCCCGCGAGGTCCGGCTCGCGGGCGCCGGCCTGCCCCTCACACAACTGGAGTTCGACTTGCTGGAGACGCTGGCCCGCCACGCCGGACAGGTACTCAGCCGCCAGCAATTGCTCGACCAGGTGTGGGGCTACGACTACTATGGCGATTCCCGCGCCGTGGATCGGGTTGATTTTGCGAAAAACTCGCTCAACCCCTGGGTTGACTTTTTTACACCGAATATCTGGGAGGCTGCGCTGAATCAGCCCTCACATCTGGGAGTTAGCTCACGGGACTTTTACGGAACCCCTCGCGGCTTTTTCTTGCCTCTCCCTTCTCCCTGTGTTATACTCCGGGCGATGATCAAACGCGCGCTTCTATACATTGCCGTGTTTGCCTGCCTGCTGTTCTTGCTGCTGGGCTACATTGAGCAGCAGAGCGTCACTGTTCCCCCACCTCTCAACCGCGTCGCCGCCTGGATGCCCTCCTCGTGGGACGCCGCTCGCGCCCGCGCTTCGTGGGAGACCAACCACGCCCATATCCAGGAACTCTCCCCGGTGTGGTACCAACTCGCCCCTGGTGGCGATGGCTCTATCCTTCCCTACTCCGGAGCGCGTGACGGCGGGCTGGTGGAGGAGGCGCACGCCCAATCCACCCTCGTCGTCCCGCTGATCAACAATTGCTACGCCGACGCCGGCTTTGACCCCGCCCCGGTCAGCGCGATGCTCCACGACCCGGCCCGCCGCGCCGCTCACGTCAACGCACTGGTGAACGAGACCCTGACCTACAACTATGACGGGGTGGATGTGGACTATGAATCGTTGAACGGCCTTGCCGACCGGGACGCTTTTAGCCTGTTCGTCGAAGAACTGGCGGCCGCGCTCCACGCCCACGGCAAATTGCTCTCTGTCACCGTCCACCCCAAGACGGACGAACCTGGCTCCTGGGAGGGGCCGCAGGCGCAGGACTGGACGCGCGTCGGAGCCGCCGCCGACCGCTTCCGCGTCATGACCTATGGCTATCACTGGCCCACGAGCGATCCTGGCCCCATCGCGCCCCTGTGGTGGATGGAGGACGTGATGGATTTTGCCGTCTCCGTCGTGCCGCCCAACCGCATCTACCTGGGTATCCATTTCTACGGGCACGACTGGGCCGGCGGAACGAGCAGCAACCTGACGTGGGAAAGCGCGCGGGCGCTCATGACGACCCACGGAGCGATCCCCCAGTGGAAGACGGCCAGCGGCTGGGGGCGCGCCGTCTCCGAACCCTGGTTCACTTACACCGACGACGCGGGGCGCGCGCACGAGGTCTGGTACGCCGATGAGGCCAGCATCAGTGCGCGGCTGCGGCTGGTGGAACAATACGGACTGGGCGGCGTCGCCGTGTGGCGGCTGGGCGGCGAAGACCAGGCCAACTGGTCGGCCATCGGCGATGTGCTTCATTCCGCCGACCAGCAGGAGTGACCCTGCATAAACAGCGACCGTATCTTCTCAACATCTAGCATCAGGTTTGAACGCACATTTGAAAGGCATAACTGAAACCGCCGATGGACGCAGATTCACGCAGATGCTATTGCATGGTTAGTCAAATTCATCAGCGTTCATCTGCGGTTCCATTCCAGTTATGTGGTTCAATTATCCTGGTCAAAGGTGGTGCTAGGAGCCTCGGGTATTCTTGCGCTCCAACTTTTCGACAAGATACAGCGACCGTCTTTGCAAATAGCTTGACAAGCGATGCAAAAGTGTGCTAAGATAGTTACAGCGCGGCTGTTTTGTAGAGCAGTTCTATTAGGTAGGTGAACTGAGGCAAGGCGCTCACATTGTCGCCGCTGATCCTGTTGCCCAATCAAGCTCAAAGGACTTGAATGAACCGACCAACGACCGCATTGCTGGCTATTCTCGGTCTTTTGGCCTTGCTCTTGCTGCTGCCGCACTGCGCCACACCGCCCGCGCCCGACAAGGATGCCGCGCGAGTTAACGATGCCGCCAATCCATCCGCATCTCTGGGCCTGAGCGCCACGGGTGACCTGACGGAAACCATCTACCTGCCCCTCGTCTTCCACGACTGGTCACACTTTGCCGACTGGGGGGCCACGGGCGACCTTCTCGGTTGGGCCGTCTCTACCGCCGGGGACGTGAACGGCGATGGCTACGGCGACTTTATCGTCGGCGCGCCCAGGTACAGCAACGGCGAGACCGAGGAAGGAGCTGCCTTCCTCTACCTCGGCGGACCAGCGGGCCCTGCCGCCAGCCCGGCCTGGACAGGGGAGAGCGACCAGCCATACTCCTGGTTCGGCTATTCCAGCGCCGCCGCCGGAGACGTGAACGGCGACGGCTACGGCGACGTCGTCGTCGGCGCGCCACGCTACGATATTGTCACAGGCACAGTCGCCCTAACGGATACAGGACAAGTTTTCCTCTACTACGGCGGGCCGGCCGGCATCGTCACCAGCACGGTCTGGACCACCCACACCGCTCAGGATCACGCCCGCTTTGGCGCCGCCGTCTCCGCCGCCGGGGACGTGAACGGCGATGGCTTTGGCGACGTCATCGTCACGGCCAATGGCTACGACGCCGAGGAGATGAACGAGGGCGCGGCCTTTGTCTACCACGGCGGCCCGGCCGGCCTGACCGCCGCCGCTGCCTGGATTGTTCACCCGACCGATCAGGCCTATGCTAACTTTGGCCGCTCGGCCTCCGCCGCCGGGGACGTGAACCGTGACGGCTACAGCGACGTCGTCGTCGGCGCGTCCTGGTACGATAGCGGCGCGACCGACGAGGACCGAGATCGAGGGGCCGCTTACGTCTATCACGGGGGATCGGCGGGGTTGGGCAGTCTCCCTGCCTGGACGGTCGTTGGCGACCGGCGGGAGGCCGAGTTTGGCATCGCCGTCTCCACCGCCGGGGACGTGAACGGCGACGGCTACAGCGACGTCATCGTCGGCGCCTACAAGTACACCGAGGATTACGAACATCCCTGGCGGGAAGGGGCGGCCTTCGTTTATCACGGTGGGGCCGGGGGTTTGGGAGCCGCTCCTGTCTGGAGCGCGAGGGGCGGCGAGGAGAGCAGCAAGTTCGGCAGCTCCCTCTCCACTGCCGGAGATATGAACGGCGACGGGTACGCAGACGTCATCGTCGGCGCTTACAACTATGAGGACGACCACCCTCAACAGGGGATGGTCTCTGTCTATTATGGAGGAGCGGAAGGGCTATGTGACAGCTACGCCTGGAGCCAAAAGGGGGATCAACAGGGGGCCGGATATGGCTTTGCCGTCTCCACCGCCGGCGACGTGGACGGCGACACGTGCAGCGACGTCATCGTCGGCGCGCCCACGTACAACGGTGAGGAACTCGACGAGGGAGCCGTTTTCGTCCACCTGGGGGATGGGGAGTGCGACGTGATAGCGCGCCCGCGCCAACTACGCAGCGATGGCTTCACCCCCATCGCCCCCCTGGGTCTTTCGGATTCCGCCAGTTCGGTGCATCTGCAATTGCTCGCTCAGCCGACGCAGCCCATCTCCGCGACCAAGCTGCAATGGCAACTCGCCCCCCTGGGCATCCCTATCACCGATACCGCCGCTATCTCTGGCACCAGCGCCACCTGGACCGCCGTGACCAGCAACACCGTCGTTCTGAGCCAGGGCGTGGAGGGTCTCGCCGGAACCACTGTTTACCGCTGGCGTGTGCGCATGCTCTATTGGCCTGGCGACGAGCAGAGTCGCTGGTTGTATCTGCCGTGGAACGGCCCGCAAGAGGCGGACTTTTGTACTCCTTAACTGTCTAACAAAGCTGCGCCTCAAACCAGTAATTCCCGTTTTGAAGCCGCACCGCCGTAAAACAGACGGTGCTGGCTAGTTTTTCCTAGCATCGGCTCTTTTAGGCCGATGCACCCAAGCTAGAATTGCCAAAACGGGAATTGCTGGCCTCAAACCGACGAGTAAAATGGGACACGGATCAACACGGGCTGCGCACACGGA
>CAYMWP010000050.1:0-29008 GCA_964393895.1 uncultured Anaerolineales bacterium | reverse complement strand
CATCAGGTGGCTGAAGGTGTTATCGGGCGGGTCGTGGAGCGGCTGGGCAAAGATCTCGGCAAAGCCGTCAGGGTCGGTGTTGTCACCTGGCACGTCAAAGTTTGTGCCGCTGTAGGAGCCGTCGGCCAGCCGCAGCCCGTCGCCATTGTAGCCGTGATCGTAGAACTCGTATCCCAGTGCCGTCAGCCCCTCCCGCACTCCACCCTCGTTGATCAGGTTCTCGCCGCAGGAGTGATGCAAAAAGATGATGCTGGTCGGCCCCAGGCTGGCAAAGTTCGCCCCCAGCAGGAACGGGAGCAGGGCGAGCAGGATGAGCAGGGAGCAGGAAGTGAGGGGCTTGCCCATACGGTGGTACGGATTTTTCGAGCGTTTCATATTCACACCTCCTATGTGTATGGCAGTTAACTCAGAGCCGGACGGCGCTGAAAGCAGCGCCCTATTCTCATTTGAGTGCGTTTCATTTCAGTTGCCAAAGCCGTACCGCGGGCTGATTCTCAGCCATAGAAGAGCTGGTGCTGGTGCGCTTTGGGGGGCGCGTAAAGCCCCCAGCACCGCCTGTTCACGGCGGTGCGGAGTACCACGAATATCTTCCAACCTATTTGAAACACACCCTTCTCATTTTACACGGCTTGACCAGATACGGCAAGCAGGGCCTCCCGCGGGTTCTGAACCTGTGGGAGGCTCAGGTGCGTTGCACCTCTTGACCGCTACGGATAGTTGCGCAGTATCAGCGGCAGGTAGATGTGTGCCGGTTCCACGATCCAGATGCGCACTAGCACATTAGGTGCATATATGTCGTCGTTTTCACGCACGACCTGGATACTGGACGACGTGAACTCTCTCCAGTAAGCACCTTCGTCGTAGCGCGTCGGGCCGTCATAATAGGAGTCGCTTCCATAGGACTTGTGAAGGGGCCCGGTGGCCCAGACGGGTCGAAGGTCCACTACCATATTGTCCGGAGATCGCCCCAGGGTGTGTGTGAATGTCTCTGTGGCTCCTGCCGTGATAGTGGTCAGCGTGCTTTCATAATCTGGGTCGGGGGTATACCAGATGCGCACCCGTACCTCGTCGGCCCAGTCGTCGTCGGCTCCCCGATACACGGTGATGCTGCTGCTGTCTAGCGACCTCCAGTAGGCGCCGATTTCATAGTCGCTACCGGCGTCGTGGCGGCGATCCACTCCATAATACATCTGATTGACGCCACCCGTGATGCTGTCGTCCCTGAACTCCAGGTAGACGATTCCCGTCCCTGCGCTGTGGCTCAGGGGCAGGCTTGCACCCTGGCCGATGCTCCGCCAGCCGCTGTCATAGTCGGCGGGCGGGGCGATCCAGATGCGCACGCGTCCTTGATCGGCCAGGGTATCGTTTGGAGCGCGATAGATCTCGATCTGCGAGTCCGTGAGATCGAGCCACGCGGCTCCATAGCCTCGCATTTCGGAATAGGCGAGGGAGTACACGTTTTCGAGCCCATAGTTACATTGATTGATGCCATACGTACCCGTATCTTTGAACTGCAAGTCCACCACGTAGGTATCAGGGTCGCCGCCCAGGTTGTGGATCAGGGTTTCCTTTTCTGAGAATCCCTGGTCAAGGGAACGCCAGCCGCTGTTGTATTTGGGTTGACGGCTGGCCCAGATACGCACCCGTACCTGGTCGGCGTCATTATCTTCGGAGGCACGATACACGGTGATCTGGCTGCCGGTCAAACTGCGCCAGTAGGCTCCGTACTCGTTCAATGATCCACCACCAGAGGTCCAGTAGCCATCCCGTCCGTAGCTTCGTTGGTTCACACCATTGGAACCGTCGGTGTCCTTGAACTGGAGATCCACGAAAAAGTCGCTCCAGGGACCGCCCAGGTTGTGGTCGAGCGTATCAGCTACTCCCTGAGTGGCGGCCTGCCAACCGCTATCGTAATCCGGGGCCCGCACGCGCCAGATGCGGAGGCGGAGGACGGCGGCGTTCGTGGTGTCTGCTCCTCTGTACACCTGTACGCTCTGGTCAGTTAGATTGTACCAGTAGGCGCCCTTGTAGCGCAGCACATCGCCTCCATCTCGATACCGGTCCCGGCCATAGTACATCTGGTTCACCCCGTACCCGCCGGGAGACGTATCCTGGAATTCCAGGTACACCAGATACTCGTCAGAATCTCCGCCCAGGCCGTGGTTGAGCAAGGCGGGGTCTTGGCCCATCCCAAACCAGTTGCTGTCATAGTCGGCGGTTGGGGCGACCCAGATGCGGACGCGCACTTGCTGGTTAATTGGGTCGGCGGATGCACGAGACACGACGATGTCGCTGGTGGTCAGTTTCGACCAATAGATGCCCCACGTGTTTGAGCTGTCTCGCGTGTCCAACCCAAAACCGGAATGCCCGGCCGTGACCGAAGCGTTTGTGCCCTGCAAGTCCACAACGTACGAGTCGGTGTCGCCTCCCAGGTTGTGGGTCAGGGTCAGGTCTTCTCCCTGGCTGATGTCCCTCCACCCGCTGTCGTAGGCCGGCTCGCCAAAGGGAAAGCCTCCCACGATGAGGTCAGGAGCCTCGGGGGGAGCCGCCTCGACCGGGCCAACTGGAGCGAGGAGTGCCAGCAGCACACCAAGCACCGTGATCATGGTTAACGTTTGCCTTTTCATCATAACCTCCTTCTTTGCTAGTTGTTCCAATCCTTATACGAGAAACCGGGTGGTTTTGTTACGCGTTCCGGTGGTGCCAAGCACTTGGCAAGTGCCTGGCACCTGGGTGCTACGGGTAGTTGCGCACGACCAGCGGCAGGTAGATGGTGAACCCAGATTCGCACGCGCCGACGTCGCAGAGGGCCGCGCCGTCAAAGTCCCCATCGAACGGGCGCGGCCGGCCGCGCTGATCGGTGGACACGGGGCAACTGGCCACGGGTATCACGTCCAGCGCCGGGCTGGTGGCGAGCAGGGCGTGGGTTTGGGTGCGCCCGCCGTTGTCGGCCAGTGGGGCCAGGTGCGGGTCGTCGCCGGTGATGTTGTGGGTCGTCGTGCCGTTGATCGTGGCGTCGGTGGTATCCTGGATCAGGTTATAGTCCTGAGAGTTGATCTCACCGTAGATGTCGGGGCCGCTCCCACCCGCGCCGTTGCCCGCGACGATGGTGTTCCGAACGTTGACCGTGAAAGTGGATTCCAACTGCATACCACCGCCGTTACCGCCGGCTGTGTTGGAATAGATCGTGCAGTGGATCAGGTTTATGGTCCGTGATTCGTCGCTCAACGTGCCGATGCCGCCGCCGAGGGTGGTGGCAGTGTTACCAGAGACGGTCGTGTTGGTGAGAGCCGCAGAACTGTAATAGAGGTAGATACCACCGCCACGAGAGCCAATGCCGTTGGCGTCGTTACCACTGATCGTGCATCCCTCAAGGTTCAGTGTGGCCCCGCCGCCACTGCCAGTGCTGTAGATGCCGCTCCCATTGAGGCCACTCGTGTTGTCGGAGACGGTGCTATCGTCGAGCGTGACGTCACCATTGTCATTGTAGATGCCGCCGCCGTCCTCGGCGGCCTGGTTGTTCCCGCCGATGGCGCTGCCATTCTGGATGTTGAGCGTCTCCAGGTTGTAGATGCCGCCGCCGTCAGCGGCCGTGTTGCCGCTGACGGTGCTACCATTCACCGTTGCCGCGCCGCCAACAGCGTTGCATACGCCGCCGCCTCGGTTGGTGGCCGTGTTGTCACGGATGGTGCTATCGTTTATGGTTGCGGCGCCCCAATTGTAGATGCCGCCGCCGCTGTAGGCCTGGTTGTTCCCGCCGATGGTGCTGTTGGTGACGGTCAACGCAGTCCAGTTACAGATGCCCCCGCCGTAGCCGGTGGCCACGTTGGCCCAGATAGTGCTACCATCCACCGTCGTCGCGTCGCTGTTGTAGATGCCGCCGCCGTTGAACGCGGCCTGGTTGGACCCGCCGGCCGCGCCGACGGTGCTGTTGGTGACTGTCAGCGTGCCGCTGTTGTTGATGCCGCCGCCATAATCGGCCGTGTTATCGCTGACGATGCTGCCGTCCAAGATCACTGCGCCGCCGTCGTTGTTGTAGACGCCGCCGCCGAGGGAGGCTTGATTGCCCGCGCCGACCTCGCCGATGGTGCTGCTGCCGATAGTCACCGTGCCGCTATCACAGTAGATGCCTCCGCCCTCATCGTCGGCCTGGTTGTCGGAGAGGGTGCTGCCAGCGGTGATGCTCACTGTGCTATAGGCGGTGTAGATGCCGCCGCCACGGCCATAGAAACTGCCGCCAGAGGTGGTCTGATTCCCTGAGATGGCGCTGTTGGTGACGTTCACCGTGCTGTACCAGCTATAGATGCCGCCGCCGTCCGCCATGCTCCCTGCCCCGCCGCCAGTGTTTACCGTGTTGTCGGAGATGGTACTGTCCGTTACGTTCACCGTTCCCCAATTTGCGTAGACGCCGCCGCCATAGGCGGCGTCGCCAGCGCCGACGGTTACTTGGTTCTGGGAAATGGTGCTGGCGGTGACGTTCACCGTGCTGAGATAGCTATAGATGCCGCCGCCGCGACCGCCGCTGCCGACGATGCTTGCCCGGTTGCCGGTGATGACGCAGTTGGTGATGTTGACCGTGTTGTCGCCGCCAGCATAGATACCGCCACCGGAGGATGATGGTATCTGCGCCGGGGCTGGCATTGGCGGCCGTGATCGCCCCGCGCAGGCTGCAGTCGTTGGGCGTGGCCGTGCAAGCCGTTGCCCCGGCGTTGTCGTCAGTGCGGTCAACGTCATAGGTCGCCGCCCGCGCCGCCGGCAGTGGCTGGATACCCAGCGCCGCGGCCAGCAGCGCCAGCGCCAGCGCCAGCCGGGCCGAGATGGATGGAACGTGCGATTTCTCGAACAGGTTTCTGTGCGTCATTTGACTTGTCTCCTTAAAACATAGGTTAGCGGGATTTACGATTTGCTCACTCGTACACTTGCAAACCTGCAAACTTTTTTTACTCCACTCTCCACACGTGCACCAGCGATCTTTCCTCGTCGGCCAGCGGCTCTAGCACGTACAACAGGCCACGCTCGCGGTCAAAGGCGGCCGCGCCGAGGTGGTTGAGCAGCACGAAATCGGCGTTGTAAAGCACGTCCTCGATCTCTAGCACGGCGTAGGGCTGCGGCTGCCAGGTCTCAATCGCCCCGGTGGCCACGGCGACCAGGCCGGCGGGATCGTAAAGAATGATCTGGGCCGCGAACTGCTCCGACCACCAGCCCCGTTCGGGACACTCGGGTGGATAGGGCGGCTCCTCCGGCCAGACGGTGCCGTCGGCGCAGCCGTACCAGGTCTCCCCCAGTCCCTTGGTGCCGACGAAGGCGACGGCGGATTTATCGCCCACGGTGAGCCACGCTCCACCCGACCAATGATCGGAATGGGCGTAGCCGTCCATCGCGGGGGCGCCTTCCTCGTAGACGTCGCCGTACAGGAGGAGGGGGATGGCCGGGAGCGTCGCGCCCGGCGCGGGTGGGTTGCCCTCGTTCCACGGGCCGTAGGCAAAGAGCGAAGGCCCCAGCGATCCCTGCCCGCCGTCGCGGTAGCGGCCCGTCGCCAGGCGCATCCCCGGCGTGTAGGCTTCGGCCCACGCCGGCGGAATGGCAAAGATATAGTCGGTCGTTACGTAATTCCAGTACTCGCCGATGCGCCACGGCCCGGCCGGCTGCGGGTTCGAGAGATCCAGCTCGCACCAGCCGTGGGATGGGTTGGTCGCTCCCTCGTCCAGGTGCGGCGCCCAACAGAAGTAGAGTTTGCCGCTCTCTTGTTCGCCTTGCGGCGGCAGGTACTCCAACCCGGCGCGGGGTTGCTCCAGCGGCCAATCGAACAGCCCGCCGCGGATGTCCTGGAAGGGCTGCAAGGTGGCGGCCGTGTTCAACTCTTCCAGATTTTTGCCGGAGGAGACGACGGGCACAGGGATGCTGATCTCGGAGACGTACTGGTTCCAGTTGTGGCCGCTGCCAAAGAGGGAGCCGGGGAAGCCGTCGTCGGGGCCGCCGGGGTCGCCGTCGGGGTAATAGGCCAGAGCCTCGCCGCTCCACAGCCAGCCGACTTCGTCGGGCGCGTCGCCCGGCAGGTGGAACGCGCCCAGGTAGACCAGGTCGGAGGGTTGGATGAGGTCGCCGGACTGGGGCGGAGGCGGGGCGTGTGTTGGCTCCGCTTCCGAAGGTGGAGCGGGAGTATTGTCTGGCTGAAGGGCGGATGTTGGAGCCGGAGTATCTGCCGCTTCCGGCGCTCCGGGCAGGTTGCAGGCCAAGACGCTCGCCAAAACTAGAGTGATGACGAAAATCGAAAGCGCGCGGTGCTTGATCTTTTCCATTGGTCTTTCCTCGTGATAACTATGATTGTGACCGTTCACGGTAGCCCACGTTGCCGGTATCTTTTCAATATTCCGGAGCAAGACCTACGAGGTTTGTAAATCTGCTCAGCCTGGCACGCGCTCAGACCTCCGAGGTCTTGCAAAACCCGTTCAGGCGTGAAATCCCGGCCTTTTTCGACGGTCGCAGTGGGCAGAATGCCTGTCGCAGACCTCGGAGGTCTTGACCTGAGTAGTAACCATAGAAGATAATTTTACTGCACGCTCCACACGTGCACCACTGTCTCTCCCGATGGCCCGGCTTCCCGTTCGGCCACGTACAGCAGTCCTCTCTCCTGGTCGTAGGTTGCGGCTCCCAGCGTGGCACACTCGCCGCCGAACACCTCGTCCGTCGGGACATAGACTTGGTAAGGCAGCACCTCCCACGGCTCTTTGGCTCCGGCGAGCGCTTCTTTTATCTCTTCTGGATCGTAGAACAAGATCTGTGGTTGATATGGGTAGGCGTGGTATCCGCTAGACGGAGCGCAGGGGTCCGCGCCGCACGTCTCCGTTGATCCGTAGCAGTTATCCCCCAACCCCTTGCGCCCGAATATCAGCACGGCGCTCTGCCCCCCACTTTGCACCCAGGCCCCGCCATTCCAATGATCCATAGCCCGATAGTCGGGAAAATCGCACACGCCCGGGTCGGGATGTTCGTTGATGTCTTCATCGCCCTCCCAGACGCACTCGACGATTTCGGGATAGTAGAGCAGGGCCAAAGCGTCCAGGTTCTGCCCGGAGGCCGGCGGGTTGCCGTCCATCCACGGGGCGAGTGCGTACAGCGTCGGCCCCTGGGAACCGCCCAGCGCCCCGGCTTCCCGGTGGTTGCCGGCGATGAGCGACCTGCCGCCCAGGTTCTCGCTGGCAAAGCTCTGGGGGGACTGGAAGAGGTAGTTGCACGTTTTGGCGTTGTGAAAGAGATCGTTATCCGACGGGCGATCTCCGATGTGCCACACGCCCTGGGCGCCGCTCATGTCGAGATCGCTCCATCCCAGCGAGTCCTGGTCGTAGCCGCCGACGTTGTACCAGTCGTTCAGGTTCCAGGCGATCTTGTTCACGGCGGGCAGATAGGCCAGGCCATCCAGTTCTCGATATTGGCAGTCGTCGTTGTACGTGCAGTTGCCTATCCAGCCGCCGGTGATATCCGCCAGGGGCTGGATTATGGCGGCCTGGGGCAGGTCGCCGAAATCACTGGATATTACCGGCTCAGGGATGGCGATCTCGGCCACCAGATCGTCCTGGTCAAAGCCTGTGGCATAAAGCGAGCCGGGGTAGCCGTCGCTTGAGCCAGGGTCGCCGCTGGCGTAATAGGCCAACGCGCGAGCGCTGTAGGCCCAATCGTCGCCGGGCGGGTAGGCAAAGGCCCCTCGGTAGACGAGGCTGGTGGAGTAGATGCGCTGGGAATAGGCGTTGGCGATGAGCGGCAGGTAGAGGGTGGGAGTGAGGTCGTCGGAGCGGGCCGGGCGGACCCAGGTGATGGCGCTGGCGGGGACGATGGGCTTTTGGGCGTGGGTTGCAGGCGAGAGGTATTGGCCCACCGCGCCCAGGGTCGCCAACGCCAGAGCGATTGTCACGAGAATCATATTTCTGCGGTTCATTTTATTTTATCCTCCTTCAGGTGCGACGCAGCGCAACCTTCGGTTGCGTAAAAGTGCGTCGCACCTTGCCTTATCTCGACACCAACGGCAAGTAGACGTGAGAGGCCGGCCAGAAAGCGTTGGCCGGAGCCGACCATTGCCCAAGCGTGTCCTGCGACCTGTGCCCAAAATAGATGCTCCCACCCCCGTAGGGCACTGTGGCGGTAAAGGTCTCTGTGCTGCCGGGGAGAGTGTCGGTCAGGAGCGTGGCGCTGGCCCAGTTATCCTCGTCAATGAACGCGCCAGAGTAGCGCAGGGTGGCCGTGACCGCCTCGGCGGGCGAGGTCCAGATCAGCGTGGCGGTCAGGGTGGTGGAATCGGTGACGGCGCGACTGACGCGGAAGCCACTCGCCCTGGCCGGCGGGGGAAAGTCGTATTCGTCGGCGCCCACGTCCGGGGCGCTGCCGATGGGGCGGGCGTCCCCGTCAAAGTCGTCGCTGACGTCGGCCAGCGTGGCGGCGTGGTCAATGGCGGTCGTGGCTGAGGAGCGCAGGTGGAGGTCGGCGTTGGAGGCATCCTCGAACCAGCTACTCTGGGCGGTGGTGATATCTCCCGTGCTGGTACCATGCGCGCCTTCTCGATTGGTCAAGACGCTCATATTGGTCAGATTATAGGCAAAGTCGCCCGTGGTGTCTCCACAGCGCGCCTCCATACCCCAGGTCAGGCCCGCTGCCGGGTCGAGGAGCAGGGCGGTGTTGTGCGCCACCAGCCAGCCGGTGGCGTGAACCATCTCGATGACCACGTCGTGGGGCTGGCTGGCATAGATAAAGTTGTTGCGCACGATGCCGCCGGTGTGATCGCCGGGGCCGTGGCTATAATTGCCGAAGGAGATACCCTGGTAGCAATCTACCAGCAGGTTGCGCTCCACCACCGTGCCCGACGAGCCGGACCAAAAGAGGATGGTGGGGACCGGCTCGTTGCCCGGCGTGCGGATGCGGTACCACTCGTTGTCGCGCACGGTCCAATCGTGGGCATCGTGGGCGCTGATGCCGTTGGTGTAATCCTCCGGCGAGGTGGTGGTGTATTCCAGGCGCGAGCAGGCCAGCAGCCCGTCCTCGCTGCCGTCGCCAACGGGGTTGACCTTGACCAGTTGGTAGCCGGTATCCACGATGTGCAGGTTGTAAAGGGTGGGGCGGTCGCTGCCCTGTACCGAGATGCCGTGCTCGTCACCGTTGCGGATGGTCAGGTCGGCGACGGTGACGTCGTCGGCGCCGATGGCGATGACGTGATAGCGCCCGGTGGCGAGCATTCCCCCGCCGTCCAGGACGACGTCGTCCCGGTCGCCGGTCGCGCCGCGGATGGCAATGCCGTCGTTCACCACCCAAAGGGCGTCCTGCAGGTCGTAGGTTCCAGCGGCCACCAGGATGGTCGTGCCGGGGGCGGCGTTGTGGGCTTGGTCGCGCAGGTCGGCCTCAGTGGAGACGGTGACGGTGGGGCCACTGGGCGGATCGAGCGGCGGGCAGAGGTCGGCGGAGGGAGCGCGCGGGCGCGCGGGCGGGGAGGGTGAGGCCCGCGCCACCAGCCCGGTGGCTCCAAATGCGCTAGCCAGTACAACTATGAGGTGTAGTACGTGTCTGATGTTCATTTGTTTTTCCTCTTTGAAGTGTAAGGTGCCTTTCACGGATCAGTTTAGCATGCGAGCGTCCTGGGAGTATCCGCTCAGCGTCCGTTCGCCAAGAAACCAGGTTTTTCGCTATCGAATCGCTGAACCCAGACCTCCGAGGTCTATAGCCTGAGCAGTTACAACAAGGTCAAAAACCCGGTTCCTTGGGTCTCTGGGAGCCTGCGCGGCCGAATCAGTGGGTGTACGTCAGGTCGAGCCGAGGTCGGCGGTTGGACAAGGGATAGTCGGTGGTGTCCACCCAGTAATGAGCGCCCTGGGGCGCTTCTGTGATCATTAGCAACAATCCCCAATTCTTATCGGGGCGGGCCAGCCATTCGTTTGCCGCTGCGGTCACGTCAATAGAGATCCAGGCGGTGTTGGTGATGGATTGGCTACCCAGCGACCGCTCATCGTAGTCAACACCGGGAGCCATACCGGGCTGCGACCAGGGGGCAATGAAGGTGGCCGTCTCTGCTTGCCAGGGATGCAGTATGCGGAAGACGGACACGGTGGCCGGGAGTGGAGCGGGCAGGTCCTCGTTTGTGAAAGCGGTCACGTGGATGTAAAAGACGGCCTGCTTTATCGTGGCGTTGGAGGAGATTGAGCGCAGGTCGAAGCGGATCAAGACCCGGTCCTGGGGGTAGTTAAAGTGCTGGAGGTGGACCTGAGGGTAGGCGGCGAACGTGTCGCCAGGGTACTCGGGGTCGTAGAGCAAGTCGGGCGTCTCTTCGTTCAACCAGGTATCCTGAGTCGTATCTGGCCCGGAGATGGATGCCGTGGCTGTTGGGGCGGCGAGGTACGGCGGTAGCAAGTTCGAGGCAAACAGCCCCGCCAGCGATAGCAGGATCAGTAAAGCGCTGACTAGGAAACAGCTTTTGGGCGCTGACCGCCACCTCTGCCGGCGGCGAGCGGGTCGGTGAGCGAGTTGAGCGGGAGCCGGCGGGGACGGCCTCACGGGGGCGTGCGGGGGGGGCGGTGTGAGTTCGCTTCCCTCGAGGATGGCGTCGCGCAGGGACAGTGTCTCTGGCATTGGTTCCGTCTCCAACTCGGTGCGTAGCAGGTGGGCGCACTTTTCGAACTCGCGCAGGGCGGCCGCCCGGTCGCCGGCGCGGTAGTAGAGTTCCATCAGGTAACGGTAAGGTTCCTCGCGCAGGGGATCGCAGGTCAGCAAGTGCTGTGTCGTGCGAATCGCCCCGCGCAGGTCGCCCCGTGCCTTTTGGAGCGCGATGCGCTGCTCCAGGATGTGGACGTACCGCAGGTGCAAACGGGAGCGTTCGGTCAATATCCAATCGTCGTAGAATCCTTCCAGCAGGTCGCCGCGATAGCAGTCAATGACCGCCGTCCACTGCTCCTCGCTCGCCGTCTCCCCGACGAACTGGTCGAGCAGCTCCACATCCAGCCAATAAGCGACGTCAGGGTTCCATTGGAGCGTGCTGCGAGTCGCCAGGATCCAGTCTGCATCCCGGGAGGACGCGGGTAATTGCTTCCGCAACAGGTGCAGGTGGCGACGCAAGTTGGCGCGCGCCTCGGTCTCGCTCCCGTCAGGCCAGAGGACGTAGGCGAGTTGCTCGCGGGGAACGGGGCGCGCGCGCCTCAGGAGCAGGTAGGCCCATAGCAGGAACGCTTTGGCCGGCGCCGGTAGAGGCAGAGGCTCGTCGCCGGCGAATATCTGGGGGTTTCCGAGTAGATGGATGCGTAACATTTGAGCTTGGTCGCTTGCTCATTATACTTGACGAGTGTTAAGCTGGCAAACTTTCGAGGATGGCGAACAGGCTCAAATCCCCTTCCCGCCCGCCAGCGCGGAAGGTCTGGCGCACGCTGAGGCCGCTGGCGGCGGCCAACTGCTCCACTTCGGTCTCGTCCACCAGGTGACAGTAGCGCAAGCCCCGGCCGGCGCGCTTCCAATCTAGCAGGTAGTCGCCTGGTTCAAGCGCCTCCTCCGGGACGCCGATCTCGGCCCAGCCCACGATCTTGCGCCGCATGCGGGCGCTGCTGAGGAACTGCCAGGTGGAGAGGATCAGGCGGCCGTCTGGCGACAGTAGTTCTGCCAAGTCGCGCAGCACGCGCAGGCGCAGGGCCAAGCCGGGGATGTGATGCAGCACAGCCAGGCAGGTGATCAATGACCAATGGGCAATGTCCAATGACCGATGGGCAATGTCCAATTGAGTGACGTCGGCGACGCGGAACTGGGCCGAGATGTTTGTGAGCCGCTTGGTCTGAGCACGGGCCGTTTCGATCAACTCTGGCGCTGCGTCCAGGCCCAGATAGGCCGCGCCGGGCCGTTCCTGGTCGAGCAACAGCGCCAGCCGCCCGTTGCCGCAGCCCACGTCCAGCACTCTTGCGCGCTGGGGGATATGGGGTAGAATGGCCGTCAGAGCCGGATCCGACGCCGGCCGGCTTCCGGCAAAAGGCCGGGCGAAGGCGGCGTAGAACTCGCGGTTCAGAGCGAGTAGCTTTTCGGTCGTTGCTTCGTCCATCAGGGTGATTATAGCCGAGCGAGGCAAAGAAGGCAATTGAGTGTAACGTCAAACGTGAAACGTGAAACGTCAAACGTGAACGGCGATTTGCTCGCTGCTATCCTTGACGAGGTGCTGGCGACGCCGGAATGTTCGCATACACGGCTGGTACGCATCTTGCGGAGGCACACGCTGCAGGGCGGCAAGATGCTATCCAAGAGCCAGTTCCTCGAAGGGTACGCCCAACTGTGCGAGCGCGAGGGGCGTGAGCCTGACCCCAAGATCGTGCGGCTGTTACGGGTCAAGCCGACGCGCACCATCTCTGGCGTGGCCCCGGTGGCAGTGCTGACCAAGCCCGCTCCCTGTCCCGGCGAATGTATCTTTTGTCCGGCGCCCGATCAGATGCCCAAGAGTTACCTGCCCGACGAGCCGGGCGCGATGCGGGCCGCCTCCTACGAGTTCGATCCCTACGATCAAACTGCGGGCCGCATCGGTGTGATGGCGGATCTCGGCCACAGCGTGCACAAGGTCGAGTTGCTCATTCTGGGCGGCACGTGGTCGAGCTACCCGGAGAAGTATCAGGAGTGGTTCGTGCGTCGCTGCCTGGACGGGATGAACGGGGTGGAGTCGCCCACGCTGGAGCAAGCGCAGCGGCTCAACGAGCGCGCCGTGCATCGCAACGTCGGCCTGGTGGTAGAGACGCGGCCCGACTGCATCACGCCAGAGGAGGTGCTTCGGTTGCGCCGCCTGGGGGTGACCAAGGTGCAGTTGGGCGTGCAGAGCCTCAGTGACGAGATTTTGGCCCGCAACCGGCGCGGTCACGCTGTCGCCGAGACGCGGGCCGCGATGCGCTTGCTGCGGTTGGCGGGGTTCAAGATCGTCGTCCACTGGATGCCCAACCTGCTAGGGGCCGCGCCAGAGAGCGATTTTGAGGACTTTGGCCGGTTGTGGGACGACGCCGCTCTGAGGCCCGACGAGCTCAAGATCTATCCCACCGCGCTGCTGGAGGGTACGGAACTCTACGAGCTCTGGCAGCGAGGCGAGTACCGGCCCTACGACGAAGAGACACTGGTCGAGCTGCTGGCCCAGTGCAAGACGCTCATTCCGCCCTATTGTCGCGTCAACCGGCTGATGCGCGACATTCCCGCCCCTAACATTGTGGCCGGTGTGACGAAATCGAACCTGCGCCAGATCGTGCAGCGCCGTATGGCGCGGGAGGGGCTGAGTTGCCGTTGCATTCGCTGCCGCGAGGTGCGCGGGCAAGAGGTGAACGCGGACGAGCTCGAGCTGGAGCGGCTGGAGTACGAGACCGACGTCACCCGCGAGTGTTTTCTGAGCTATGTCACCCCCGAGGGCCGCCTGGCAGGATTCCTGCGGCTCTCGCTTCCCCACGACGAGCCGCCCATCGCTGAGTTGAGCGGCTGCGCCGTGGTGCGCGAACTGCACGTCTACGGCCCGGCGTTGGAGCTGGGAGCCAGCCGGGAGGGGGCGGCGCAGCACACCGGGATGGGCACACGGTTGCTGGATGAGGCCCGGCGCATTGCCCGGCGGGAGGGCTTTGGCCGGCTGGCCGTCATTGCGGCGGTCGGCACGCGCCCCTACTATCGGGAACGGGGGTTCGAGCAGGGGGAGCTGTACGTGATCGGTGAGGTGTGAAGGTGCGTCGCACCTGGGCTTGACGAGGAGATAGGGTGATGAAAAGACCCGGGTTGCTGTTTGTGTGTCTGGTGGCAGTTTGTCTCTCTTCTGGCTGCGCTTCGTCCCCGGTGGACGTGGACGCTACCGTCACCAGCGTCGCCGCCGACGTCTTTGCCACTCAGACGGCGGCTCCGCCCACTCCGACGGTTGGCCCCATTCACCTGGAGGCGGACGGCAGCGGTGAGTATGCCACTCTGGAGGAGGCGGTACAGAACGCGCCAGAGGGGGCCGCTCTCATCCTTGGATCCGGCAGTTACTACCTGGCGCAACCGCTGGCGATCAACAAATCGCTCCATCTGGTGGGGGCGGGGATGGGGCGGACCGAGATCGTATCCGAGGCGGAGGGGTACGTGATCCGCTTCAGCGGCGCCGGTCCTTTTTCCGCCGAGGGCGTCACCTTCCGCCACCAGGGTCAGGCCGTGGCCGACGTGGTGATCGTGGATGGTGGGGTGGTGAGCCTGGCCCACTGTCGCTTCACGGGGGCGGTCTCTGGAGAGGGAGGGGACGAAGGAGTCGGCCTGTGGCTGCGCGGCGAGGCGAACGGGCTGGCGCAGGGCTGTGTGGTCGAGGGCAACGGTATCGGCATCCGTGTGAGCGAGCAGGCCCGGCCATCGCTGGAGAGGAACCTCTGCGCGCATAACGCCGGCGCGGGTATCGCCTACTTGGATGACGGGGGCGGCCTGGCGCGCCAGAACGAGTGCTCAGAAAATGGGAGCGTCGGTATCCTTGTCGCTGGCCGGGCCGAGCCGACGTTGGAGGATAACCTCTGCGCCGACAACGGTGACGTGGGCATCGCTTACTCGGACGACGGGGGCGGCCTGGCGCGCCAAAACGAGTGTTTGTGGAACGGGGTGAACGGCATCCGCGTCGGCGGACAGGCCGGCCCCACGCTGACGGAGAACCTATGCGCCAACAACGAGAGTGCGGGCATCTCTTACGTGGATAGTGCGGGCGGCGTGGCCCGTCAGAACGAGTGCGCCGAGAATGGCGGCGTGGACATTTACGTGGCAGAGACAGCCGCCCCAGACCTGGGGCGCAATGATTGTGACGTTTACCTATCTGAGCCGGAGGAGGCATCCCAATGAAGCGTATTGGAGTGTGGGCAGCCTGTCTGCTCGCGGCGCTCCTTCTCTCTGCCTGCGATTCGTCTCAAACGGAATTGGACGGTGTGGCGACCCAGGTCGCTGCCGCCATCTCTGCCACCCGGTCGGCGGCCGGTCCTGTTCCTCTTCCCACTCTCACTCCTGTGCCTCCCACCGCTTTTACCCTGGAAGCCGACGGCAGCGGGGATTATGCGACTCTGGTGGAGGCGGTACGCAGCGTCCCCGAGGGAGCCACGCTCATCCTCGGCCCCGGCGTCTACCGTCTGACGGGGCGGCTGTACGTTCGCAGATCGCTCCACCTGGTGGGGGCGGGGATGGGGCGGACCGAGATCGTCTCCGAGGCGGAGGGGTACGTGATCCGCTTCAGCGGCGACGGCCCTTTTTCCGCCGAGGACGTCACCTTCCGCCACCAGGGGGAGGCCGCGGCCAGCGTGGTCGTCGTGCGCGGGGGCGAGGCGGCCTTTGCCCGCTGTCGCTTCACCGGGGCGACCGTGGGAGGGGAGCGCGACGGGGTGGGATTGTGGATCAAGGGGGAGACGGATGGCGTCGTGCGGGATTGCGTGGGCGACGATAACGGCAACATTGGCCTTCTCGTGGGCGGGCGTGCGCGACCGACGCTGGAGGGGAATCGCTTTACGAACAACACGGCCGTCGGCGTCGCGTACCGGGGGGAGGCCGGGGGCGTCGCTCGTCGCAATCAGTGTTCGGGGAGCATGGTCGGTATCAGTCTCAGTGGTCAGGCTGATCCCACGCTCGAGGAGAACCAATGCAACGACAACGACGCCTATGGCATTTTCTACTTGGACGAAACGGGCGGTCAGGCTAGTCGGAACGAGTGTTTGAGGAATGGGACCGGGATACTGGTCGTTGGCCGGGCACAGCCGGCGCTGGAGGGGAACCTGTGTAACGACAACGACGACTCTGGTATTGGCTACCGGGACAATGCAGGCGGCTCGGCCAGCGAGAACGAGTGCTCGCGCAACGGGTATCACGGCATTTACGTCTACGACCAGGCCTGGCCTGCGCTAAAGGGAAACGTGTGCACGGATAACCAGGATACGGGCATCTCCTATTTCGACAATGCCGCCGGCCTGGTCAGCGAGAACGAATGTGTGCGCAACGGTAAATACGGTATCGCTGTGCAGATCACGGCCAACCCCACCTTGATGAGCAACGATTGCCACGACAACGGCCTGGGAGACGTCGAGCACACTCACTGATCTGGGATTTGCTGATGTGAGATTGGCGTATTTGTCACAAATCTCCCAATATCCGATCTCTAAATCTTGCATCCCTCCGGTGATTGCCCACAAGTATGCAGATGTCTATTCGAGGTGATCGTTTTTTCACCACAGAGGCGCGGAGGACACCGAGATAGGACATTTTTGTGTTTTCTCTGTGCTCTCTGTGTCTCTGTGGTGAGATGTGGGCAATCACCAGTTGCATCCCTGTGTTGACAAAGCGGTTCGCTTATGTTACCATACCGCTTTGTGCTAGGACATTATGCACATACTCTCAGATCCCTAACTCGAGGTTGTTATGCGCAGTGTAGAGTGGTACACAGACAAAGGCCAACCAGGCATCGTGCGGATGATTGACCAGCGTTTTCTACCGGCCGAGTTCCGCTTGCTGGAGCTGGATGACCTTGAAAAAGTAGCCCGTGCGATCCGTGATATGGCCGTGCGGGGGGCGCCCGCCATCGGCGCTACGGCCGGGTTTGGTATGGCCCTGGCTGCCTATCGCAGCCGGGCCGGCGACCGGGGTGGCCTGCTGCGCGATCTGGAGAATGCCGCCGCCACACTGCGGGCCTCCCGTCCCACCGCCGTCAATTTGGCCTGGGCTGTGGAACGGGTGTTGGAGCGGGCGGCTGGTGAGCGAGATGTAGAGCGTATACGAGCCGTCGCTTTGGAAGAAGCCCAGGCCATCGCTGACGAGGACGTGGCGATTAACCACCGCTTGGGGCAGGTGGGTGCTGCCGTGGTCCCCGAAGGGGCGACCATCCTCCATCACTGTAACACCGGCGCCCTGGCTACTGTGGACTATGGCACCGCGCTGGGCGTCATCCGCGCCGCCCACGAGGCGGGCAAGCACATCCACGTCCTGGTGGACGAGACCCGCCCGCGTCTGCAAGGGGCGCGCCTGACCGCCTGGGAGCTTCAACGAGCGGGCATCCCCTTCACCCTCATCGCCGACAACGCCGCCGGTCACTT
This sequence comes from uncultured Anaerolineales bacterium, assembly GCA_964393895.1. Lineage (GTDB taxonomy): Bacteria > Chloroflexota > Anaerolineae > B4-G1 > B4-G1 > B4-G1. The sequence goes on along the minus strand of CAYMWP010000050.1, from coordinate 11,966 downwards.
TTTGCGCACTGGCCAGGTGGACCTCGTGCTGGTAGGGGCCGATCGGGTGGCGGCTGACGGCGACGTGGCTAACAAGATCGGCACCTATAAACTGGCGGTGGTGGCCAGGGAGAACGGCGTCCCTTTTTACCCCTGCGTGCCTACTTCTACCATTGATCTATCCACGCCGACCGGGGACGACATCCCCATCGAGGAGCGCCCGCCGGAGGAGGTGACCGGTATCTCCTTCCTGGGTCGGGCGGTCGTACCGGAAGGGGCGCGGGTGGCCAACCCCGCTTTCGACGTCACCCCTCATCGTTACGTCACTGGCATTGTGACCGAGAACGGCATTGCCTATCCCCCGTTCGTGATCAGCCTGCTTCGGGTTCTGGAGGCGCCTTTTGACGTCTGAAATTGCTCGATCCGTCCCCGTCATCGTTTTTTGCGGTGGCGCCGGCACCCGCATGCGGGGCGATACTCCCGTCAAGAAAGAACTGGTCGAGATAGGTGGTCGTCCTATAATTTGGCACGTGATGAAGATCTATGCCACTTATGGTCACACCCGTTTTATTCTCACCCTGGGCCACCGCGCCGCTGAGATGAAGCGCTACTTTTTGGAATACAAACCTATGGGTTGTGACTTTACCGTAAAGCTGGGCCACTCGAGCGCCGTCTCGTACCACCGGGCCGGCCCGGACGAGAACTGGGAAGTCACTCTGGCTGATACGGGGCTCGACACGGAGAAAGGCTCGCGCATCTATCGCGTTGCCCGCTACATTGACGGCGATACTTTTTTTGCCACCTACGGCGACGGAGTGGGCGACGTGGACGTGGACGCACTGTTGGCCTTCCACCGGCAGCACGGCCGGCTGGCGACCGTGACTGGCGTGCGCCCCCCGTCACCTTATGGCACCATCCAGGTGGGCGAGGCCGGGCGGGTGAGTGGGTTTGCGCAAAAGCCGCAGATGGAGCAATGGATCAACGGCGGCTTTATGGTTTTCGAGCGGAGGGTGCTTGATTACCTGGCCGGCGGCGACGACGTCCACCTTGAGCGGGGAGTTCTGCCCCGCCTGGCCGCCGAGGGGCAGTTGATGATGTACCGCCACACCGGTTTTTGGCGCAAGATGGACACCTTGAAGGAGGCGCTGGCCTTGGACAAGTTTTGGCGCGAGAGCGCGCCGTGGAAAACCTGGGAGTGAGGAATCACATGATTCGCAATTCGCGCTTTTGGTTCGACCGTCCTGCACTCGTCACCGGCTGCACGGGCTTTCTTGGTTCCTGGCTGAGCATTGCCTTGGTGGAGGCGGGCGCGACCGTCGTTGGCCTGATCCGCGACGAGGTGCCTTTCTCTCACCTCCGCAGGTCTGGGTACCAGAATCGCATTGCTGTCGTGCGCGGCGACGTGACCGATTATGAGTTGATCGAGCGGGCGCTCAACGAGTACGAGATTGACACCGTGTTCCACCTGGCTGCTCAGACCATCGTCCCCATCGCTAATCGCTCCCCCATCTCGACCTTTGAGACCAACATCAAAGGCACCTGGACGTTGCTGGAGGCGGCCCGGCGTTCACCTACGATCACTCGCGTGGCGCTCGCCTCGTCCGACAAAGCCTACGGTGCGCACGATACGCTCCCCTACACCGAGGATGCGCCCTTGCTGGGCTGCTATCCCTACGACGCATCCAAGGCTTGCGCCGAGCTCATTGCCCGCACTTATGCCGTTACCTATGGCCTGCCCATCGCCGTCACCCGTTGCGCCAATCTCTACGGCGGCGGGGACTTGAACTGGAGCCGCATCTTTCCGGGTACGGTACGCAGCGTCATCCGAGGCGAGCGCCCCATCGTCCGTTCCGATGGCACTATGGTGCGCGACTATCTCTACGTCCGGGACGCGGTGAACGCTTACCTGACCCTGGCCGAACGGCTGGACGACCCTGAGGTGAGGGGCGAACCATTCAACTTTGGGATGGATAACCCCAAGCCCGTACTCGAAATCGTGCAGACCATCATCGCTGTTTCCGATTATCCCGATTTGGAGCCGGTGGTGCTGGCTGACGCCCCCAACGAGATTCAGGCGCAGTACCTCGATAGTGGGAAGGCCAAGCGTGTGTTGGGTTGGGCCCCCCGTTATTCACTCGAAGAGGGATTGAAGGAAACATTGGCGTGGTATCGCGAGTTCCTGGGCCAGTGATCTGGACGGGCAGGCGAACTCTCGTCACTGGCGCTACCGGCTTTATCGGCCAGCGATTGGCGCAGCGGCTCGTAGAGACCGGGGCGCAGGTCTGGGCGGGGATCTGTCCTTGTGAAGCTCCGGAGCGGATTGCGGCTCTTCCCTCGCGGGCCGAGTGCATCTCCCTGAATGTGCAGGACGTGGAAGGCGTCCGGCGGGCGGTGGGCCAAGCTGTCCCAGATGTCGTGTTTCATCTGGCCGCCGTCGGCGTCACCGACCCTGGCGTAGACCCGGCGCTGGCCCTGGCGGTGAACGTTGGTGGCCTGGTGCACCTGCTGGAAGCACTGTGCGAGCGGAATGTTGAGCGGATCGTGCTCGTCGGCACGTGCTACGAATATGGCGCGCGGGAGGCGCTCGAAGGATTGGATCCTTTCAACGCTTACGCCGCTTCGAAGGCGGCCGCCTGGGCCTTTGGGCGGATGTATTGGCGGGCACACGGATTGCCTACCGTCACCGTGCGTCCCTTCCAGGTCTATGGACCTGGACAACCGGCTCATACGCTGATACCAGCCGCCATCCGCGCGGCTCTGACCGGGGATGATTTCCCGATGACGCCGGGCGAGCAGGAGCGTGACTTTGTCTACGTGGATGACGTGGTGGATGGGATGCTGGCTGCCGCAGAAGCGCCCGGCATTGAAGGGCACAGCCTTGACCTGGGGACTGGGGGGGCTCATTCAGCCCGGCAGGTGGTGGAGCGCATCTGGACGATGACGGAAGCGCGGGGGAGAATTCTGGCCGGAGACCTGCCCTACCGCCCTGGCGCGGTGATGCGCCTGGTCGCTGACGCCGACCGCACGGCCCGGCTGACCGGCTGGCGGGCGCGGGTCGGGTTGGAGGAAGGATTGCGCCGCACGATTGAAATGGTTGATTTACTCGCTGCCGATGGACAAAAACGACCCACTGCTTGAGCAGATCCGCGCACTTGTCACCGCCTATTATCGGCAGGCCCATACCCCGGTCGCTTTTGTGCCCGGAGAGAGCCGGGTAAATTACGCCGGCCGCGTCTACGATGAGCGGGAACTGATCGCCGCAGTGGAGGCGGTGCTCGATTTCTGGCTCACCGCCGGGCCGCGTGCGGCGGATTTCGAAGGGGAGCTGGCCCGCTTCCTGGGTCTGCGCCACGCTTTGGCGGTCAACTCTGGCTCCTCGGCCAACCTGGTCGCCGTGACTGCCCTTTGCTCCCGTCGCCTGGAGCGGCCACTGGAGCCGGGCGACGAGGTCATCACCCCGGCGATGGGTTTTCCCACTACCGTCGCCCCCATCGTCCAGAACGGGCTGGTGCCGGTGTTCGTGGATTGTGAGCTGGGCACGTACAATCTGGACCCGGAACAACTGGAGACGGCTCTTTCAGAGCGGAGCCGCGCGCTCCTTCTGGCTCACACGCTGGGCAACCCGGTGGAGATGTGGCCGGTGATGGATTTCGCCCGCGCCCACGGCCTCTACGTCATAGAGGATACCTGTGACGCGCTGGGTACCGCCTACGATGGAAAGATGGCCGGCACCTTTGGTGATCTGGCGACTTTGAGCTTTTACCCCGCCCACCACATCACCACTGGCGAGGGTGGGGCGGTGGTCACCGATGATCCCCAACTGGCCCGCATTGCTCAAAGCGTGCGGGACTGGGGCCGCGACTGCCGTTGCCGCCACGATAGCCCCCCTAGCGGTGCGTGCGGTCGCCGCTTCGAGTGGCGGATCCCCGGCCTGGATGAGCCTTACGACCATCGCTACCTGTTTACAGAGATCGGCTACAACTTGAAGATGACCGACGTGCAAGCCGCTATCGGTCTGACGCAACTGGAGAAATTGCCTGACTTTGTCGCGGCCCGCAAACGCAACTTTGCCCGTCTCTACGAAGGGCTAAAGCCCTACGAGGAATTTATTGTCCTGCCGGCTTGGAGCGAGCGGGCCGAGCCTTCCTGGTTCGCATTTCCCATCACCGTCCGGCCGGGCGCTCCTTTTTCCCGACGTGATCTGGTCAATTTCCTGGAGGAGCGTCAAATCGAGACGCGCTACCTTTTTGCCGGCAACATTGCCCGCCAGCCTGGCTATTGGCACATCGCTCACCGGGCCGTGGGTGCTTTGCCGAACTCGGACCTCGTCTTGCGCGCCACTTTTTTTGTCGGCGTCTACCCGGGCCTGGACGACGCCCGCATCGCCTATATGCTGGAGACTTTTGCCGATTTCTTCCGCTCATTCGTAAACCCGCTGACTCGCTGATTCGCTATGAAACTGTCAATCGTTATCTGTGCCTACAACGAACGCCGGACGATTCTGGAAGCCATCCATCAGGCTCACGCCGTTGACCTGGGTCCCGGCTGGGAAAAAGAGATCGTCGTTGTGGACAACTTTTCCACCGACGGCACGCGCGAGATGCTCCAGTCGGTTGACTTGGCGGACGTGCGTGTCATCTTTCATCCGCGTAACCTGGGCAAGAGCGCCTCAATATTGACAGGCATCGCCGAGGCTGGCGGCGACTACTTCGTCATTTTTGATTCCGACCTGGAGTATGAGGCAGACGATCTGCCGCGCCTGCTCGCGGCAGTTGTTCCCGACGAGACCGTCGCCATCTTTGGCTCCCGCACCTTGGGCGGACGCAGGATTTACCAGTACGCCAAGAACTATTGGGGTGTGCGTTTTCTCACACTGCTCGCCAACCTGCTCTACGGTGGCCATCTGACCGACATCGCCACGGGCACCAAACTGGTCCGGTTGGACGTAGCGCGCTCGCTAAAGCTGAGTGACCACGACTTTGACCTGGACTTTGAACTGCCTTGCACATTGCTCAAGCGCGGCTACGAGATCAAAGAGGTGGCCGTGGCCTACCATCCTCGCACCGCCGAGCAGGGCAAGGGGATCGTGGGCCTGAAGGCTTTTCGCACCGGCTTCCGCGTACTTTGGATCTATCTGAGAACACGTTTGTGGGGGTAATGAGAGATGAACGTCGTCGTCACCGGTTCCATCGCTTACGACTATCTGATGACCTTTCCAGGCCGTTTCGTCGAGCATATTTTGCCCGACCAGTTGCACCGCATTTCCCTGAGCTTTTTGGTGGACGAGATGCGGCGGCAGCGGGGCGGGTGCGCGGCCAACATCGCTTACAGTTTGGCGTTGCTGGGGGAACGTCCCCGCCTGATGGGCGCCGTGGGCCAGGATTTTGGCGAGTATCGCATCTGGCTGGAGCAGCACGGAGTGGATACCTCCCTCACCCGCGACGAACCCGACCTGTTCACCGCTTCCTTCTTCGTCAATACCGATCAGGACAATAACCAGATCGCCAGCTTTTACACCGGCGCGATGGCCCGGGCGCGCGACCTCTCGCTGCATGACCTGGACGCCGAGCAGGTTGATCTGGTCACCATCTCGCCCAACGACCCGGAGGCGATGGTAAAGTACCCGGCTGAATGTCGGGAGTTGGGTATTCCTTATCTGTATGACCCCAGCCAGCAGATCATCCGTCTCTCCGGAGAGGATTTGCGGGCCGGGTTGGAGGGCTGTGATATACTGGTCGTCAACGAGTACGAATTTGAAATGCTGCGCGAAAAGACGGGGTTGGATGCCGAGGAAATTCGCTCCGCCCCGAGTCGCGCTTGCGTCGTCACTCTGGGGGTTGAGGGGGCGCATATCTGGGCGCAGGGAACCCTCCACGCCATCCCCCCGGTCCCGCCCCGGCAGACCAGCGACCCCACCGGCGTGGGAGACGCTTTCCGGGCGGGGCTGATCAAAGGGCTGGCATTGAACCTTTCCTGGGAGTTGGCCGGCCGGCTGGGCGCGCTGGCCGCCACTTGTACATTGGAGCAACCCGGCCCTCAGAGCCATCGTTACACCCTGGTCGAGTTCACTGCCCGCTTTCGAGAACACTTCGACGACGAGGGCGCTCTAGATCAACTAGCCAACTAAATCCACACAAGGAGTGAATAATGTCAACAGATTACGACGTCAAAGACCTGAACCTGGCCCCCGGCGGCCGCTTGCGCATCGAGTGGGCGGAGCGAGAGATGCCGGTCTTGCGGCTCATCCGCGAGCGGTTCGAGAAGGAAAAGCCCTTACAAGGCGTGCGCCTCTCCGCCTGTCTGCACGTCACCACCGAGACGGCCAACCTGGCTCGCACTCTCCAGGCGGGTGGGGCGGAGGTGGCGCTCACCGCTTCCAATCCCCTCTCCACCCAGGACGACGTGGCAGCGGCGCTGGTCTCTTACTACGAGATCCCCGTCTTTGCCATCAAGGGAGAGGATAACGAGACCTATTACGAGCACCTCCACGCCGCAATTGACCACCAGCCGCAGATCACGATGGACGACGGGGCCGACCTGGTGAGCACGCTCCACAAGGAGCGCACCGAGGCGCTGGGCGACGTCATCGGCGGCACCGAGGAGACGACCACCGGCGTCATCCGGCTGCGGGCGATGGCGAACGACGGCGTGTTGCGTTACCCCATCGTCGCCGTCAACGACGCCCTCACCAAGCACTTTTTCGACAACCGGTACGGCACGGGGCAATCCACGATGGACGGCGTGATCCGCGCCACCAACGTGCTCATTGCCGGCAAGACAGTCGTCGTCGCGGGCTACGGCTGGTGCAGCCGGGGTATCGCTATGCGGGCCGAAGGCTTGGGCGGTAACGTCATCGTCACCGAGGTGGACCCGCTGCGGGCGCTGGAGGCGGTGATGGACGGCTACCGCGTGATGCCAATGATCGAGGCTGCGCCGCTGGGCGACATCTTTATCACCTCCACCGGCGACATCAACGTGATTGACCGGCGCCACTTTGAGGTGATGAAGGATGGGGCCATTGTCGCCAATTCCGGCCACTTTAACGTGGAGCTAAACATCCCCGCCCTGGTAGAGATGGCGGAGGGGCCGCCGCGCCGCGTTCGGCCTTCGGTGGACGAGTACACGCTGCCTGGCGGGGCGCGTCATGCGACGCGCCGCATCTTTTTGCTGGCCGAGGGTCGGCTGGTCAACCTGGCCGCCGCCGAGGGCCACCCCAGCGCGGTGATGGACATGTCCTTTGCCAACCAGGCTCTCTGCGCCGAGTACATGCTGCGTCACGCCGAGGAACTGGAGCGCATCGTCTACCCGGTGCCGGAGGAGATTGACCAGCGGATCGCCCACATCAAGTTGCAGGCCATGGGCGTCGAGATTGACGTGCTGACGCCGGAGCAGCAAAAGTATCTCTCCTCCTGGGAGGAGGGAACCTAGAGCGGGTTTCCGTGCCTGTAGGACGAGTTTCTTACCCGCCGGCGAGCGGCGCGTATGGAAACGCGCCCTGCGGGGTGGCTTCAGGGCACTTGTGCCAGTATGAGGTCCATCATCTCGGCGTCGTCGCGCAGCAGGCCCGCCGGAGGGAGACGGGTCAGCAACGTGGCCCAATCCGGGTTCCTGGCGAACACGTCGCGGAGAATGGGGAGCGCCTCGTCCACGCGGCCCAGGTCGGCCAGGGTGACGGCGTGCCAGAAGGGTAGTTCCTCGATTTGGGGTGCCATCTGGGCGGCGGCTCGGTATTCGCGCAGCGCTTTTTCCGTCTGCCCGGCCCCCAGCAGTTCGTCGCCCCGATTCATACGCCGGTAGGTGCGGTGCAGGTGCACCAATCGCTCCAGTTCGTGGATCGGTTCGGGGTGATCTTCTACGCGCAGTTCCATCGCCGTGTCTTCCCAGGGACGGCCGGTGGAGACCGGCTTTACGATGAGGATGGCCGCGCTCTGCTTGCCGCGAACGTCACCGCCGGCGGCCTGGCCCGCTTTGAGCGCCGCCAGCATACGGGCTGCCAGGTCACCCTCTGCTTCGCGGTAAGCGCGGGCCATCGCCGGCCAGACGTCGGGGCATAGCATCATGTTCGCCTGGACGGAAAAGCCTGCGTCAGTCTCGTGCCCGGCGTCGGCGATGCAGCGCGCGCCGGTGTGGGCAGCCGCCTGACCTCGAGCGTCCACCATCGCCACCTGGCGTATGTCGCGCCCCTCGTCGGCCGCTAATAGCGCGGCCAGCGCCTCCGCTGCGGGTTTGCCGGCTTGCATCAGGGCCAGCCCCAGCGGGCCATAGCTGACCTCGACGAGGGCCTGGGTCGCCACGGCTCCCACGCCAGCCTGGGCCCAGGTCACGAGCGCCCCGACCGAGAACCAGTGGGACTGCACCGCTACTCCCATCTCGCCGCTTGCGGGGTCGCGGGCGACGATGGAGAAGGTGTGGGCCAGTCGGGAGGGGTGGGGGGATATCTGGACGTCAAAAGTGTTCATCTAGCTGCTCCAATCAGTGGGTTTCATCCGATCCGCCGTACAAGAGCCGCCCTCAGCCTGTATAGCGTAGGCCGTTTCTCGGTCTCCCATCGTGGGGCGTCCCCGGGATGGGGGAGCTTGGGCTGAGCGGTATAGCATTGGTAGATTTGGGTGTGTTTCAAATGGGCAAGACCTCGGAGGTCTAGGGTCTTTACTGAGATGAAACACACCCGGTAGATTTGTACGGCGCAAAAGCGCGAATTTAGCAGACGAGTGCAACACCGACTTACCGACCCGTCACTCTACTGAAGACGTCGGCCACGCCCATCTTGACCAGTTGTGGCAGGTTGAAGGCGGTGATGCCGAAGGGTAGATCCAGTTCGCTCTTTTCGCACACGGTGGAGGTGTTGGCGCTGTCAATCTGCGGCTTGAGGGCCAGCAGTTCGCGTTCCAGTTCCTCCGCCGTGCAGCGCTCGATCAGGCGGTCAATCTGGGCCATCAGGGAGACGGCGCGCGTGATGCGGGATTCGGTCTCGGCGGCCACCTGCGGGGTGATCAGTCCAAAGCGAACCTTGAGCGCGTTGAGCCGCCGGCCGGCCTCGTAGGTCACGGCCGCGATCTCGTCGCGGCTCATCCAGCGCGTCTCATAGTTCAGGATGTGTTTCCAGGTGGGGGCCAATAGTGCCTGGCGATGTTCCTCCAGTGTGCGGCAGAGGATGCGGTAGCCGTATTTTTCGGACTGCTCGTAGAACAGGCTGCCAGGGTCCACGAACGGGGCCAGCGGGCCGACGAAGGGCATCAGTCGCCCGTCGTCGAAGCGGGTCAGCAGCTGCTCAAAATACTCTATCCCCTCCAGCACTGACTGGGTAGTCTGCTGGGGCAAGCCGACCATGAAGAACAGGTCGAAGCGGCGGCAGCCGACGTCCAGGCAGGCGGCGATGGTCTCTTCGATCTGGGCGTTGGTAAAGTTCATGTTGAGCGCGCGCCGCACGGCCGGGTCGTGGGATTCGGGGGAGAACTCGATGACAAAGTTGGGGAGCGCGCCGGCCAGTTCCTCGGCAAAGGGGCGATCAAGCGGGGTAAAGATCTCGAGCATGCCCTGACCGGGGTAGCCCTGGATGGCGCTCAGGAAGCGATGGGCATAGTCCATCCCGGCCTGGCGAATGTCGCCCAGGAGAAAGGCTGGGCCGCGGCTGATGTCGTACATGCGGCGCATGTCGTCCGCCAACTTTTCGGGGGAGCGGAAGGCGGGAGCGGTGCGCCCGCTGATGAGGCGGGAGGCGGAGGCGGAGCCACCGCAGTAGGAGCAGTTGTGCTTGCAGCCGCGCACGGTGAGCACGGCCATCGTCGGGTAGTCGATCCAGTGGCTAAAGGGCACATAGTTCGAGAAATCCAGGTCGCGCACCACAGAGCGCACCATCTGGCGGTAGTTCATCTCCAGGTGATCCAGGTCGGAGGGGATGTAGGTCTGCGGGTTGACGTGAATTTGACCGGAGCGGTCCTTCCAGGTTAGGTTGGGAATGTGGGCCAGGCCGTCCGGGTCGGCGGCGGAGATGTGCTCCATCAACTGGCGCAGCGGCTCCTCTGTCGAATCGCCGCGTAGGACATAGTCCACCTGGGGATAGCGTACCAATTCCTCGTGAAAGTAGGAGGAGGAAAAGCCGCCCAAGATGACGGGGGTTTCGGGGTGGTGTCGTTTGACCAGCGCGGCGACCTCCAGCGCGCCGTGGGCGTGGGGCAGCCAGTGCAGGTCTATGCCAAAGGCGCGCCCCGACAGCCGGGCGACGAGGCGCTCCGGGTCGAAGCGTTGGGAGCGCACCATACGGGCCGCCAGATTGGCGATGCGCGTGCGAAAGCCGGCCTGTTCCAGGTAGGCGGCCATGGTGGAGAAGCCGACCGGGTACATGTCGAAAACCGGCTCGGAGGGAACGAGGTCGCTGGTGGGCCCCCACAACGTCGCTCGCCGGCGAAAGTCGTAGACGGTCGGGGCGTGGAGCAGGATCAGATCTGCTGATGGCATTTAGTGTTGGTCTCCCATTCTCGTATTTTGTAGGCGCGGGACGGGAGGGATTGTAACACGCGGGCGGGCGTAGTCAAGTTGTCTTGTCTGGCCGGTAGCGGTAGTAGAGTATTTCGGAGGGCAGGAAGAAATAGAGGCACGTCAGGCCGGCGATCACTCCGCCCAGGTGGGCGGACGAGCCTACGAGGCTGTAGATGAACCCCATAGCCTGGGCCTCTCTTTCCAGCCAGTCCCGCGCGATGTCGCCGATCACGGTGTAGATGATGAACACCCAGGCCGGCATTTGCAGCGTGAAGGGTATGGGGAGGATCGTCAACATCACCAACGTGCGGATGCGCTGGTCGTGGTATAAAAAGAGATAGGCGCCCACGACGCCCATGATCGCGCCGCTGGCTCCCAGGCCGGGTATATTCCCCTGGGTGAGGGGGAGCGCCACTCGGCTCAATACGCCAAACATCTCGGATACGAGTATGCACACCAGGTAAAAAAGCCCGAACTTGGACGGGCCTAACACATTCTCGATCTTGCGGCCAAAGAACCAGAGAAAGATCATGTTGCCTATCAGGTGCGCCCAGTTACTGTGCAGGAACGCGCCGGTGATCATGCTCAGTGCCCCCAACCCTTCGCCCGCGACGACGGCGGCCGGCAGAGTCATCAAATACCACCTCAGGGTGAGCCAAGTTTCCTCATCCTCGATCAATTTGGGCAATAGGTGATAGAAAAAGGCGTGGATGGCGGTGTTGAGCAGGACGAGTCCCAGGGTCATAAAGGGGAAACTTTTATAGCGCCCCCGCTCGTCTTTGATGGGGAGCAGGAAGACGAACGAGGTCAAGAAACTCAGCATCAGAAACAGAACCGTCAGCCACATCGTCCACCTCTCTACGCCTTGCCCAAGATCAGGCCAAAGGCAATGGCCCACAGCAGCACGCCCGGCAGGCCCAGCAGTGTCTTGCGCCGCCATCCCTCGGCGCCCCTCTTGCCAAAGAGGGCGCGCATCGCCGGGTTGTGGGGCGCGTCGGCCGCGCAGGTCCACAGGTAAGCGCCCGCGGCCGCCATCGCCAGCGCGCCCCATGCCGGCAGGCTGATGTCCCACGGTATGAATCTGGCGTTGATCAGCGCAGCCAGCACTGGTGAGAGCATCAGCCCGGTCATCGAGCGCCAGGTCTCTCCCCACCCCTGAGCCTGCCTGGGCATGGGGGGGCGCAGGTAGGCCAATTTGCGCCGCGCCTTGCGGCCCAGCATGGAAGCGGACGGGGTGAACGCGCGCGCCTGTTCGTAATGTTCGATGGCCTTTTGCCCCCGTCCCTGTTCGAGGTACAGCTCGCCTAGGAGAAAGTGAGCCGGCGCGTGTTCCCGATCCAGGCGAACGGCTCGCTCCAGCAGGTTGAAAACCTCGGGGGTCGCGCCATACTCTTCCTCGTACAACTCTGCCAGTTCGTAGAGGATCGCCGGATCGTCGTTGGCCCGCTGCGCCGCCAGTCTCAGTAGATCCAAAATTGCTCCCAAACGTGTCAGTTGACCTGTGAACT
>CAYMWP010000049.1:0-29118 GCA_964393895.1 uncultured Anaerolineales bacterium | reverse complement strand
GTAAAGTGGCTCAATGTGGCTCCTTGCTGAAATGTGACATTGTCGAAGTAGTTACACTACAAGTATACTATGTTTTTTTATCTGGGCAACAACTGCACCCGTTTGATTTATTGGCCGATTTGTGATAGTATGAAGGTGTGATGGGGAAGCGTTTCGAAGAGATCGAGCACACCGCCGACGTCGCCATCCGTGTCCGGGGGCGTGACCTGGCCGAGTTGTTCGTCAATGCTGCTTACGGATTGGCCTGCCAGTTGAGCGATCCCGACGCGCTGGATCTGACAATTGAGCAGGAGATCGAGCTCGAGGCCTACGACGCCGAAACGCTGTTGGTGAGTTGGCTAGGGGAGTTGCTCTACTTGAGCGAGCGGGACGAGTGCGTCTTGGCCGATTTTGACGTGCTCGAGATCGCCTCGACCCGGTTGCGGGCCGTCGCCCGGGGCGGGCCGGTGCAGGGGCACAGACGGCACGTCAAGGCGGTCACGTTCAGCGAGATGGAGATAGTGCGTGTAGGCGGGGGGTACGAGACCACGGTTGTGTTTGACGTGTGAGCGTGAAAAGTGAGGGGAGGAGGGAGATGGGACGAAGACGGAAAAAAAGGCAAGAGCAGGGAGGGCAGCAGAAAACAACACCGCGGACGGCGCAGCCACACGACTTTCGGCGAGTGGACGAGTATATCTGGGAATTGCCCCAGGATTTCCGCGACGATATGCGCGTTCCGGCGCGGCTGTTTGGCGACGAGGAGCTTTTCGGGGCCGCCTTCCGTGACCGCACGGTGGCGCAATTGGCTAACGCCGCGACCCTGCCGGGCATCGTCGGGTACGCCATGGCGATGCCGGACTTTCACCAGGGTTACGGCTTTCCCATCGGCGGTGTGGCGGCGACGCGGGCGGATTCCGGCGTGATCTCCCCTGGAGGCGTCGGGTACGACATCAACTGCGGCGTCCGACTGCTGGGCACGCACCTGGAGCGAGAGGAGATCGCACCGTACCTGCACGATCTCAACGCCGTTCTCTACCGTGCCTGTCCCAGTGGGGTGGGGGGCAAGGGACGCGAGCGGGTCTCTGAGCGGGAACTGGAAGAGTTAGTGGTTGATGGCGCCAAGTGGGCGCTAAAGCGCGGACTGGCACGGCAGGAGGACGTGGCTCACACAGAGGAGCAGGGCTGTCTGGCCGGAGCCGACCCCGGTCAGGTGAGCGCGCGGGCCAAAGAGCGGGGACGGCCGCAAGTCGGTTCCCTGGGCGCGGGCAACCACTTTTTGGAGATTGACGCGGTTGACGAGGTCTACGACCCGGAGGTAGCGGACGTCTTTGGCCTGCGGGAGGGGCAGGTGGTGGTGCAGATTCACTGCGGCTCGCGGGGCTTTGGACACCAGGTCTGTGACGATTACGTGAAAGGGTTGCAGTCGGCGGTGCGCAAGTATAACATCCAACTGCCGGACCGGGAGCTGGTCTGTGCGCCCATCAATTCTCCCGAGGGCCGCGCCTACTATGGCGCGATGGCGTGCGCCGTCAACTATGCCTTTGTCAACCGGCAGGTGTTGGCGATGGGCGTGCGGGAGGCGTTCGAGCAGGTACTGGCTGGCAAGGTCAAGAACTTTGACCTGTTCCAGGTATACGACGTGTGCCACAACATTGCCAAGTTCGAGGAGCACGAGGTGGGTGACCAGAGGATGAGACTGTGCGTCCATCGCAAGGGGGCTACCCGCGCCTTTGGGCCGGGCTACCCGGGTCTGCCCGCCGACTACCGGGACGTGGGCCAGCCGGTGTTGGTGCCCGGCTCGATGGGCACCGCTTCCTACGTGCTGGTGGGCGCCCAAAAAGCGATGGAACTGACCTTTGGTTCGACCTGCCACGGGGCCGGGCGCACGATGAGCCGTAGCAAGGCGCGCAAGCAGGTCTGGGGGGCGGACCTGAAGAAGGAATTGGAGCGGCAGGGCATCGTCGTGCACGCCGGCAGCGACAAGGGACTGGCCGAGGAGTCTCCGCTGGCCTATAAGGACGTCAGCCGCGTGGTCGAGGTGGTGCACGGCCTGGGGATAGCGCGCCAGGTGGTGCGCCTGCAGCCGCTGGCCGTGATCAAAGGGTAGGCGGCGGGTAAGAAACCTGCCCTATGGTTTGTGGGATGTTGGCTCTATCGGAGATTTCAAGGAGGTAAATCAATGGCCGTAATCGAACGCACTTTTTCCGTCGAGGCGCCGCAGGAACGAGCCTTTGCATTCCTGGCGGATCACGCCAACGATGCCCAGTGGCTGCCGGGGCTGGCTGACCCGCGCAATTTTATCGGCGCGGGCACCGACTACCGCTGGGAAGTGACCTACAAGATGGCCGGAATGTCCTTCAACGTCGCCGGTCAGGTCGTGGAGCACACGCCGCCCAGCCGCCACGTCGTCGAGACGCGCAGCGGCATGGTGAGCACCTGGGACTGGACCCTGGAGCCGGAAGGGAACGGCACGCGCATAACCCTGCGGATGGAGTACACGATCCCGGTGGTCGCCGTGGGCAAGATCGCCGAGAAAATCTTGCTCAAGCAGAACGAAAAGGCGGCCGACGAGGGAGTCGCTAACCTGCAACGCATCCTGGGTTAGCGCCCAAAACCCCGGCTCATTCTGGCCTCCGCTGTAGGATTATCACCTGGGGATGATCGTAGACGACAAAACTCTCGTCCAACCGGCCCAGACGCAGCAGGAAGGGAGCTTGTGGGCGGCAGAGTTCAGGCAGCGAAAAGTCCAGGCCGGCGGCCGGATCGTCCGCCAGCGCCAGCGGCCCCAGTCGGGGGTGGCGCCCCAGGCAGGCCGCCGACTCGAAACTCATCTCGTCCTCAAAGAGTAGCTGGTAGTAGCGGGCCGTCGGTTGATATAGCTCCGGCCAACGCGCTAACGCGGCGTACCCGCGCCGGCTGGCGATGACCACATAGTCGGTCTGCGCCAGTATTTCTGCCATCTCGGCCCATTTTTCCGGCGTCTCTTCGTCAAAGATGGGCAATTCCCGCATTCTGTAACCGGCCGCATCCAGCGGCAGCGGGTGGTCCCATTGCTCTATGGCCACGATCGCTCCTTGCTCCACGTGTTCGTAGAACCACTCGGAGGCGACCAACCAGGGGTGCGGGGAGCGGTAGAGATTGACAAAAGCGAGACAGTAGAGAAGGGAGCAGAAGAGGAGCAGGGGGGCGGAGAAGCGGAGGAGCAAGGGGGCGGAGGAGCGGAGGAGCATCCGGGCGGCATAGATCGCCAGCAGAGGGGTAAGCGGCATAAGGTAGCGGGGAAACTTGACGTATAGCGCGCCGACAAAGGCAAAGTAGGGCAGCGCCCAGGCCAGCAGCACCCACTCGGCCCGGCGCGGCGGCTCCCGCACCGCCCGCCACACCGCGTAGGCCAGCCCACTAAAGGCGGCCAACCCCAGCGCCCACCCCATTCCCCAGCGCAATTGCTGCACGACCGGGTACAGATAGGGCCAGGTTCCGTGGAACTGGCGGGTGTAGGGCGCGTCCAGCAGGCCGCGCACGATGGCCGTCTGCTCAGTCACGTTCTGCCAAAAGATAGAAAAGTTTACCAGCGCAAAGGGATTGGTGAGCGCAAAGGCCGCCAGCGCCGCCGCGCTGGATTCAAAGCCACGTCTCCAGCGGCGCCGGCCTGGAAAGGCCAGAGTTGGACTGAGCGCACACGCTGCCGCCAGCGGCGAGAGCAGCAGCGCTGCGCTGAACTTGACGCCCAGCGCCAGCCCAGCGCTCGCGCCTCCCAGCAAAGCGTCGCGCGAGCGCCCGCTCTCTGCCAGACGGCTGGCAAAGAGCAGCGTGCCCAACACAAAAAAGGCCAACAGCACGTCGGCGGTGTAAAAGTGAGCCTGTTGTACGTGCAAGACGGTCAGCGCGACGAATGCCGCCGCCAACAAGCCAACCCCTTCTCCATAGATCCGCCAGGCCAGCGCAAAGGTCAAAGCGACCGTGCCCAGGTCAAAGAGCGCGGCCAGTGCCCGCCCCACCAGGAGCCAGTCCACGTTGCGGGTCACGCTTCCAACCAACGCCAGTAAATACAGCGGCAGATGGCCGTAGGCGTAGTCGGGAGCGGCGTCAAAGGGGTTCAGCCGGTCAGGCCAGCGCAGGCTTTCCGCCGCGCCCACCACGTACCGCTCATCTGGATGCGCGCCCAGCCCGCCGTCCCAGTCGAGACCGTAAAGACGGAGGGCGGCGGCGAGGAGCAGGATCAAGACGATCGGAAACCAGGTTTTTCGGGCTGATTTTTGGGCCGCTAAAGATTCAATCATCGGGATTCAGCAGCGCCATCGCCTGTGGATCCAGGGAAATAGCGATAGATTCGCCCACAGCCGGCAGCTCGACGCTGGCAGGGAGGTTGAACGTCAATTCGACTCCGCCGGCGTGACGCACGCTGAGCCGGAAACGCTCGCCGCGGAAGGAGTGTTCCGTGACCACCCCGCGCAGCAGGTTGGGGCCGGATTCGCCCAGCCGCGCCGCTTCCGGTCGAATCAGTAATTGGAGATTGGAGATTGGGAATTGACGGTGCTCAAGTCTCCAATCTCTAATCTCTAACCTTCCAATTTCCGTCTCGACCAGTCTCTCCTCGATCACCCGCGCATCGAGCAGGTTGGTCAGTCCCAGAAACCGCGCAGCCCAGGCCGAGGCCGGGCGGCGGTAGACCTCCTCCGGTGTGCCTGCCTGCACCACTCGCCCGGCCCGCAGCAGTACCACCCGGTCGGCGAGCGCAAACGCCTCCTCCTGATCGTGGGTGACGGTGATGGTGGTCACGCCGGCCCGGCGCAGGATAGCCGGCAGCTCGTCCATCAGCCGCTCGCGCAGCGCCCGGTCCAGCGCGCCCAGCGGCTCGTCGAGCATCAGCAAGCGCGGCTGGGGGGCCAGACTACGGGCCAGCGCCACTCGCTGCCGCTCGCCGCCCGAAAGCTGGTTGACGTCGCGGTGCTCGAATCCCGCCAGCCCGACCAGCGCCAGCACCTCGGCCACCCGCGCTGCCAGCGGTTCGCGCCCCAGTCCCTGTATCCGCAGCCCAAAGGCGACGTTGCCCAGGACGTCCTTGTGCGGGAAGAGGGCGTATTCCTGGAACATCAGCCCAAAGCCGCGCAGGTGAGGAGGCACGCGGGATACGTCTTCCCCATCTACCAGCACCCGGCCGCTGTCGAGCGGCTCCAGGCCGGCGATGAGCCGCAGCAGCGTCGTCTTGCCGCAGCCTGATGGGCCGAGAAGGCAAGCGATTTCTCCCTTCTCGACGGTAAAGCTGACATCTTGCAGCGTCCAGCCATCGGGGTATGATTTGCGGACTTGGGCGAGTTCGAGTTGGGGCATCAAAACTCTCCCACCTCTCCCACGCGGAAACGCTCGATCGCTATAAAGCCCAGCGTGCAGACGAGCATCAACAAAGTGGACATTGCCAGCGCCTGGCCATAGTTGGCCGCGCCAGGGCGGCCCAGGAAGCGGTAGATGGCGATGGGCATGGTGGGCCGCTCTGGCCGGGCGATCAGGCTGGTGGCCCCGAACTCGCCCATTGAGATGGTAAAGGCAAAGACGGCCCCCACCAGCACCGCCCGCGCCACGATGGGCAGATCCACCTCGCGCCACACGCGGTAGGGGGATGCGCCCAACACTCTCGCCGCCTCGCGCAGGTGGGGATGGATGGCGCGCAGCGCCGGGAGCACGCTGCGCACGACAAAGGGCAGCGCGACGAGCGTGTGGGCCAACACAACGAGCAGCGGCGATGCGCGCAGGTTGAGCGGGGGTTCATCCAGCGCGACGATGTAGCCCAGTCCCAGTGTGACCGCCGAGGTGCCCAGCGGCAGCATGAAGAGCGGGTCAAGAAACCGGGTTTTCCCGAAAAACCCGGTTTCTCCTCGATTGTCCAGCACCGCCGCCGCCATCAGCCCCAGCACGACCGAGAGAGCCACTGTCGCTAGTGCGAACCCCACCGAGTTGCGCACCGCCGCCAGCGGCGGCACGTAGAAAGCCGAGTCGCGCGTGTTGCGGAATAACTGACGGTAGAAATCCAGCGACACGCCCCCCGTCGCAGAGAGCGTCAGGGAGCGCCCGACCAGGGCGGCCAGCGGCGTGGTCAGCAGCGCCAGCATCAGCCCCACGTTGATCCAGACGAGCAGCCACTCGCGCCGGCGCTGCGGTCTCCGTTGCGTCACCTGGCGCGAGCGTAACTCTAGCGGCCTTTGCACGCGCGCCTGGAGCCGCGTGTAGACCGCCATCAGCGCGAAGGTAAAGAGGATTTGGATGACGGATAGCGCCGCCGCCAGCGGCAAGTTGAGGTAGTGGATCGTCTGGCGGTAGATCTCTACTTCCAGAGTGGCAAAGCGCGGCCCGCCAAGAACGAGGATGACTCCAAAGCTGGTGAAGCAAAAGATAAAGACAAGGAGCGCCGCCGCGCTGAGGGCCGGGGCCAGCAGAGGCAGCGTCACCTCGCGGAAGGCCCGCCAGCGATTCGCCCCCAGCATACGGGCGGCCTCCTCCAGCCGGGGGTCGAGGTTGGCCCAGTAAGCCCCCACGATGCGCAGTACCAGGGTGTAGTTGTAGAACACGTGAGCCAGCAGGATAATGGCAAGCGTGTGTTGCAAGTTCAAGGGGGGCCGGTCGAGTCCCAGGAGCTGCATCAGACCGGTGTTGAGCAGGCCGCGCGGGCCCAGTAGCGCGGTAAAGGCCAGCGCGACGACAATGGTAGGCAGCACGAACGGGATCGTCGTCAACGCCTGGATGAGCGATTTGCCGGGAAAGTCGTAGCGGGCAAAGAGGTAAGCCCCCGGCAGCGCCAGCCCCACCGTCAGCAGCGTGGAGAGCGCCGCCTGCCAGGTGGTGAACCACAGGATTTGCAGGTAGCGGGGCGTGCCGAACAGTTTCTCCAGCGGGATCAGGCTGAGGCGACCGTTGGGCGCAAAGGAGAGTGTCAGGATGGAGACGAGGGGGTAAAAGTAAAAGAGGAGCAAGAATACGAGAGGCAAGAGGCAAGAAG
Source organism: uncultured Anaerolineales bacterium (assembly GCA_964393895.1). GTDB lineage: Bacteria > Chloroflexota > Anaerolineae > B4-G1 > B4-G1 > B4-G1. The sequence continues at coordinate 22,148 of CAYMWP010000049.1, read as the reverse complement.
CAAGAAGCAGGCAGCGTCCTGCATCCTGCATCCTGTGTCCTGCTTTCTTGTAGTTTCTCAACGTAGTACTACCTCCGTCCACGCCTCGACCCACGCCTCACGGTTGGCTTCTATGGCGACATAGTCCACCTCGGCGGGATGCTCAGGGACGATGGCGAATCTGGCAAAGGCCTCGGCCAGAGCCGCGTTCTGGTTGGCGGGGAACATGAACATGTTCAGCGGGATGTCCTCCTGGAACGTCGTGCCGAGCATAAAGTCCACCCAGGCTTGCGCCAGCTCGCGGTTCTGCGCGCCCTTGAGGATGGCGACGAACTCGACCTGCCGGAAGCAAGAGCCCGCGCCGACGACCACTCCTGTGGGCGCTTCCTCGAAAGGTTCCTCGGCAAAGTAGACCTCCACCGGCGGGCTGCTGGCATAGCTGACGACGATGGGCCGGTCGCCCTCGCCCCCAGAGCCGTAGGTAAAGTGGCCCCAGTAAGCGGCCTCCCAATCGCTGGCTACCAGCACGCCATTATCTACCAGTTCGGCCCAATAGTCCAAGTAGGTGTAATCACCGGTCTCGCCAAAGTGGCCCACTGTCGCCAACAGGAAGGCCAGCCCTGGCGACGAGGACGCGGCATCCTCCACCACCGTCAGGCCGGCGTACTCGGGACTCACCAGATCCTCCAGGTTGGCGGGCGGCGTCAGGCCCTGTTCGTCGAACCAGGCTTTGTCATAGTTGAGGCAGACGTCGCCATAGTCCACCGGCAGGACGCGGTGCTGGGAGTCGAGTTCCAGGTGATCTGGAATATCGCCCAGGAGCGGCGACTCGTATGGTTCAAAGATATCCGCTTCCAGCGCCCGGCTGAGCAGGGTGTTGTCCACGCCGTAGAGCACGTCGGCCAGGGGATTATCTGCGCTGAGAATAGCCTGGTTGACCATTACGCCGGCGTCACCCGCTTCCAGAATCTCGACCTCGGCATAGTACTGATTCTCAAAGACAGCGATGGTCTCCTCACCGATGTCGAAACTGTCGTGGGTCATCACCCGCACACTGCGAGGCTCAGGCGACCCGGTTGGGGTGGCCAGGCCAGGTCCGCAACCCGCCAGCAGCAACCCTATCAAAGCGAACACAATCACACGTTTCATCTTGCACCTCCTGCTTGGTAGAGAAACCAGGTTTTTCAGAAAAGACCTGGTTTCTGATTACTTGCGTGCGTCACCACACATAGGAGCATCCCTCGCCGCACGCACACGCGGGCCTGCTCCGCTGCCAACACGTTGCTGACGCCTCGCGCCGGGCCGAAGCGTAGAGTGTCATCGCTCAGCGGCCACTCTAGCCCATCGGCCGTCACGCCCACCGCGTCGCCGCCCAGGGGAATGAGAGAGACGGTGTCGCCGGGCCGGCCCTCGACGCGCGCCTCATTCCGAATGAGGAACGCTTCCTGCTCCCCTTCGACGATGCGCACGTCAAGCCCCCTCAACTCTGGCAGCGAGAGCAGCAGCACGTTGGCGATGGTCTGATCCAGCCGCCCGCCCAGGGCCGCCAGGATGAGGATCTCGCTTGCGCTCGCGCTCGTGGCGTACAAGAGCGCTAGCTCCAGATCGGTCTCATCCTTGGAAGGCGGAAAAGGGATGACGCGCGAGCCGGCCCTTTCCACACAGGCCTGCTCGTCTGGTGAGAGCGAGTCGAGATCTCCAATGACGACCTGGGGAATCACACCGACATTCAGAGCGTGGCGGGTTCCACCGTCGGCGGCGATGATGAGGTCATCGGGATGCAACAGATCCAACACGCTCTGCGGATCTGGAAACTCGCCGTTGGCAAAGATAATGGCGCGCATTGTCACCTCACAAGCAAAAGCCGCCCCGACCAGCGGGGCGGCCATATCAAGCTCGAACGGTCTCCCTCCGCTGGCATTACCCAGATCAGGTTCAAGGGTCGGCGCCGGTTTGGGCACCCTCTCAGCCTGGCTCCCCAGGCTCCCCTGAAAATTGATTTCGGCCTCAAAGTACAGCAGAATTATACTACTTTTTCACCGGCCTGGCAAAAGCTCTGCGGCGCGATAGGAGCTGCGCATCAGAGGGCCTGCGGCTACTGCCCGGAAGCCCATCTCTGCGCCCTGGGCCTCGTAGGCGGCGAACTCGCGCGGCGGGACGTAGCGCGCGACCTCTAGTTGGGCCCCGGTAGGTTGCAGGTACTGGCCCAGCGTCAGTACGTCGCAGCCGGCCCGTCGCAGATCGCGCATCACACCCAGGACTTGGTCGGCCGTCTCCCCCAGGCCCAGCATCAACCCCGACTTGGTGACGATGCGCGGGGCGCGTTTCTTTACCCAACGTAGGAGGTCCAGCGAGCGCCGATAGTCGGCCCGCGGTCGAACCAGGGGGTACAGGCGAGGCACGGTTTCGACGTTGTGGTTGATGACCTCCGGGCGGCTTGCCACCACGGTCTCTAGCGCCGACGCTGCGCCTTTCAGGTCGGGGATCAAGAGTTCCACGGTCGCAGCCGGCAGTGATTGGCGAATGGCCTGGACAGTAGCGGCAAAGTGGCTCGCGCCGCCGTCGGGCAGGTCATCGCGAGTGACCGAGGTCACGACGACGTGCGCCAGTCCCAGTCGGGCGGCGGCCTCGGCCACGCGCCGAGGCTCATCCGGGTCGACCGCTGCCTGGCGTCCCTGCTCGACGGCGCAGAAACGGCAGCCCCGCGTGCAACGGTCGCCCAGGATCATAAAGGTCGCCGTCCCTTTCAAGAAGCACTCACCCACGTTCGGGCAGAGCGCGCTCTGGCAGACGGTGTGCAAGTGGAGACTGGCGAGTAGCGATTCCATCCGCGCGGCGGCCTCGACCGCTTCTTGCGACGCGCGCAGACGCAGCCAGTCGGGATGCTCTGACTCTTCGCGAGGCGGCTCGCCAGGCGCGAATTCGAGGGAGCGGTGGTAGACGCGGGCGAAATTGCGAGCGAACCGTCGCGCCACCTCGTCCAGGTCCGGGGCGCGACCGAGCAGCTGTTGCATAGACACGGCGTCTCTATCGGCGATGCCACAAGGAATCAACAGCTTGAAATGCTCCATGTTCGGGGCGACGTTGAGGGCTAGACCGTGATGGGTGATCTCGTCGTGGATTGCCAGTCCGACGGCGGCGATCTTTGCCCCGGCGACCCACACACCCGGATGCTCTTCGATGCGCCCGGCGCCGATCCCATATTCGGCCAGCAAGTCAATGACGACCTGCTCCAGATCGTGCAGGTACTCGTAGAGGCGCTCGCGCTCGACCCGCATGATCGGGTAAGCCACGAGCTGACCAGGGCCGTGATAGGTCGCCCGGCCGCCCCGATCTGTCTCGCGCACGACGACGCCCGCCCGCTCTAGCAGCGGCGCAGGAGCCAGGATGTCCTCCCGGCCGCCGCCGCGTCCCACAGTGATGACCGGGCTGTGCTGCAACAAGATGAGGCTCTCGCCCAGTTTCCCTTGTCGTATGCCCGTCGCCAGCCGCTCCTGCCAGTCCAGGCCGCTGCCATAGTCGAGCAAGCCAGGCTGCCAGACGGTGATGGATTTCACAAGTCCCTCCTACCACTTGGGCAGGTGTAACGACCGCTTCTCCGCGTCCATCGCCCCGTCCACCAGCGCCTCGCCTATGGAAGGATGCATGGGGATAAACCGCATCAGCTCGCCGACGGTGGCCTCGGATAGCATCGCCACGGCGACGACGTTGGCCAGATCCACCGCGCCGGGAGCCATGATGTGCGCGCCGATGATCTTGCCGTACTTTTTGCAGGCAATGATCTTGACCATGCCGGCCGTCTCGTCGAGGATCATGGCGTAGGGGTTGATGGCCGTGGGAACCTTGCCGATCTCCAACTCAATACCCTGGGCCTCGGCCTGCTCCTCGGTCAAGCCAACCCAGGCGACCTCGGGCCAGGTGTAGAGACAGCGGGGCAGAATCTCATAGTTCATCCTGCTGTTCAGGCCCAGCGCGTTCTCGCCGGCGATGATGCCTTCGGCGTTCGCCTTGTGCGACCACATCGGCCCGGCGGTGGCGTCGCCGAGGGCATAGATGTGGGGGACGCTGGTCTCCATGTGCTCGTCCACCAGCACAGCGCCCCGCTCCATTCTAACGCCCAGCTCGCGCAGGCCCAGCCCGGCCGTGTTGGGCAGACGGCGCGTGACCAAGACCTTTTCGGCAGGGATTTCGCTCTTATCCTCGGCCAGCACGACGACCAGTGCGCCGCCGCCATCCTGACGGATCACCTCCACCGAGACGCCCCTCTCGATGGCGATACCGGCGTCGTGGAACAGTTTGCCCAGTCGCTGCGAGATCTCGCGGTCGGCCTCGGGCAGCAACTGCGGCCCGCTCTCGATCAGAGTGACCTGGCTGCCCAGGGCGTGAAAGTACTGCGCCAGCTCCAGGTCCCAGGGCTTGCTGCCGATGATGGCAATGCGCGGAGGAACCTCGCGCAGCTCGATGGCCTCCTCCGTGCCGATCACCCCAGGCAGATCCGCGCCTTCAATAGGCAACTGGGCGGCGACTGACCCCGTGGCGACCAGGACGTTGCGCGCTTTGATCTGCTCCCCGTTGACCTCCACGGTGTCAGCGGCGACGAGCTTGCCCCGCCCCTTTGTCAGCGTGACGCCATAGTCGGCGAGCAACTGCTCCGTGCCCATCTCTAGCCCTTCGATAATCAGGTCCTTGCGGTCGTGGAGCGCTTCCATATCCAGCGACGGCTCTCCCGTCTGGATGCCGAACCGTCCGGCTGCGCGGATGCGCTTCACCAGCCGGGCGGCTGTCGTGAGGAATTTGGAGGGGATGCACGCCTTGTGCATGCAATTGCCGCCATACTTGGCCGCCTCGACGACGGTCACTCGACCGCCCAACTGCGCGGCGCGCATCGCTGCGGCAAATCCGCCAGAGCCGCCGCCGATCACGACCAGGTCTTGCGTCTCGGCCATCTACTCCCTCCCTTCGACCTTGCTCAGGGCAGGCCCCCCGGCAAAGATCAGCGCGGGATGTTCCAAGAGCTGCGCCAGTGTCCGCAAAAAGGCCGCGCCAGGCGCTCCGTCCACGATGCGGTGATCAATGGTCAGGCTGAGCGCCATCTTTGAGCGCGGCGCGACCTGTCCGTTGACCAAAGCCAATTCCTCGGTGATGCGCCCCACGCCCAGGATGGCTACCTCCGGCGGGTTGATGATGGGCGTGAACCAGTCCACGCCGTACATACCCAGGTTCGTGACGGTGAACGTCGCGCCGGTGACCTCGTCCACCTCGAGCGCGTTTTCGCGGGCGCGCTGCGCCAGGTCACTGATCTTGGCGCCGATTTCGGGAACTGTCATCTGGTCGGCGTGGCGCACCACGGGCACGATGAGCCCCCCTTCCAACGCCACCGCCACCCCAACGTTGACCTCGTCCGGCATCACGATCTCCTCGCCTTCGAGCTTGGCCCCCAGCAGCGGGTGATCGCCCAGCGCCACCGACACGGCCTTGACCAGCAAATCCGTGTATGAGACCTTGCGTTCCCAGCGTGCTCGCAAAGCCTCGCGAGTGGATTCTAGTTCGGTCACGTCCACCTGGGTGGTGAGCGTGATTTGGGCCATTGTCTGCAGACTGTAGACCATCTGCTCGGCGATAGCCTGGCGCATACCGATGAAGGGGACATTCTCGGCAACCGCCTTGGGCTTGGCGCTTTCCAACGCCCGCAAGATATCCTCTTCGATGATCTTGCCTTCGGGGCCGCTGCCCCGAATAGTGGTGATGTCCAACCCTTCCACCTCAGCCATCTGGCGGGCCAGTGGGGAGATGCTGATTTGGGCATGCTCGTCGTAAAAGCACTGCACATCTGTCTCTGTGATGCGACTGCCAGAACAGGCGACTTGGGAGATGTCCACGCCCAGCTCTCTGGCCAGCCTGCGGGCTGCGGGCGAGGACGGGAAGCTTTTCTCTTCCCTGGGGGACTTTTCAACCGGGGCGACAGGCGGCACCGGCTCGGTCGTGACAGGAACCTCGGCCGGTGCAGTCACTGGATGCTTTTCATCCACCTCCACTTGGGGAACATCCTCGCCAGGCGCGGTGATGAACCCAATGACCTGACCGATGCCGCAGGTATCCTTGGCGTGGGAAACGTGGCGCACGATGCCATCGGCCGGCGCTACCACTTCGTAAGTTATCTTTTTGCTCATCACGACGACGACCGGTTCGCCATTCTTGACCTCGGCCCCGTCTTCCTTGAGCCATTTGACTACCTTGCCGTCGCTCATTGCCATGCCCAGCTTGGGCATGATGATTTTGGTTGCCATATACCGTTCTCCAGTGAGAATCTGATGTTGTCACGCCCTCAATCCGGCAGACGGGAGAAACGTGCTTTGACCATCAGCCAAAGATAGCATCCCCACTTTTGAACTCTAGCCCAGGGTGATTGTCAAAGCGCACCACGCCGACGGCAGCCTTGCCGCCGACAGCCTCCGCCACCTGAGCAGCGCCGACGTGCCCGAACCCGCCGCACAACTCGATGGCGACGATGCCCTCTTCCACCAACCCCTTGCAGACTGCCACGGCCTCGGCATAGTTGTTGACCGCCACGGCCGTCAATTCGACCTGGGGCGTCACCACCGTTTCACGATGGATCTCTGGATCCACATTGGGCGCTACGAACACAAAAGCCGCTTTCAGAGCCATTGTCTTCCTCCTGATTTCACGCTTGTGTTTCACGTTTCACGTCTCATCGGCGCGCTGAAGAACCCCGCGCTGACTCGCCTCGCGCATACACTCCTGCACGTCCACCACACGGGGGCCGCGGTTCGTCAGTCGAACGCTCACTTGCTGCTCGGAGAAAACTTCGATCTGTCGCTCACCGTCCACGGCGATGGTGCAGGCCGCAGGCTCCAACATCACCTCTTCCCCCAGGGAAAGCAAGCGGTGGCCTTGAATCTCGACCGGAATGACCAGGCCAGGGCCTACGGGAGCCAGCACCCTGATGTTGCCCCGGCCCAGCCGTAAGTACATCCCCTGAGCATCCTGGGGACCCAGAACGTGAAGACAACCCCCGATGGACGACATGCCGATGCGATCCGGCTCGGCTCTGGCCAGCACGATCTCTCGCAGGCGACGCGGGTCCCACAACGCCCGGCTGCCGATGAACAACTCGTTGCTGGCGACCACGTCAATCAAGGCGATCTCCGCCAACTGGCCGTCCACGTACACCTCCAACTGCTTGGCGATGTAGGTGACCTTTTCCACATTCACCATATCTCTGGCGACCAGCCCAGCCGCAAGCCCGGCCACGGTGCTCTCGAGCATGCAAGGAAAGACGTTGTTGGTGCCGGTGGAGATGGCGACGATGGGGATGTCGCTGCATCCTTTGGCCACGGCCCGATTCGTGCCGTCTCCACCCAGCGTGACGATGCAGCCCACGGCGTTCTCACAGAAGCGGCTAGCCGCCTCGGTCGAATCTCGCTCGTCGGCATGCATATCCATGGGAAGCTCAATAGCCTCCAGCGAGAGATTCAACCCATCCAACGCCCGTTCTACCAGGCCATAGTAGTCGGGCATAAAGAGTACCCGCTCGACCCCCATGGCATCCAGGGCCAGGAGCGCGCGCTGCAAGATGTGCGCCTTTTCGTGATTGTCGAACACCGAGGCGTGGGTGACCAAGCGGCGGATGTCCTTGCCGGAGGCCGGGTTAGCGATGATGCCGACAGTTGACATAGTCTCTCCTTAGCCTACATTTCGCACTTTGAGATCTCTCGTGCGGGCGGGGTTCGTAGTCGGCCACGAAGCGCAGCGGAGTGGCGTCCGACGGCACTTCACTTCGTTCCGTGCCTTACTACGAACATTTGCTATCATAAGGTGCGAAAAACAGGCTTAGATAGAAACCAGGTTTTCCTAGAAAAACCTGGTTTCTGGTCCAGCCTACATCAGGGATTGTGCTGTTGCGACGATGGCGTCCACACTGGGGAGATAAGCGTCCTCCAGCACCGGGCTAAAGGGCACCGGCGCGTGTGGCGCTGTGATCATGGTGGGCGGCGCGTCCAGATAGTCGAAGGCCTGCCCGGCGGCCAGAGCGACAATGTCCGTCGCTATGCTGCAACGCGGGTTAGCCTCGTCTACCACGATCAGACGATGGGTCTTTCTGACCGAGGCCAGGATGGTCTCCTCGTCCAGCGGCGAGAGGGAACGCAGGTCCACCACCTCGACCTCCACCCCGTCACCGGTCAGCTTTTCCGCCGCCTCCAGCGAGAAGTGAACCATGCGCCCCAGCGTGACGATGGTCAGGTCTTTACCCTCTCGCTTGACGTCGGCCACTCCCAGCGGGATCACATAGTTGTCCTCCGGCACCTCGCCTTCCATGCCATACAACACCTTGTGCTCGAAAAAGATGACCGGGTCGTTATCGCGGATGGCGGAGGAGAGCAGCCCTTTGGCGTCGTAGGGTGTGGAGGGGACGACCGACTTGATCCCCGGTATGTGAGTAAAGATCGAGTAGAGGCTCTGCGAGTGCTGCGCCGCCGCCCGGAAGCCCCCACCGATCATCGTGCGGATGACCATCGGCACCTGGGCCTTGCCGCCGAACATGTAGCGCAGTTTCGCGCCCTGGTTAAAGACCTGGTCGAAGCAGACGCCGAAAAAGTCTACAAACATCAGCTCGGCGATGGGGCGCAGACCGGTCGAGGCCGCGCCCACGGCCGCGCCGATGAAGGACGACTCGCTGATGGGCGTGTCGAGCACGCGGTCTCGGCCAAACTCTGTGACCAGATCTCTGGTGACTCCCAGGACGCCGCCCCAGGCCTCCTTGCCCTCGCCCTCCATGTGGGGCAGCGTGGCGCCGCCCGCTACGTCCTCGCCCATGAGGATCACCGTGGGGTCACGGCGCATTTCCAGCCTCATGGCTTCGTTGATCGCTCCCGAAAAAGTTAATGTACGTGTAGCCATGGCTTGTTTCCCTCCTATGGGTAGCTGACGTAAACGTCAGTGGTCAAGACATCTTCGGGGACGGGCCAGGGGCTCTCCTCGGCGAACTCGACCGCTTCTTCGATCATCTTGGCCGTCTTGGCGTCAATCTCTGCGATCTCTTCCTCAGACAAGAGTTTGCGTTCCAGCAGCCGCTTTTTGAAACTCTCGATCGGGTCGTTGGCGCGATTGCGCGCTTTTTCTTCCTCGGTAAAGTAGAGCATGGCGTCGCCCTGGAAGTGACCATAGTAGCGAAACCCGCGACACTCGATCAGGGACGGGCCCTCGCCTTTCCGCGCCCGCTCAATTGCCACTTCTGCGGCCTCGTAAACGGCGAAAAAGTCCGTGCCATCTACCGTGGCCCCGGGCATGTCGTAGGCCGCGGCCCGGTCGGAGATGTCCTTGGCGGCGCAGTGGTAGCCCCACGGCGTGCTCTCGGCGTAGCCATTGTTCTCACAGACAAAGACGACGGGCAGCTTCCAGATGGCGGCCAGGTTCATCGCCTCGTGCATCGTTCCCTGCTCGGCAGCGCCGTCGCCAAAGAAGCAGACCGTCACCTGGTCGGTGCCGAGGGTCTTGGCCATCAGGCCCGACCCGCAGGCCAGTGGTCCGCCGGCGCCGACGATGCCATTGGCGCCCAGCATGCCCTTGTCCACGTCGGCGATGTGCATCGAGCCGCCCTTGCCCTTGCAGGCACCGGTGGCCTTGCCGTACAACTCGGCCATCATCGGGCCTACGTCCACCCCCTTGGCGATGCAGTGTCCGTGCCCCCGGTGGGTCGAGGTGATATAGTCCTCGTCCATCAGGTGGGCGCACACACCCACTCCAATCGCCTCCTCACCGGCGTATAGGTGGACAAAGCCGGGCATCTTGCCCTTGGCGAATATCTCGGCCGTCCTGTCCTCAAAGGTTCGGATCAGCTTCATCCTTTCATACGCCCAGAGGAGTTTTTCCTTGCTGATCTCAGCCATAGTGTTCCTCCTTACACTTGTGCATGTCAGTTTCTGATTCCAGCGTCGAAAACCACAGAATACGTTTCAATATCATTCCTCCTTTCGCACTTTTGCCTGCTCGATCCAGACGGTTACGGCAGCGTTTGCTATCGTGATCCAGGCGTCTTGGCCCAGTTCAGGTACAAAAAGACCGGGGGCCTGCAAACCCCCGGTCATTACCTCGATCCTTTTGACGCCAAAAGGAACTGCTGCCGTGACTGCTTCTTCCTCGACCTGCTCTGGGTGCGGAACACCAACCAGGATATCCACGTGCATCGCGTCGAGGTCGGTCAGTCCCACCACCTCTACCAGGCCACACAAACAACTGCGCGAGATCGCGTCCTTTACTGCACGGACAGCCGCTTTGGTCATGTCTCGACCGTGCAGGTCAATCCCCGTTCCCACTTCAATGACGAAACGGCGTCTTTCCTTCTCCATCCCGTCCCTCACAAGCCATTTCTGGGTCTATCCGTGCTCGTCTACGCCAAGAATGTGGTCTCGTCTGTAGAGTATGCTGCATCTCCGTCAATTTGTCAAGTTGCCGCATTGTTTTCACAGCAACGCTGTCGTAACCTACTGCCAATCTGCTGACCAACTTTTGCCATTGCCGGGCGTGTTGGTGATTCGCTCCGCTGCTCCTGATTGGGTCAAGTGATAAACCTCACTTTTTCCGTCACGGTCCGAAGTAAAGAGAATGGTCCCATCTATCATCAAGGCCGGCGACCAACTCTCTCCCTCGCCAGGCGTGTGAGTGATCCGTGCTATCTCTCCAGTCCCAGTGAGGTGATAGACCTCGCGCTTCCCATCACGATCGGAGACAAAGAGGATGTCCCCGTCCGGCGTCAAGGTTGGCGCCCAACTTTCTCCCCCGCCAGGCGTGTGAGTGATCCGCGCTGTCTCTCCTTCCCCGGTCAGGTGATATATCTCGCGCTTCCCGTCACGGTCCGAGACGAAGAGGATGGTCCCATCCAACATCACGGCCGGCGCCCAACTCTCACCTCCGCCAGGAGTGTGGGTGATCCGCGCTATCTTCCCTTCCCCAGTCAAGTGGTATATCTCGCGCTTCCCGTCACGATCCGAGACAAAGAGGATGGTTCCATCCGGCATCACAGCCGGCGACCAACTCTCATCCTCGCCGGGGGTGTGGGTGATCCGCGCTATTTCTCCTTCTCCGGTCAGGTAGTAGATCTCGCGCTTCCCGTCACGATCTGAGACGAAAAGAATGGTCCTGTCCGGTAGTAGGACGGGCGCCCAACTATTGCCTTCGTTGGGGGTGTGGGTGACTCGTGCTACTTTACCTGCCTCGGCGAGGTGATATATCTCCAACCTTCCATCACGGTCGGAGGTAAAAAGGATGGGATCGCCAGACGCCAGGGCTGGCGACTGACTTTCACCATTGCCGGTAGTTGGGGTAGATTCAATCGGGCTAGGCGGCCTCGAGACTAGCAACAGGGCCACGAGGGTCACTGCTCCGACCAGGCCACCCAGCGCCCAGGCCCACGCTGGCACGCGGCGGTGAAAGGGGGTGGTTGGTTGTTCATCCCTCAACACCTTTGTTCGGCCAGGGTCAAGTTCAGGTAGAGCAACCCGTTCCGGTTTGGGCTTGGCGATTGCGCGCCCGGGCGCGACCGGCGACTCGGGCCTCATCATCACTGTTGGCTTCTTTACGATCTCCTCTCCTGCCAGCGCCCGGCCCAGCGCCTCAACGAACGCGCTCGTTTTTTTGTACCGGTCGTGGGGATCCTTCGCCAGCGCTTTCTTTAGCACTGCTTCCACACCCGCCGGGAGATCTGGGTTGATTTCACGAATAGGGGGCAGTGGATCGTACACGATCTTGTGCAGTAAGGCCAGTGTGCTTTCGGCCTCGAATGGCACGCGCCCGCTCAACATCTCGTAAGCCGCCACTGCCAGGCTGTACTGATCGCTCGGGGCGTTCACCGTCGAACCCTTGGCCTGCTCTGGCGACATGTACTCAGGTGTGCCCACAATCGTCCCGGTCGAGGTCAGCCGCGTCTCCTGGGCTGCTCGTGCGATTCCAAAGTCGGTCAGCGTCACCGAGCCAGTGGGGCCAACTATGATGTTGCCAGGCTTGATGTCCCGGTGTACCAATCCTTGCTGGTGGGCATAGTCCAGCGCGTCCGCCAACGGGCGCAGGATGGAAAGCGTCTCACCAGGCGGAATGGCTCCGCGTTCCTGGACAATCGCGGTCAGCGTCGGTCCTTCCAGGTACTCCATCACAAAGTAGTACCAGCCTGCCTCCTGCCCCACGTCGTGAATGGTGACGATGTTGGCGTGTTTTAGCCGCGCCGCCGCCCGCGCCTCGCGCAGGAAGCGCTCCACGAACTCTTGCTCCCACACCAGGTGAGGGGCCAGGACCTTGATCGCCACATACCGGTCGAGTGCCGGATCGTATCCCTTGTAGACCGCGCCCATACCCCCGCGGCCTACCTCGGCCTGGATCTCGTATTTGCCCAGCCGGGTGCCGGACAGACTGCCGTCCATAGTCGCCTGCCTTTACCGCCCGCTTACGCCCGTTACTCCTCCGGCACGGGCGCGGTGGGGCTGACGCGGCGAATCTTTTCAATCAAGCGCCTACGCTCAGCGGCGTTGGTCGTCGCTGCCAAGCGTTCTCGTAGGTGTCGCAGCTTCCGCTGACGGGTCTGTTTTCGGATTCGCTTCCTGTCCCTATTCGTTCGCACTGATAATCCTCCTGTTATGTTTTACGCTATTACGTTTTACGGATACACACGCTTTAACATACGCGGGAAGGGGATCGTCTCCCGCAGGTGATCCAGGCCGCAGATCCAGGTGACGGTGCGCTCGACTCCCAACCCAAAGCCAGAGTGGGGCGCCGAGCCGTACTGCCGCAGGTCAATGTACCACTCGAACGCTTCACGGGGCAGGTTCCATTCCCTGAGCCGCTCGAGCAACAGGTTGGGGTCAGAGATGCGCTCCGAGCCGCCGATGATCTCGCCGTACCCCTCCGGAGCCAGCAGATCCGCGCTCTTGGAGACCTCCGGCCGGCCGGGCCAGGGCTCCATGTAAAACGCCTTGGCCCGCGTCGGATAGCCGTAGACAAAGACCGGTTTCTCGAATCGCTTGGTCAGTTCCGTCTCGTGCGGCGAGCCGAGGTCGTCGCCCCACTCGATCTCTAAGAGACTCTTTAACTCTTCGTCGTTCGCCCGATCTCGGATCTCGGCCAGCAGCTCTAACGCCTCGTCGTAAGAGATGCGAGGGAATGGGGGTATCACTTTTTCCAGGTGACTGATGTCCCGCTCCAGCAACGCCAACTCTTGCGCCCGCTCGCGCAGGCAGGTCTGGACGATGTAGGAGACGAATTGCTCGCCGATCTCCATATATCCATCCAGATCACAAAAGGCGGCTTCCGGCTCCACCATCCAGAACTCGGTCAGGTGGCGACGGGTCTTGGATTTTTCCGCGCGGAAGGTAGGGCCAAAGCAATAGACGCGGCCAAACGAGTAGATGTTCGCCTCGTTGTAGAGCTGGCCCGATTGAGCCAGGTAGGCCGGTTCGCCAAAGTAATCGGTCTCAAAGAGAGTGGACGTGCCCTCGCAGGCGGCCGGGGTGAGGATGGGTGTATCCATGTTGACGAAACCGTGATCGTCGAGCCAGTCGCGGATGGCGCGGATGACGGTGGCCCGCACCCGCAGGACAGCCCACTGCCGTTGCGAGCGGATCCACAGGTGGCGGTTGTCCATCAGGAACTCGACCCCGTGCTCCTTGGGCTGGATGGGGTACTCTTGGGCCGCCTGAAGCACCTGCAGGTCGGCGACGCCGACCTCGTAACCGCCGGGGACGCCTGGCGCGCGCTGGTCCTCCCGGACGGTTCCGGTGACGACGAGGGATGATTCCTGGGTCAACCCCTGGGCCGCCTCAAATACCTCTGGGCTGACCTCTTTCTTAAAGACGACGCACTGGGCAAAGCCGGTGCCATCCCGCACCTGGAGGAATTGGAGCCTCCCCTTGTCGGTGCGATTGTAGAGCCACCCCTGGAGCGCGACCTCTTCTCCCACGTGTTGAGCGATGTCTTGGATGCAGATTGTCTGGGGCATAGTGAATCCTCCTCTCTCAATGCTTAAGGGGATTGTACCGCAGAATGGGGCAGGATGCAAGAGAGCACGTCGCCTGGGGGCGAACGCTCGTGACCGCCCTCGGGGGCAGGGCTGACACAGGTGGACGTTTCCCGTGAATTTGACAGGTGAGCGAAAAAGTGATAAGGTTCAGCACTCCCGGTTTTGGGGGCGGCCTGGCTGTAAGAAACAGCTTTTTTGGAAAAACCCCAAACCCCGCTCCCACTGTTTCTTGCTAAATGAAGAACACCGCGGGGGTTTTGGGCGCTTTCAAGTAGAAACAGAGGTGCGCAATGAAGCGATTCGGTTATGTCTGTGCTTTGCTCCTAGTGGTCGTGGCCCTCTCCGGCTGCGATGAGGTCGTTCCGGCCCGCGCTCAAATCTCGATTGACGAGCCGCTCGACGGCGCAGAGGTGCACACCGGCATTGTCTCGGTTCGGTCCCGCGCTGTCAGCGGAACTGGCGTTGCCCGCGTGGAACTGTGGGTCAACGGCGCGCTCTATCGCAGCGACGACAACCCCACGCCGGACGAGCGCGTCATCTATGTAGTTCAGCCCTGGGTTCCCACCGCGCCGGGTAGCCATGTCCTGGAGGTGCGTGCCTATGCCACCGATGACACGGTCAGCGACCCGGCGCGTGTGACGGTGCGCGTGACCGGCGAGGTAGCCAGGGCGACAGAGACGCCCACGCCGGAACCAACTCCTGTTCCGCTGACCGACACTCCTAGTGATACCCCTGCCCCGCCGACCGAAACGCACGTCAGCGAGGCGCCGCCGACCGATACCCCGGTAAGTGAAGCGCCGCCGACCGACGCGCCGGAGGCCCGAGTCGAATTTTGGGCCGACTCTACCAGCCTCGAGGCCGGCGATTGCACCACTATTCACTGGGAGACGGACAATGTTCAGGCAGTCTATTTTGACGGGCGCGGGGTCGCTGGCGTGGGCGTGTACTGGGCTTGTCCCTGCGCCCCTGTGAGCTATACGCTGGACGTCACACTCACCAGCGGCGAGCACGATATTCGCGTTTTGGATATCGAGGTCACTGGCTCCTGCATCACGCCTACCCCAGGGCAACCCGATAGCGCCGGCCCCGCTATTTCCGACCTCGCCGTGTCTGAAGGAGCGATCCTGTGGCCGGCAGGTTGCGCGCCTGACCAGGTTGCCGTGAGCGCCTCCGTTCTGGATGCGTCGGAGGTCTTTGCCGTGAATCTGGTATATCGGGTCGTGGATGACGCGAGTAGCAAAGAGGGGGACTGGCAAGCCCTGACCATGAGCGAGACGATGACGGGGACGTATACGGTGACCGTCGGGGGTGAGGATCTCCAGCGCAGCCTCGACCCTCCGACCGGCGGTGTTACGACGACCCTGGAGTATTACATCCGGGCCAACGACATCTATGACAACTTGTCCGAAAGCGATACAGAGAGCATAGATGTTGGCTACTGCGCTCAATGAGGTGGCGTGTAATGACGGGCCTTGCTACGTTTCTGCACATCGCCTGGCCGGTGGACTGGGGGCCGCGCCAGTTGGCGCTCCTGGCGGCCGGCCTGGTGGCTTTTCTATTGCTGGTGATCGTCGTGCTGTTGAGGGCGCGTCGGCGGAGAAAGAGCCGGCAGCGCTCCACTGCGTCCGCCGCTACGCCGGGCGAGGCCTGGCTGTTGGTGCGCAGCGGCCCTGGCGCCGGGGCGCAGTATCCTCTGTCTCGCGCGACCACCCTGATGGGCAGCGCACCCGAGGCGTCAGTCTCTATTCCCCATCCCCAGGTAGCGCCCCATCACGCCAGCCTGTCCCGGCGGGAAGAGGGCCTGGTCTTGCAGGACATTGGGAGTACTTGTGGCACCTTTGTCAATGGTCACCGCATCACCGCAGCGGTGTGGATCCGCCCTGGCGACGTCATCAGCCTGGGCGGAGCAGTAGAGTTGGTGTTGCAGACCTAGGAGGCGAGCATTGAAGGGACAACGAAACAATCTGTGGTGGCTATTTTGCCTGGCTGCCCTAGTTGGAGGCTTGGTGATTTTGCCCGGTCGAGTTGGGGGTGGCGCGCTTGCCCAGCTCCCTACTCCCACACTGCCTCCCGCTGTCTGGATGACGCCGGTGGGTGGGGAGGAGATGCCCGGCGTCGCCAAGCCCGACTATCTCCTGCTGGGTGGGATAGCGCTCGTCCTGCTGTTGCTGGGCGGGGCGGTGCTGCTTGGCATCGTGGCGCTGCTCGCGCGGCGGCGCAAGGCACAGCGGCGCGCTGCTGCCCCCTCCACCTTTCACGGCTACGTGATCGTCGTGCAGGCGGGGCCGGGAGCGGGGGCCCGTTACCCCATTACCCAGGGCACGCTCGTCATGGGGCGCGGCGCCGATTGTCAGGTGGTCGTCAACTATCCCAACGTCTCCCTGCGTCACGCGCAACTTGACTGGGATGGGCAGCAATTCATCGTGCAGGACTTGGGCAGCACAAATGGCACCTTTATCAATGGTCATCGGATCAGCGGCCCAGTGCTGTTTCGCGTCGGTGACGTGTTGAGTTTGGGCGGGACGGTTGAGCTGGCGCTGCGGGCGGGCGGATGATGGGCCAGGCTATCACCTTTCGTCCCATCGGCCGCGTCAAGCGGGACTGTGAGGAGCGGCCGCCGCGCGACGACCTGCGCGCCGGCCCTGCCTTTATCCTGCTTGATCCAGCCCTGAACGACGGACTGCTGGGGCTGGAGCCGGGCAGTGACCTCGTCGTGCTCTATTACCTCCATTGCTCCGCCGGCTACGAGTTGCAGGTGCACCCCCGGGGCGACCCCAGCCGCCCACTCCGAGGAGTGTTCGCCACTCGCAGCCCCCGTCGCCCCAATCCAATTGGCGTGACCACCGTCCGCCTCCGCCGTGTCGAGGGTAACGTGTTGGAGGTCATCGGGCTGGACGCGCTGGACGGCTCGCCGGTGCTGGACATCAAGTCATATTCCCCGTCCTTCGACTCTCCGTATACTGAGTAGGGGGCTTGGCTTGCCAAGTCGTTTGCCTCCCACCTCTGCCGAGTTTCGCAGGCGATTGCTCGCTTTGTGGTCTCGTTGGTGGCCCGTCATCCTGCTGCTGGGCGTGCAATTGCTGGGCGGGATGGCGCTCTCGCCCCAGCGGGCTTTTATACCCGTTTACCTGGGAGAGCAGTTGGGGTACACGGCTGTGACCGTTTCCCTCTGCATAGCGGCGGGGCGGGTGATGGGAGTGGTCTCCTCCGCATTTGGCGGCATGCTTAGCGACGCCCTGGGGCACCGGCGGACGCTGGTGTTGGGCCTGGTCGGTTTTGCCGTCAGCAGCCTCACGTTTTTGGTTCCCCTCCCCTGGTTGGCCGTCCTGCTGTGGGCCGTTAGCGACCTGGCGGCCGGCTTTTACACCCTGGGCGGGCAGGGTTATCTGATTGACGTCACTGCTCCGAGTCGCTTGGGGATGTTTTCGGCCTTTTACTACTGGGGACTCGTCATCGGCGGAGTGTTGAGCAACCCGATCGCGGGAGCTGTTCTGGATAGCGCGGGATTTGGGGTGTTTGGGGCGAGTCTCCTGGCGCTCTCGCTGGCGACGGCTGTGGGAACGGCTCTCTTTTTGCCGTGCTTGCGGGATGAGGGCAGCCGGGAGGCTTCATCGTGGGGGTCGCTTCTGGCTGGCTATAGCGCCATCGCCCGCCGGCCGGTGGTGGTTGTATTGGCCCTTTTGCGCTTTTTGCCCACCTGTTATTGGGGTGTGGCCACTGTTTTGATTCCCTTGTTAATCAATCGTCTGACCGGCACCAAGATGGCCGTCGCCCTCTACGCCGTGCTCAGTCAGGTTGCGGCTTCCCTGGCTCAACTGGCGGCCGGTCGGGCCGCCGACCGTTGGGGGCCAAAAGGACCGACCCTGACCGCTTTGGGCGTGTTAGTCCTCTCGGCGACCGGCCTGGCGGGTTCCGTCGCGCACCTGTGGAGCTTTTACACCTTTGGCGTGCTGGCGGCCTGCGCGGCTTGGTCGTTGTCCTCCCTATCGCCGCGCCTGGTCGTTGAAGCGACGGCGGCCGAGGAGCGGGGTCGCGTATTGGGTATAGTGCATACTTTCTGGAACGTGGGAATGCTCGTCGGCTCCCTCGTTGGAGGCGCACTGGTGGATCTGGCCGTCGGGCTGCCGTTCTTTGCTACCGCTGCGTTGAATCTGGCAACCATCGTTCTGGCGTTCTCGTTCTTTCGTTCCATTGAGAAAGGGAGGCTGGGGGTGGAGTGAGAGCGGGAATCCGTTTGTTCCTGTGGCTGGTCCTGTTGCTCGCCGTCGGACTGGTCGTGCAGAACGTCGTCTTGACCCACCAGGCTGGCACACGCGGCCTCTCCGGCGGCTTTGCTGCTCCCATAGCCGATGCTGACGCACCCATTCTGGGCGTCAACGTCGCGCTGGAGCAGTATGACGAGACGGCCCTGGCCGCCGCCCTGGCCCGCATCGCCGGCGGAGGCTTTGTCTGGGTGCGCCAGCCGTTCTATTGGAGCCGGATCGAAAGAAACAAGTTCGATTGGACTGTCCCGGACCGCATTCTGGCCGCGCTGGCCCGTCACCCCGAATTGCGGTTGGTGGCCGTTCTCGACGACGATCCTGCTGTTCCCCCCGCTGACCCCGACCGCTTTGCCGCTTTTGCCCGCGAATTTGCCGCTCGGTACGGCGCGCAGGTGGACTATTATCAAATCTGGGATGAGCCGAACCTGGCCGACCACTGGGGCGGCGGCCCCGTCAGCCCGCCCGCCTACGCCGATCTGTTGGCCCGCGCCGCCGACGCCATCCGCGCCGCCGACCCCGGCGCCCGCATCCTACTGGCCGGCCTGGCCCCTACGACCGAAACCGGCCCGCAAAACCTGAGCGATGTGCGCTATCTGGATCAACTCTACCAGGCCGGCGCCGCTCCCTATTTTGACATTGTGGCCGGCAAACCCTATGGCTTTGACACCACCCCCCAAGACCGCCGCGCCGCCGAGGAGGTACTGAATTTCTCGCGCTTGCTCCTGCTGCGAGACGTGATGGTCGAGAATGGCGATGCCGGCAAACCTATCTGGGCCAGCCATTGGGGGTGGAACGCGCTGCCGGGGGATTGGACTGGCGCTCCGTCACTGTGGAGCCAGACCGACGAGGCGACCCAGGCGGCTCGCACCATCGCCGCCCTGGAGCGGGTGCGGGCCGAGTGGCCCTGGGCCGGCGCGATGGTGTTGGAGCACTTTCAGCCCGCCGCTCCTCTCGACGACCCGCGCTGGGGCTTTGCGCTGCTAGGGCCGGAGGGCGACCCTCGCCTGCTCTATGACGCCATCTCTGCCTGGGCTGCGACCCTGCCCGACGCCGCTCCGCCCGGCGGCTACCCGGCCCGCAATTCCTGGGCTGTCTACGAGGGCGACTGGCGCGTCGGGCCGTTGGGCGCCGACGTCGGCTCTGGCGTCTGTAGAGCCGTCTTCCGCTTCGAGGGGACGCGTGTCGCTTTGACGGTACGGCGTGGGCCGTATCGCGCTTTCCTCTACGTCACGGTGGACGGCGAGCCGGCGAACGCACTTCCCCGCGACGAGCTGGGCCGCGCTTACGTCGTGCTCTACGATGACGACTTCTACGTCGCTACCCTCCCTTTGGCGACCGGCCTCTCCCCCGGCTTGCACACCGTCGAGCTGACGGCCGAGCGCGGGCAGGGTAAATGGGTGCTGGTGGACTGGCGCGTAGGTACAGAACCGTTCCGCGATGGCTTTATCTGCAAGCTGGGCGGATTGGCGGCGGTGGGGCTGGCGCTGGTGGCGTTGCTGGTGCGCGACGCGCGGCGGGTGGTGGGGCTGGCGAACTGGGCCTATGCGTGGGGCAGGGCGGGGCTACCGCTGATCGCTTTTGCAGCGCCGTTCTATCTGCACCCTGGCGGCATGTTCTACCGGGCGCTGGGCGTGCCCGAGCTGCTGGTGCTGTTGTGTGGAGTGGGGATGGTGATGGGCGCGCCCCGGTCTAAAGAGCCAGGGCTAGAAAACTCCTCTAGCGCCGCCTCTTTAGGGCGGCGCGGCCTGATGCTTTTCACATCCCTCGACTGCTCCGTACTGTTGCTGGTTTTGGCATCGCTGGTGGCGAGCCTCCTGGCCGCCGACAAGTGGGCGGCGCTGTTTGAACTGCGAGCCGTTTTCCTGTTCCCGGCGCTTTACTACGCGCTGCTGCGCTTGGCCGACCTGGACGAGCGGGAGAGATGGCGGGTGGTGGATGGATTCGTGCTGGGGGCGGTCGGTGTGGCCCTGGTGGGGCTGGTGCAGTACGCGCTGGGGCGCAACCTCGTCGTCGCCGAGGGGGGACTGGCCCGCTTGCAGAGCGTCTACCACTCTCCCAACAACGTAGGGCTATATCTGGGCCGCGCCTGGCCACTCCTGGTGGCCGTCGCGGCCTTACCTCCCAGCGCCGCCTGTTCTACGGCGGCGCGGCGGCTGATGGGTCGCCGCCGATTGCTCTACGGGCTGGCCTTGGTGGCGGTGACTCTGGCTTTGGCGCTCAGCTTTTCGCGCGGGGCGTTGCTTTTGGGATTGCCAATGGCCCTGTTGGTGATGGGTTGGCGCGCCGGGGGACGCTATCGCCGGGTGGCGCTGACGCTCGTCCTGGTCGGCGCGCTGGCGCTGGTACCGCTCCTGCGCCTGCCGCGCTTTGGCTCCCTGCTCGACCTGCAACAGGGCAGCACCTTTTTCCGGGTGGAATTGTGGCGCAGCAGCCTGGTGCTCCTGCGCGAGCATCCCTGGTTCGGCGTCGGGCCGGGCAGCTTTCAGGCCGCCTACCGCACCCGCTACGTGCTCCCCTCCGCCTGGCAAGAGTTCAACCTGGGGCATCCGCACAACGTCTATCTGGATCACTGGACGCGGCTGGGGCTGCTGGGGCTGCTGGCGGGAGGGGCGGTGCAGATCGGTTTTTGGCGCCAGATTCGGCGGCGACCCTGCCGTGACGCGCTCGCGCTGGGGTTGGCGGGGGGCATGGCCGCGCTGCTGGCCCACGGCCTGGTGGATAATGCGTTGTTCTTCCCCGACCTGGCGTTTGCTTTTTTCATGTCGCTGGCGCTGGTGAAGCACAGCGAATTTAGAAAGGAACGGATTCGGTGACTCGGCTACCCCGCCGGACTCGGAATTGGATTGCTCAACTGCTGCCGCCGGATTGCCAGATCCGGCGGCAGAATACTGGCCTGGATTTGACAATCCAGGCCGAGCGGTTGTAGTTGCGTCGCGACTTCCCAACCGCGCGAATGGAATTCGCGCCTACGTCTGACTGAATTCGTTCCTTTCCCCATTCGTTGTAAGGTAGGGTTGTAACAGGCTCAGTATGTTTGCCAGCGGCGCGACGTCGTCCGCGTCGAATTGGGCCAGCCTGGCCGAGTCCACGTCCAGCACGGCGACGACCCGCTCCCCCTGCATCACCGGCAGGACGATTTCGCTCCTGGAGCGCGAGTCGCAGGCGATGTGGCCGGGGAACTCGTGCACGTCCGGCACGACCACTGGCTGACGAGTGCGCGCGCAGTGCAGGCACACGCCGCGCCCTTTGAGCACCTGGCAGGCCACCGGCCCCTGGTACGGGCCGACGTGCAGCTCCTCCGCGCCCGCCACGAGGTAAAAGCCGGTCCACAGGTGGTGGCTCATCTTGTGGTGCAGCACGGCGCAGATAGTGGCCATTGCCGCCACCAGGTCGGGCGCTTGGCCGGCGATGAGCTCTTGCAGTTGGGTGTAGATGCGCTCGTAGCGCGCGGGTCGTTTGGGGTCGATCAATGTGGTCTCTCCTCTACCACCTTCCCGGAAGCTTGGGGGTTTCCGGGAAGGTTGACTGTCATTGCGAGCGCCCGCAGGGC
The DNA here is from genome assembly GCA_964393895.1 of uncultured Anaerolineales bacterium. GTDB lineage: Bacteria > Chloroflexota > Anaerolineae > B4-G1 > B4-G1 > B4-G1. The sequence goes on along the minus strand of CAYMWP010000049.1, from coordinate 334 downwards.
GCGAAGCAATCTTCTCGGCTCTGTCATTGTGAGGAGGCCCCTTCGACAGGCTCAGGGCAGGCCCAGGCCGACGAAGCAATCCTCTCGGCTGTGGTGGGGAGATTGCTTCGTCGGCCTACGGCCTCCTCGCAATGACCTGGCTGCTCACCGTTGTAGCCGCTCCCGCACCCGCTCCAGCGAGCGGCGGGCGATGGCGGCATCCGGCGAGCGGAGCGCTTCCAGCGTGGCCAGGCTCTCGGCGAACAGCCGCTGTGCCTCCTCCAGGTTGCCATCCTCCTTGGCCAGCATCCCCAGTTGGTGGAGCGTGGTGGCGACGCCGGCGCGGTCGCCGAGT
>CAYMWP010000048.1:0-29346 GCA_964393895.1 uncultured Anaerolineales bacterium | reverse complement strand
TACGACGTGATGAGCTCCAAGCACATCCGGGGCGACATCTCTTACGCCTGGCCCACGGCCGAGATCGCCGTGATGGGGCCGGATGGCGCGGTCAACATCGTCTTCCGCAAGGAACTGGTCGCCGCCGATGATCCAGAGACGGAACGGGAGCGATTGGTACAGGAATACCGAGAGCAATTCGCCAACCCCTACGTCGCCGCCGCGCGGGGCTACATTGACGACGTGATCGAACCCCAGGAAACGCGTCCTCGTCTCATCGAGGCGCTAAAGATGCTACAGAATAAGCGGGACGCCAACCCGCCCAAGAAGCACGGGAACATTCCGCTGTGATGAAGGCAGTTTGAAGGATGACTCAAGGGTCAATCTCCTCGGATATCACACGTCCAGGGCGGGTTGTTCACCTGGCCCTTACGGCCGGGATATTTGTCTACGCACTCGCGGTCGAACTCTGCGAGAGCCAATTAGCGCCCTTTGAGGGATTCGTGCCCGAAATAGGTGTCTTGGGTGTGCTACGAGTGATTCTCGCTTTGGCCGGCCTGGCAGACTTGGGCGTTGCCTTTTTGTTCCTGTGGCGACCCCACCTGGTACGTGCAGTTGGCGCAGCGTTCGTGCTTGCTTACGCGAGTTTGGAGTCAACTGCCATCTATGGTTTGGTATTGTTCCTGCTGGGCGGACGCCGACTCGATTTTTATCTGTTTGCGACCCCAGCGCTCGTGAGCTTGTTACTGCTTTGGACACAGGCTGACCGGTGGGACGAACTGGTGGCACTTGAGCAGCATGATCTGGAAACGACAGGGGAGTGGTATGACTGAAGCGAAGAGAGTTCTAGCGCAGGCGGCGCAGGATCTGACCGAGCCGTTCAAGCACATCGTCGTGGGGCAGGTGGACGACTACTGCGCCTATCTGACCCACATCGAGGGCACCTACATCTTTCATCATCACACCAGGGACGAGATGTACCTGGTGCTGGAAGGGAGAATGGTCGTGGATTACGCCGATAGCGAAAGCATCACGCTGGGTCAAGGCGAAAGCCTGGTCGTGCGGGCCGGAGAGAAACACCGCTCCCGCTCAGAGCAGGGGGCACTGGTGCTGATGTTCAAGGCGCGGGACCTGTTCGCGGAGTAGAACACGGATTGGCAGGATTTGCGGATCAGATCAGATAACCCTGCCAATCCGTGTTCCAGAGACCACCTATGGAGGCAATATGACCAATCCGGTAAAAATCTGTGATCTAATGCTCCGCGACGGGCACCAATCCCTTCTCGCCACCCGCATGCGCACCGACGATATGCTGCCCATCACCGCAAAGATTGATCGGGTGGGCTACTGGGCGGTCGAGATGTGGGGCGGCGCGACTTTTGACTCCGCCATGCGCTTCCTGGACGAGAACCCCTGGGATCGAGTCCGCCGCCTCAAAGAACGTATGCCCAACACCCCTTTTATGATGCTCCTGCGCGGCCAGAACGTCGTCGGCTACAAACACTATCCCGACGACGTATTGGAACGCTTCGTCGTCCACGCCCACGCCAACGGCATAGACGTCTTTCGCATCTTTGACGCCCTCAACGACGTGCGCAACATGCGCAAGGCGATAGAGGTCGTCAAGCGGGAGGGGGCGCACGTCCAGGCCTCCATCTCTTACACCATCGGCCCACCCTATGACGTGGATTACTTTGTCAAGACCTCCAGTGAACTGGCTGATATGGGCGCCGACTCCATCTGCATCAAAGATATGGCCGGCCTCATCACCCCTTACATCGCCTACGAACTGGTGGCGCGGCTCAAAGCCGACGTCGGTCTACCGGTGCATCTCCACTCCCACTCCACCAGCGGGATGGGAACAGCGGCGCTCTTCAAGGCCACTGAGGCCGGGGTGGACATCGTGGATACCGCTATCTCGGCCCTTTCGGGGACGACGTCGCACCCGCCGACCGAATCCATCGTGGCGACGCTGGTCGGCACCGAGCGAGACACCGGCCTCGACCTCAACCTGCTGGCCGAGATCGCCGCCTACTTTGCCGCCGTGCGCAAAAAGTACGCCCGCTTCGAAAGTGGAATGAAGGGCGCGGACGTGCGCGTCCTGCAATACCAGATCCCCGGCGGCATGCTCTCCAACCTGGTCTCCCAGTTGCGCGGGCAGGGCGCGGAGGACAAGTACGAGGAGGTGCTGGCAGAGATACCGCGCGTGCGAGCAGAGTTGGGCTACCCGCCGCTGGTCACGCCATCCAGTCAGATCGTCGGCACCCAGGCGACGCTCAACGTGGTGTTGGGAGAGCGGTACAAGATCATTCCGGAAGAGGTGCGGCAGTACATCCGTGGTTACTATGGTCGCCCGCCAGCCCCCATTGACCCCGAGATCCAGAGGCTCGCCATCGGCGACGAGGAACCGATTGACTGCCGCCCCGCCGACCTGATCCCATCGGGGATGGAGCAGGCGCGAGAAGAGGTCGCTGCGCTTCTGGGCGACCTGGCGTGGGACGAGGAGGACGTGATCTCTTACGCCCTCTTCCCCCAGGTGGCGCGCCCGTTCCTGGAGCGCCGCGCCCGGGGCGGCAACGGGCAGGAGCCGGTGGTCGCCGCCATCGCCGGGCTTCTGCTCAAGCGGCTGGAAGAACGGGCCTCAGCCACGGCCGCACCCGCAGGCCAGACCATCTCCCCGTGGAAGGTTGCCTGGCGACCGGGAACGGGCCGCTGGACAGGATTGGTTGACGGCGCGGGAGGGATGCGATGAAACAAGAGTTCACCCTGACACTGAAAGGCAACGCATACCCCGTGATCGCCGAGGAGAACACCATCACCGTCAACGGACGGCCCTTTGTCGTCGAAGTCACAGAGGATGGGACAGTGCTGGTGGACGGCATCGCCTACGACGCTGCGCTGGAGGGTGAGACCGCGACCGTGGGTGGAGAGTCCTACGCGGTAGAGGTCAGCGGGCTGGCGGTGACGGCCGCTGCCGCCACGGCCGCTCCAGCGAGCCTCACCGCTCCTGCCGTGACCGAGGCCGGCACCGGTGCGGTGCTGGCGATCATGCCCGGCAAGATCATCCGTGTGATGGTCGAGGTGGGCCAGCAGGTCGAAGAGGGTGAGCCGGTCTGCGTGCTGGAGGCGATGAAAATGGAAAACGAACTCCACGCCCTCCAGGGAGGCAGCGTGCGGGCCGTGCACGTCGAGCCAGGGGACGATGTGGAGAAAGACCAGGTATTGGTAGAGATCGAGTGACAGTACCAGCTTACGCGGGGTCGCGCAACGAGGGTTTCTTTGCGACCCTTGTGCTCCGCGGTCTCTTGACGCTCCCCATCTCTCTGTTATAATATGCGAGTTGGAAGCAGGGGCGGCCTGCCTGGGCCGCCTCGCTGTGTGAGTTGAGGAAATAATGCTGGATAGACTCGACAAGATCGAAGAAAGATACAAAGAGCTGACCCGCCTGCTGGCCGATCAGGACGTGGCGCAGGATTACGAGCGCGTGGCTGAATATGCCAAAGAACGGTCCGGCCTCGAGGAAATCGTCACTACCTACCGCACCTACAAAGAAACGGCAAGGGAGATGGAGGAAACCAAGAGCTTGTTATCCGACGAGGCCGATCCCGAATTTCAGGAACTGGCCCAAACGGAGATAGAGCACTTGGAAACCGAACTGGCGCGCCTGGAGTCGAGGCTCGAACGTTTGCTACTTCCTCGAGACCCCCGGGACGCCAAGAACGTGATCATCGAAATCCGCGCTGGAGCCGGCGGCGACGAGGCCGGTCTCTTTGCCGCCGATCTCCACCGTATGTACACCCGCTATGCCGAACGGCAGGGATGGAGCACGGAATTGCTGAGCGAACACTCCACCGGCGTCGGCGGCTTCAAAGAAGTCGTTTTTGGGATAAAAGGGCAAGGCGCCTTCTCCCGCTTCAAGTTCGAAAGCGGCGTCCACCGCGTCCAGCGAGTGCCGGTCACCGAGTCCTCCGGTCGCATTCACACCTCCACCGCCACCGTGGCCGTCCTGCCTGAAGTGGACGAGGTAGAAATCCAGATTGATCCCAAGGCCCTAGAGATCGTGGCCTATGGCTCTTCCGGCCCCGGCGGGCAGCATATGCAGAAGAACGCCACCGCTATTCGCATCACTCACCACCCCACCGGTATGGTCGTCTCCTGCGAGAGCGAACGCTCCCAAACGCAGAACAAATTGCGGGCTATGGCCGTCCTAAGGGCCCGCCTTTACGAACAGGAACGGCAGAAACAGGAAACGGAACTGGCCGCCAAGCGACGCTCGCAGGTGGGCAGCGGCGAGCGCAGCGAAAAAATCCGCACCTACAACTTTCCCCAGAACCGCGTCACCGACCACCGCATAGGCCTGACCCTGCACCAATTACCCGACATACTGGACGGTGACATTGACGCTTTCGTTGACGCACTCGCAGCGCAGGAACAGACGGAGCGGTTGGAAGAGCTGGGAGAGAACGGGTGATGGAACGACGAACGGCCATCCGCCAACATCTCCACATCGCTCTGGAGGCACGCCAGGAAATCCTGTTCGCCTATCTTCACGGCCCCTTCTCGGATGCAAGCCTCTCCTACAACGACGTTGACGTTGCCGTCTACCTTTCACCTGCCTGGAGCGCGGGGCAGGATCTCTACGAATACGAGATGGAACTCGCTGTAGACCTGACGCTGGCGCTCCACATCCCCGTGGACGCACACGTGTTGAATCAAGTTACAATTGGGTTCCAACACAACGTCTTGCACCGAGGAGAGCCTCTCTTCATCCGGGGCGCAGTTGGTGAAGAGCACCTGACCAACCTGATCAAGCAAGTGGGACTGGCGTATATGGAATTCTCGTACCACGCCCGCAAGTACTCGCTGGAGGTGACATCGTGATGCAGGGAATTGACGTGCAAGAACTACTCATCACTAACTAATCGAGGCATGCAAGAGCTGGAAACTTTACATTGGAAGTTAGAGGCCGGCAGCGTGACGCCGGCGATCAGAAATCATCGAGGAACGTTCGATGCCAGAGAGCAAACGCTCAGCGTCGGGCAAGCCCTGCGGCAAGCCAACGCCCGCCTTCGCGCCGTCACCGACACGCCCCACCTCGAAGCCGAGGTACTGCTCGGCCACGCGCTGAAAGCCTCGCGCGCCAGCTTGCTAACCCACCCCGAGCGTCCCCTTACCCCCAGCCAAATAACCGACTACCAAGCCTCCATCCGCCGCCGTGCTTCCGGCTACCCTCTCCCCTACCTCACCGGCCGCGTCGAGTTTTATGGGTTAGAGTTCGAGGTCACGCCAGAGGTGCTGATCCCGCGTCCAGAGACAGAGACGCTGGTGGACCTGGCGCTGGCGCGCCGCCCGACGACCATCGTGGACGTGGGTGCCGGCTCCGGTTGCATCACCGTCTCGCTGGCGGTTCACCTGCCCCAGGCCACCGTCTACGCACTCGACATCTCACCGGCCGCGCTGGCCGTGACGCAGCGGAACGTGGAGCAGCACGCTGTTTCTGCACGAGTGTACGCCATGGTCGGTGACGTGCTCAGCCCACGCCCCGGCCCGGTAGACCTGATCGTCTCCAACCCCCCCTACATCCCCACGGGCGCGTGCGCCTCCCTGCCGATGTCGGTACGCAATTACGAACCTCGCCTGGCGCTGGACGGCGGCGTGGACGGCCTCGAAATCGTCCGACGCCTGCTGGCACAAGCCCCGGCAGTTTTGAACCCCGGTGGAGAGTTGCTGATCGAGATAGGCGCCGACCAGGGAGAGGCAGCCAGCCACCTGGCCCACACCTTTTTCCCCCAGGCCACCATCCGCGTGCATCCCGACCTGGCCGGGCGCGACCGGGTGCTGGAGGTGCTGCCTCACCCGGAGGCGTGGACGTGATCCATCTACTGGCGCTCGACATGGATGGCACGCTGATGGATGACGATATGGTCATCGAAAGCGCCAGGGTCCGGCGAGCCATCGCGGCCTCTCTGGAGCTTGGAGTAGCGGTCACCCTGGCCACGGGCCGTATGTTTGATTTTGTGCTCCCTTTCGCGCGCGACCTGGGAATCACCGCTCCCCTCATCTGCTACCAGGGGGGACTGATCCAAGCGCCGGATTCCGACGCGCCGCTCTACCGGGCGACGATGGATGTGGCACTGATGCGTGAGGTATTGGAATGGCAAACGCAGCGCGGCTGCCACCTGGTCCTCTACGCCGACGACGACGTCTTTCTCGACCAGCGACAGCGCCCCGAAACCTTTTACCGCGACATGTTAGGGGAACGATTAGTGTGGGTAGAGGACTTTTACTCTGTGCTCGAACGGCACAAACCGGTCAAGTTCATCATCTTTGTGGACCCGGCCAGGGCACAGCAAGTAGAGACCGAGCTGCGCCAACGGTTCGGGGGACGAATGGAACTGACGCGCTCCCACACCCTCATCGTCGAAGGGAACCCATTGGGAGTGTCGAAAGGGAACGCGCTGCGATATCTGGCCGCTCATCTGGGCGTTCCCCAGGCGCAAGTGATGGCGGTCGGCGACCAGGACAACGACACTTCAATGATCGCCTGGGCCGGAGTGGGCGTGGCGATGGGCAACGGCAGCCCCGCGACCAAATCCGTCGCCGACTGGATCGCGCCGCCAGTAACAGAGGACGGCGCGGCGGCGGCCATCGAGCGCTTTGTGCTCGACGCAAAAAGGAGACGCGGCAGATCGTGAACGGCAGCAACGATGCCCCCCTTCATCTGACCTATGCAGGGCACGCGACAGTGCTCGTAGAAATGGACAGAGTTCGTCTGTTGGCGGATCCCGTACTGCGCCACTATGTGGGGCCGCTGCGCCGGCAAATGGCCGTACCGGACCTCGACTATGGAGAAATTGACGCAGTGCTGATCTCGCACCTGCACCGGGATCACCTGGATGTGCCCTCCCTGAGACAGCTCGGGGCCGGCATACGTCTGATTGTGCCACGAGGAGCCGCCAGATCGCTAAAGCAGCGAGGCTTTCGCCACGTAGAAGAGATCGGGCGGGGCGAGGCGACGATGGTCGGCGGGATAACGGTCGAGGCAACACCGGCCAACCATTCCAAATCCCGGACGCTCTTTGGGCCAACCGCCGAGTGCATAGGCTTTGCGATCCGTGGAAGCAGTCAGGTCTATTTTGCGGGAGATACAGACCTGTTCCCAGAGATGGAATTGCTCGGCGGCAATTTGGACGTCGCGCTGCTGCCGGTGTGGGGATGGGGACCGACGTTGGGCAACGGCCACCTAGACCCGTTCCGCGCCGCCCAGGCGCTCACCCTCCTGCGCCCCCGTGTGGCCATCCCAATCCACTGGGGGACATTCTGCCCCATCGGGACTTGCTGGATGCAGTTTCTCTCCCAACCACCGCGCGCCTTCGCCCATCACGCGGCCGGACTGACCCCCGAGGTCGAGATCCGCGTCCTGGAGCCAGGCCAGTCTACCAGGACACGACCGTTGATGTCGAGAGACGAGCGCGCCCCGCTCCACCCCTCATTCTCCAGGCACTCCACTCCCTTACCGTACTCTTTCCACCACCAACAAGTGTGAAAGCCCGAATACCCGCAACGGCGTCCGTTCGAGCCCGTAAGTAAAGAGGCGCAACGTCCGGCCCAGGGAGGGAGCGCGGGCGACGATGTTATCGTAGCCTGGGAAAATCTGGGTGTGGTGGACGATGCACACGGGATCTCCCTCGAACAAGCGACGCAAGCCCCCGACGGTGTAAGCGCGGACGTGGGGAGCCAGCCGGTCGCGCAGGGGGGTGGGCAGCCAATTGACCAGCGGCGCGTTGCCAAAGCGGTAGCGCCCGCGCCAAAAGATGCCGTGCGTCTCGAAGGGGTAGAGCCGGTTGGGCGCAAAGACGACGATGCGCCCGCCGGGCCGGGTCACGCGCACCATCTCGGCCACACAGGCCCGGTCGTCAGCGACGTGCTCCAGCACCTCGTGAGAGAAAACTGTGTCGAAAGCGCCGTCGGGGAACGGAAGGCGCTCACCCGGTGACTGAACCACGCCAGCGGCCCGCTTACGAGCTTCCAGTGCTCGCTCGCGCTCAATCTCGACGCCCAAGACGTGGCAAGTCTCGCGCAGGAAAGCGGCCGTGTACATTCCCACGCCACAGCCCACGTCGAGCACACGCCGGTCCGCCAGTTCCGCCCAACGGAGCACCATCTCCAGGCGCCGTTCCTGCCCTGCCCGCCAGACGTAGGAGGGATGACCACGAATGGCGGCTTTATCGGACGTCGTCGTTTCCATCCGCCATCGTCTCGCTATCGGCGTTCTCCCACGTGGAGCGCGACCGTTCCCAACATTAGCGTCCGGTAGCGGACGTTCCGCAGTCCCACGCGTTCCATCGCAGCTTCTAGTTCCTCTGGCTTTAGGAAGCGCTGTACCGAGCGGGGTAAGTAGCGGTAGGCGGCGGGCTGGCCGCTCATTCTCCCCATAATAGGAGGGGCCAGCCTGGCAAAGTAGAAGCGGAACAGCTCCCGGAAGCCGGGGGTTTGCGGCCACGTCATCTCCAGGCAGGCCACGCGCCCGCCGGATTTCGTCACACGGCACTGCTCGGTCAGCGCAGCGGTCACGTCGGTGACGTTGCGCAACAGGAACGCGCTCACCACCCCATCAAAGTGGCCGTCGGGGAAGGGCAGACGGAGCCCGTCCCCCTGCGCCCAGCGCACTTGCTTGGAGTTGGACTTGCACTGCCCCACGCGCATCATCTCCGCCACCGGCTCCAATCCCACGACAGTGCTGCCGGGCTGGCGGCGCAGCAGGGCCAGCGCCATATCGCCCGTGCCGGCCCCCACATCGAGCACGCACCCGCTGGCCGGCGGATCAATCGCCTCGGCAGCGATCCGTCGCCAACGCCGGTCGCATCCCAGGGACATCAGCCGGTTCAGCGCGTCGTAGCGGCCGGCCACCTCGGCGAAGGAGAAAGGCGGATCTTCCCGTCCCCCACCCGCTCCGTTTACAACAGCCATCCCACCACACCTTGCGCGACGTAGCCCAGCGTCATCAGCAGGCCGGTCAACAAGTGTATCTGGATGGTGGCGGCGTTGGCCGGCACGAGTTCTTTGGGGTGGTCGTAGTGGACGCGGGCCACGCGATACGCCTTGATCGCCAGCGGCGCGGTCAAGAGGCCCAGCAGGGCAAAGGGCGTCACCACACCACAGAGAACTCCCGCCACCAGCGAGAGATAGGTCGCTGCCAGCATCAGCCCGTAGGCAGTGGCGGCCCGCCTGCGACCCAGGCGCACGACCCAGTGATTCTTGCCCACGGCGGCGTCGGCCGGCATATCTTGGAATTGATTGATCCACACCACCAGCGCGATGAGCAGCCCTACCGGCAGCGAGGCAATTACCGCTTCCCAGGAGAACGTCTGGGTCTGGACGTAGGTGCTGCCCAGCACCATCAGGGGGCCAAAGTTGAGACCGATCAGCAGCTCTCCCACGCCCGTACCGGCCAGGCGAAAAGGGGGCGCGGTGTAAAAGTACCCGGAAAAAACGCCAATGATCCCCAGCCACAGCACCAGCGGGCCACGAGTCAGGGTCAGTGCCAGCCCGATCAGGCTACCGGCGACGAAGAAAGCGATGCCCTGCCACAGGAAGGTGCTGGGCTTGACCAGCCCCATCTGGATGAGGCGGCTGCCGCCGGTAAAGGGGTTGGCGAACTCGGTATTGACCTCGTCGGAACCCCAGGTGTGGTCAAAATAGTCGTTGGTCATGTTGGTGCCAGCGTTGAGACAGATAGCGCCGACGAGCGTCAACAAAAAGTACCACAGGTTGAACGCACCGGTCCGCGCCCAGGCGATAGCGGCCCCCAGGCACACGGGCGACAAGTCAGCGGTGAAAAAGGGGGCGCGCAGCTTGATGACCCACAACGGCGGCATCTTGGCGTTTGGTTGTTCTGCTGTCATATAACATTCCTCCAATGAGATAATGCACCGCGAGCGGCGCTCTGGCGTCACACATTCGCGGAGACGCGGACTGGGGCACTATACCACAAAGCTGCCTGGTTGCAACTCGGCACGTCCAGCAGCAGCGGCCTTTACATTTGACAAGCCCATCTCTAACAGTATAATCATAGCGTGGCGGAGCCACAACCAAGACTAACCACAGAGAACGCCGAGTCCGCTGAGAAAAATCAAGAAAAACTCTGCGCACTCTGCGGTTGAAAGATTGGTGCGGCTTCAAAACGGGAATTACTGGACTAACCACAGAGAACGCCGAGTCCGCTGAGAAAAATCAAAGAAAAACTCTGCGCACTCTGCGGTTGAAAGAAGGAGGCTCCCTGTGCCCCTATTCTACCCCTCATTCGATGCACTGCGCCTGGCCGACGATTTGCTCGGTGAAATTGGAGGGCAAACCCCCGGGTTCGAAGGACGAGCGGGCGCAGCCTGGTACTGGCGTCTACCGGCCGGTATCCTGGTGGTCGCTCGTCTGGATCACACGGTGACGGAAGAACGGTGGGACGTGATTCGCGCCCAGGCGAGCACCCCGCGAGCTGGCATCTTTAGCACCGCCGACTTTCCCTTTTCGGCCTACGCCACCTCCGCCACCTCCCCACCCTTCATCCACGACCTGCAAGGGGTGGCAGAGTGGTCGAACCGGCTCTACTTCCAGATGGGGCGTTTGATCGAGGAGATGGTGCACTGGACTGGTATGCTATACGCGGTCGCTATCTCGCCCCAAATCAGTCCCCCCGCCTCCCTTCCTGCCCTCAGCCCGTTAGAGCGCAAACTGGTGCGCCACGCGCTGGACGAGTTGGGCGGCGCTTTCACTATCAAGGCACTACATCGCGAGTTCAGCGACCAAATCTCTCGCTCTCGCCTGAGCAAGCTGGCCCAGGCATGGGAGTCCAGAGAGTTGCTCACCTCGCGGCCCCGCCGCGTAACCTACGCGCTGCGTCTGCTGGCAGAGGAGGATCAAAGCTAGACCAAGCACCAAGGAGGAATTATGTCTGATGAAATAAAGGTCCAGCCTTTTGACGTTCTGCTCAACTGGATTCTAAAAGAGTTCGAGGAAAAGCAATCCATTTTCGGGATCCATCGCTCCCTGTTCTACACGCCCCAGGAGAGCAGTCCTTACGCCACCGAGGATGTGTTTGGTCATTACCTGGCGACCCCCATAGGCCCGGCCGCCGGGCCACACACCCAATTGAGCCAAAACATCATATGCGCGTGGCTCTCCGGCTGTCGCTTCATCGAGCTCAAGACCGTACAGATCATGGACGAGCTAGAGATCCCCCGACCCTGCATTGATATGGAGGACGAGGGATACAACGTCGAGTGGTCCCAGGAACTCGAGCTGGAGCAATCGGCCCACGAGTACGTCAATGCCTGGGCCTTGATCCACGTCCTGCGCCGCCTGCTGGGTTTTGAAGACAGCGCGCCCTTTGGCACGATCTTTAATATGAGCGTCGGTTACGATCTGGAAGGGGTGCGGAGCGCGCCGATGACACGCTTTATGGCCCGGATGGATGATGCCTCGGATGAAATAGCCACGATCCGGGCGATATTGGAGGAGCAGTTCCCCCAGTTCGCCGACGTAGAGATTCCGACCCGGCTCACGAACAACGTCACTCTCTCCACCATGCACGGCTGCCCGCCGGACGAAATCGAGCGCATCGCCCGGTATTTGTTGGAAGAGAGAGGACTACACACCACAGTCAAATTGAACCCCACTCTGCTGGGTCAAGAGAGGGTAATGACCATTCTTCACGACGACCTCGGTTTCAGAGAGATTCACATCCCCGACGCCGTGTTCGAGCACGACCTCAAGTACGGGCGGGCCGTAGAATTGATCAAATCCCTGAAAAAGGTCGCCGCGGAGCAAGAGCGGATAAACAACATCCGTTTGACCTTTGGCGTCAAATTGAGCAACACTCTGGCGATGGCGAATCACAAGGACGCCCTCCCCGGCGACGAAATGTACATGTCGGGGCGGGCTCTCTATCCCATCACGATGAACTTGTTTCACAAACTCGCCCAAGAGTTCGACGGCGACTTGAACGTCTCTTACGCGGGCGGGGCTGACGCGCTCAACGTAAGCACCATCCTGGCCGCCGGCGCCTGGTCGGTCACGACCGCCTCGGATCCGCTGAAACCAGGGGGGTATTCCAGGTTCCTGCAATACCTGGAGAACCTGGAGGCCGAAATGCGCGACCGGGGCGCGACAAGTCTGGACGCGCTGGCTAAAAATAAACTGGCGAACCTGGAGCAGGCGGCCGCCAGCGCGCTGCGAGACCCACACTACAAAAAGAGCTACCATCCCTATGACTTGCCCAAAGTCGAATCTGGGCTGGGTCTGTTTGACTGCGTCGTCGCTCCCTGCGTAGAGCCGTGCGCCGTTCACCAGGACGTGCCCGAATACGTCTGGCTGATCGCGCAGGGCGAATACGAGCGGGCACTGGAGGTCATTCTCTCCCGCAACCCGCTGCCTAGCGTGACCGGCTACGTCTGCACCCACCTCTGCCAGACCCGCTGCACCCGCAACAACTATGACGAGCCAGTGGCTATCCGCACACTCAAACGGTTCGCCGCCGAAAAGGGGAGCAGTAGAGAAACCAGGTTTTTCCGTAAACAAAGTGGCAAAAACCTGGTTTCTGACGCGCGTGTAGCCGTGATCGGCAGCGGCCCCGCGGGACTGGCGGCCGCCTCTTTCCTGGCACTGAACGGCGTCCAGGTCACTATCTTTGAGGCCAGGGACGTGATAGGCGGTATGCTGCGCCTCGTTCCCGTCTTCCGGCTGCCCTGGGCCGTCGTCCAGCAGGACGTTGACCGGATCACAGAGATGGGCGTCGAGATCAAGTGCTCTCATCCCATCACCAAGCCACCGGAGGAACTGTTGCAGGACGGATTCGACGCCGTCTATATCGCCAGTGGATTCCAAAAGGACGCGCCTCTGTACATCGAGGGCATTGCAAGCGCGGATAAACGACATCCGGGAGGCGTCTTTGCGGCGCTCGACCTGCTCAAACGAGTACGGCGCGGGGAAAGCGTGGACCTGGGATCCAAGGCGCTGGTGATCGGCGGCGGCGATACGGCTATGGACGCCGCGCGAGTGGCCCAGCGCTTGACTGGCAACCCGACGACCATAGTCTACAGGCGGAGCGCAAGAGAGATGCCGGCCAGCGATGAGGAGAGAGAAGGTGCCTTTGAGGAAGGCAATGTCCTGGAAGAGCTGGTCTCCCCGACCCGGGTGATCTTGAAAGATGATCGAGTGAGCGCGCTAGAGTGCATTCGGAACAGGCTGGGCGAACCAGGCGCGGACGGGCGCCGGCGACCGTTGCCCATTGAGGGGAGCGAGTTCCAGATCAAGGCCGACTCGATCATCGTGGCTATCGGCCAAAAGCCCGACCTGACTTTTCTCGACGGCAGCACCGTCTCCCTACACAAGAACGGATCCATAGCAGCCGACCCCGCAACCGGACAGGCAGGAGCGCCTCACATCTATGCCGGAGGAGACGTGGTCGAAGGGCCAGAAAGCATCATTGCCGCCTGCGCCGACGGTCGGCGGGCCGCCGAGGCGATCTGCGCAGAACTCGGCATCGAGTTCGAGCAATTGACCTCCCGTCCGGCGGAGCTCTCCGAGGAAGAGATACTGCAAGTGAAGCGGAAGCGAGCCAGAAAAGAGGCCCAATACAGACCAGAGATGATCCCACCGGCCCAGCGCAGCGGCTTTGAGCTGATCGAAGCCACCCTGACAGAGGAAACGGCCCAGGCAGAGGCGCTCCGCTGCGTGCAGTGCTCAACCTTCTGCGACAAGTGCGTCGAGGTCTGTCCCAACCGGGCCAACTATACCTACTTTGTCTCGCCGGTGAGCCTGACCCTGCCCACGCTCTCCTGCCAAAACGGCGCACTGACGGTGACGGGGGAGGAGACCTTTCGGGTCGAGCAATGTCGGCAGATCATCCACGTGGATGACTTTTGCAACGAGTGCGGCAACTGCGCCACCTTCTGCGTCCACGACGGCAAGCCATACACAGAAAAGCCCCGACTTTTCCTGGAAAGGAGTGGTTTTGAGCAAGAGGACGACAATGCTTTCTACATTGCGCAGAACACCATCCGGCGGCGGGAGGGAGGAAGGGAATCACAGCTTGCGGTGAGAGATGGCGTAATGACCTTTGAGAACGCGCTGGTCCGCATCAGCCTCTCCCCTGATTTTGAAATCAAAGAGATGGTGTTGAAAGAAAAGTTCGAGGGTGCACTTTCCCTGACAGAAGCGGCTGAAATGGCCCTGATTTTCCGCGGCGTCGCCGCCTCGCTGCCTTTCTCGACGGTTTCAGGAGAGTAGCGGCGCTCACGTTAGAGTCGCCCTCGCAGACGAGGCCTCGTCTGCGAGGGCTGAGAGCCTAACGCTCTGGCGCAACAGGCCGAGCAGTTTTACCCAATGCGCAGAAAGCTCACCTAGAGTTGCGCATAACCAAAGGCAAGTAAACGTTGTGCGTTGGCCCCAACAAGCCAAACTCACTCAGATGGCAGATGGGTACGCTGAGCACGTTGCCGTCCACATTGATGGTATAGATAGACGTCGGGCTACACGTCTCGGCCGCATCCTGCCACGCGCTGCCCGTCCACCAGTAGAGAGTCAACCGGAGCTCGTCCGAGACCAACCGAACGTCGTCATCGCTGTAGCGAATGGTGATGGTCACCGGCGAGCCAAAAGTAAAACCGGACTGCAATTGTCCCCCCTGGTACGCGGCCAGTTCAAAAGCGTGCCCGGCGAAGACAAACCCCGCTCCGCCGGAAGCTATCGTCGGCGTCAATACCAGCGTAGTGTCATCGGTCACTGCGTTGGGCGGGAAATCCAACTGCGTAGGAAACCCCTGAGCGTCCGTGTAGATCAAGCTGGCGGCTGTGCCGGATACCAGATTGGTCGAGACAGGGGCAGGCAAGACATAAAAGTTCTGCCCACCGGCGTCCGGCGGGAGTGTGACGGTTCGCGCGGATGGCGAGAAAACATAGCCAAGGTAGGAGGGGGTAAGGGTATAAGTACCCTCGTCGAGGTCGGTGAACTCGTAAGCGCCGCCCGCGTCGGTAGTGACGTCGCCCAGCCCGCCGGAGCCAGAAACGGTGACGCCGGGGAACGGCTGGCCGTTGGCGTGCCTGGCCTGGCCATAGATATCGTAGAACACGGGCATAGGGTAAAGCCCCGTGCGCTCGATATTTTGGCGGAACATTGGCCAGGGACGGTAAGAATCAACAGTCCCGGCCTCATCCCATATTATGATGACACCGTTATCATCTCCGCCCCCTGCCAACGTCTCCAGATTCCCATCGCCATCTATGTCGTCCACCACCGGCGGCGCCGACAGCGAGGCGCCCAAGCTCGTGCTGTAGCGACGATCACTGTCGCTAGAGGAGCCGTCTGCCTTGACGACCGCCATACCCCAGTCGCCAACGTGGACGACCAGGATCTCGGTATCACCGTCGCCCTCGAGATCGGCCACCACGGGGCTCCAGGGCATATCGTTCGACCTGTCGTGGCTACTGTTTGGCGACTTGGGCAGCGTCGGAAAGCCGGACACTGTAGAGCCATCGGCGTTCCAAACCCACAGCTTCATCCCGTCGCCACTGGTGCTGGAATTATTCCCTTCTCCGATCACGATTTCCAAGTCACCGTCACCATCAATGTCCCCCAGGGCCGGGGGAGCTTTGGCTATGGCGTCCGCTGCCCGGGGCCAGTTGGGAAGCGGCGTAGCATCGTGATTCCAGGCATACACCAGGTTGTCGTGATCCCCCGAACCTGACCCGACGACGATCTCCAACTGACCATCACCGTCAATATCCCCCAGGGCCGGGGAGGAGTGAATGTATCCCTGAGTTTCTATAGGAAAGCCGGGCACGTTCGTGCTATCACCGTTGATCCCCCACACAGTGCCTTTGTTGTAATCCGGGTCACTCACGCCATCCCAGGGAGGGCTCATCGTACCCACGATCACTTCCGGCAGACCGTCGCCGTCAATGTCTCCCAACGCCGGCGAAGACATCCCCCCACGCAGCAAATTGTCGCCGTTATAGCGATAGATAGGCCACCCGGCGACATTTGAACCGTCGTGATGCCAGGCGTGAATGCGGCGGTCGTCGTGGGCAACGACGATCTCCAAATCGCCGTCGCCGTCCAGGTCGCCCACCGCTGGCGTCGTCAGGAAACCGTCCCACAGGCCATCTGGATAGCCGTAACCCTGGGTCTCGTCGCCGGCATTATCAATTTTGGGTTGAGGCCAACCGGCAACCGGGGAGAAATGCCAGGCATAATCATACTCGTACACCAACACACCGCCGTTGTGACGTTCCGCCTGGCTCGAGGTATAGATGCTGCCCCCCACCGCGACCACGATATCCAGCTTGCCATCGTTATCCACGTCCGCGATGATGGGAGAGGAAGCGATTTCGTTAGTAGACCTGGAAGTCGGCGGGTTGGCGGCCTCAATTTCGATGTTGACCTGGCGCGACCACACCGTGCTCCAACTGGTGCCGTTGCTGGTGGAAACGACGTACAACATTCCGTCCTCTCCACCGGCGACGATCTCTTTGTAGCCGTCGCCGTTAAAGTCGGCCGTCGCGAGACCCGCGTAGCTGATGCGCTCGCCCGATAGGGTGATCACGGTTTCTTGAGGCGCAGCTCGCACAGAGGACAAGTATTCATTGCCCGCCAGCCCCATACCTGCCACGGCCAGCAGGATCACCAACACCCCGATTTTGCCCACAAAAGTCGTCCGTTTCATTTCATACCTCCCAAGTATACGCCGCCCGTTGCAATTCAAGTCAACACATAATACCAGAGTTTCACAGCCAAGTCAATCACACCTTCATCCTACGCTTGTAGCCCGTTCTCGCGCGAGGGCCGCAATGTGCCGGTAGCGCAGCGGCACCTGCCAGGGCCACACCAGTGGCTCGAGGTAGCGACGCCACGGAGAACCCCTGTCGCTCCGAACCAATGCCTGGACAGCCCGGCGCTTGCGCCACACGCGCGGCAGAGCGAGGATTCCATCGAAGCGACCGAACAGGGTATGCGCGTCGCCCCGCGCCAGCAGCCCAAAAGCTACCGCCGCCAGGTCGTAGAACAAGATGAGGGGCAAGTAGGCCAGCAATCGCCCACCCGGGCCATAGTTCTTGGCGATGAGCCAGACCTTGTTGCGAGCCAGCAGGCGGCTCTTGAAAGGCGAACCTTCGCCGCCGGTGGCGGAGTGGGCGTGGTAGACGCGGGCGGCCGGCGCGTACAGGCAACGCCACCCGGCCAAGCGAGCGCGCCAGGCCAGGTCAACGTCCTCTAGGTAGGCGAAAAAGTCCTCGTCGAACAGACCGATCCGCTCCAGCATCGCGCGGCGGTAGAGCGCGGCCCCGGCGCACGGGCCAAACACCTCGAGCGGCTCCCTCTCATCGGGGTCGTCGGGCAGCCCGCCCAGGCGGTCCCAGGCGATACCCACCGGGTCGAGCGCGATGCCGGCCGAGTTGATCATAGTGGGCCGGTCGGCAAACAGCATTTTGGAAGCGACCATACCCACCGCCGGGTCACTCGCGGCCTCTACCAGCGCGGCCAACCAACCCGGCTCGGCGCGCGTATCGTTGTTGAGCGTGACGATGAACTCGGCCTGGCTGGCGCGGATGGCCTGGTTGTTGCCGGCGGCAAAACCGACGTTCGTCTCGTTGCGGATCAGGCAAAACTGGGGATAGTGCGCCTCCACCCACTCGACGGAGCCATCGGTGGAGCCGTTGTCCACCAGGATGACTTCAAAGTCGGTGAACGTCTGGGCAAAGAGCGTGGGCAGGCAGCCCTCCAGGTGACGCCGCCCGTTCCAATTGACGATCACGACAGAGACACGTTTAGCCATTGGCCTCGTCCAAGACCTCTCGGTAGACAGCCTCAATCTCCAAAGCGTGCGTCTCGGCGCTCTTGACCGGCGTGGACTTGGCCGCCTGGGCCAGTCGAGCTGCCAATGCCCGGTCGCCCGCCAGGCGAGCCAGAGCCTCAGCCAGCGCGCTCTCGTCCGATGGCGACAGGAGCAGGCCGTTCACGCCGTCACTGATCACGTCCGGTATAGCGCCCACGCGGGAGGCGACCACAGGCAGCCCGGCCAGCAGCGCTTCGCGGGTCACGATGGAAAAGGTCTCGTGCCAGCGCGAGGGCACCACGACGACGTCTATACCCGCCAGCAGTTCGGGCAACCGGGCGTTCTCGTACCGTCCGCGAAAGTGGATACGCGGGTCGTCCGCAGCCGCCCCTTTGAGGCGCGCCACGAAAGGATCGTCGGGCGCGCCGGAGCCGAACAGGTGCAATTCGACGTCCGCATAAGGCAGCCGCCGGAAGGCGCGCGCCAACAAGTCAACTCCCTTGTGCGCCGCCAGCGCGCCGAGGTAGCCAAAGCGCAGATTGGGCGAACTCGTCCGGGGCGGCCGGCGCCGCCAGCGGTCTAGTTCCAACCCCTCGGACAAGGCCCTGATCGCGTCGGCCCGCGCGCCATAGTCCAAATAGACCCGGCGGCAAAAATCGGAAGGGGCCAGCAAGCGGGAGGCCGAGTTCAACGTGCGCCGCATAAAGCGCATACGCCGGGCGAAGGGCCGGGGTATGGAGCTGCCGGCAGGACGCGCCGGGGGTCGTGTCCGTTCCAGCCAGGCCAGCGCCTTCTGCTGAACCACAACGGGGATGAGCGTGTCACGGATTTGCTCGTAGAAAGGAAGGCGGTGCATCAGGCCAGAGACCTGGGCGGCGGAACCGAGGCAGCGGCGGCAGTCGGCGCCATGGTGCGGGCCGGGGCACAGGGCCATGTCGCGGGCCAAGAGCCGCGTGGTAGGGCAGATGTACCAATAGTCGTGCAGAGTCAGAACGAAGGGAATGCCCATTTCTCCGGCAACGGAAGGCAGCCCGGCGGAAAGTCCATAGCAGTGCTGAAAGTGAACGAGGTCCGGGCGCGCCTTTTGCAAATAAGCGCCAAACAGCGCTTCGATATCGGGGTTGCGGTAATGGGTCTCCAAGCCGGAAGCCCGGCGAAAATTGTTGACCACGCGGCGGACGGGCAAGCCGTCCACGACTTGGTCGCGGACTGTGTACTCGGCTAAATCCGGCGCGCGCGCGCGGCAGAATATCGCCACATCGTGGCGCTCCATCTGGCGGCCCGCCAGCGCGCGGGTGTACTGTTCCACGCCAGCTACGGCGGTCGGCGGAAAGCCGTTGGCGACGTGAACGATCTTCACGACCCTCCACCCTCGTGCGGCAGTTGCAACGCAGCCAGTCGCCGGCGCGCTCGCCGGATGCGTTGCCCGTCGCGGCAGCGGGCCAGGAGCGTGGCGGGCAGCGCCAGTACGTTCCACAGGATGGCGTAGAGCAGGATCGCCACGTTGACCGGGTAAGCCGACGGTCGCAAGCGGCGCAGGTGAGCGTGGCTGCGGTCGTACTGGATGCCGGGCCAGCAGACAAATACCACCATAGCGCGGAAGCGCCGCCAGGCCAGGCGGAAGGGGTCGGCTTTGATCATCACGCGGATGTGGTTGCGCTGGGCCAGTGCTGCCGTCCTGAGGACACGTTTTCCGAACGAACCACTGTTATGGTGCCAGAGAGGTATGTTGATACGCACTCCACAGTATCCGGCGCGGCGGGCGCGCTTTTGCAGATCGTCCTCCTCGCCGTAGGCAAAAAAGCGTTCGTCCAGAAGGCCCACGTCGCGCAGGAGGTCGGCGCGGAGAAAAAGCGCACAGCCGGCGACGTGTTCCGTCTCTGTGACCTCCAGTTTTCGCCAAGCGACCTGGCGCTCTCTGAACTGCTCCAAGTCGGGGTCGGCATTGAGGCGGTATTCGCCGATGGTATCGAACCCCACAACGCCGATGCGCGGGTCCGCCTCCGCAACGGCGACGGCGTGGGTCAGCCAGCGCGGGTCTACCCGCATATCGTTGTTGAGCAACACGACGTAATCGGCTCCGCGCTCCAGCGCCCAGCGCAGGCCGACGTTGTTGCCGGCGGCAAAGCCGAGATTGCGGCCGTTTTCGATGACCTCGACCTGGGAATAGTTGGCGCGGGTGAAGGGGATCGAATCGTCGCTGGAACCATTGTCAACGAGGATGACGCTAGTCTCGGGATATTCCGTCTCCAGCACAGAGGGGAGGCAATACTCCAGGTGCTCCTGGCCGTTATAGTTGAGAATCAGAACGTACACGCTCGGAGTCAAAGTAACCGCTCTCTACTGATAGGGGCCTCGCCGCCCAGATAGGACTCGTCGAGCCAAGCCGCCTGCGTCGCGCCACAGTCCGGTCAGGCTCTGCGCGACGCGCACCCGATGGTCGCTCTCCCGCAAATAGTCCATCATCGCGGCCATGAACTTGAACGATCCGTAAGCCTCGCTGGTAGGAAAGGCGACGGCCGCCGTCCAACCATAGAGGTACCTGGCCCAGTACTCGATGCCATGCCTGTCCATAAAATCCCGGTAAGCGCCGGGAGATTCGTGCGGATAGGTGATCTGACCAGCCAGGATGCGTTCGGCGGAGAACTCGTGGCTGAAGGCAACGGCGCGCGGGTCCAGCGCGGTAAAGACGTTCTCCAGCACATCCAGAGTGGACCGGTACAGATCCACGTCGGTCCACAAAAGAACCAACGGACGATCCCATCCCTGCAACGAGTCCCTGAACCAACCCTCGAGATAGCGCACACACTCTGGACGTCCAAAGGTCTGGACGTTATTCCGAACCTGGGCCAACGTAGCGGCATAGTCGCCGGCGCTATAGTACTCCGCCTCTCCACCAGCCGGGGCGGGCAAGCCCTCAAACGAATCCGCGACGATCAAATCTCTGGATAGAAATGTGCAGGCGTGGCTCAAGCAGCAAGAGGTATAGCCCTGGAAGCAGCCGCACTCCAACACCGCTCCGGCGACCCCATAGCTATCCAGTACATACAGATGATTGGCCAGGTACAGCATCTCGCGCGGTCTCGATAGCGGCACCAGGTGATAATCCTTGTGGCCCTCTCTGCCGACGTTATGCTTGGGAAAACACTCGGCAATCGCGTGGAACGTCTCGTACATCCACTTCAGGTAGAAGAGGTAGCGACGCGCCGCCGGGGTTCGCTCGGCCTGTGGCGAGACGAGCCAGTCCGCCAAGACACGGACGATCTCGTCGGGAGGCTCTGTCAGCGGGGTCGGCTCCCAGGATGGAATTATGCCTTCTTTGCAGGCGACGTTCAAAACATCTCGAGGCAACATGGTTTCACAGTCCGTCCCGCACCTGCGTATATAGTTGAGCCAGTTCGGCGGCGTGCGCATCCATTGACTTGACCTGGTGAGTCAGTTGGGCGCGGTGAAGCGCGGCGACCCAATCACGCTCCTCGACCGCACGCCGCATCGCCGCCAGCCAGGCCTCCATATCGTCGGGGGGCAACAGGACACCGTTGACGCCATCCTCGATGGCATCGGGTATGCCACCCATACGGGATGCGATGACGGGCAGCCCGGCCAGCAGCGCCTCGCGGGTGACGATGGAAAAGGTCTCGTGCCACCGAGAGGGGATCAGCAGTACGTCCATGCGGTTCAGGATGGCGGGCAGTTCCGGCGGGGTGTAGGGGCCGGCAAAGTGGATACGGGAGTCGCCATTGGCCAGTTCGTGCAGCCACTTGGCGAACGGAGCGCCGGGCAGTTCAAAGCCGTGGAGCCAGAGTTCTGTGCCGGGCGCGTCCAATCGCCGAAAGGCCTGGACGATAAAGTCAACGCCCTTGTTGCGCAACAGGCTGCCGATGTAACCGAATCGAAGGCCTGGCCCCCGCGGCCGCTGAGCGGGTCGGAAGCCTTCCCACAGTGACGTGTCCATACCGTGCGGAATGACGTAAAGCCGCTCGGCCGGCACGCCGAAATCAACGTATTGCGTTTTGACCACAGCGGAGGGAACAACAATGTATTCACACCGGGTAAGCACGTCTCGCATGTAACGCGCCCGCACGCGCAACGGTTCCATATCCACCGGGCGCACGGCCGCCCAGAGAGATCGGGCCGGAGGCAGGACACGGAGGCGTGCTACATCGTAGAGGCCCAGTAACAGACGGCGCACCGGCCAGGGCAGTATCTTTTGCAAAGGGTAATACGTCTCGTCGTTCAGCCCCAGCGGGTGGCGCTTGGCCGGCTCGACCGGCGGCAGAGATAGCGGTGCGTCAAAGTCCGGCCGGCCCGGCCCCAAGGGAGGGTAGGAGCGGCCGTAAATACACTCGTAACAGTTCACGCCGTGGTGAATGCCGGCGCAGAGGGCGTTATCGGGACGCAGTAAGTTGACCTGGGGACACATGTACCAGTAATCGTGCAGTGTCATCACGAACGGAACACCCATCTCGGCTGCGCGCGCCAGCAACGACGCCGATAAACCGTGCGTGTGCTGAAAATGGATCACGTCGGGGCGTTGCTCCTCGACCCAGCGCACGAACAACGCCTCTATACGCCTGTCAAAGTACCTGGACGCCAGCGGAGTAGCGCCATCAAAGCGATTGGCCACGAAGCGTACTGGAATATCCTCAACTATCTCATCGCGCACGCTGTAGATTGGACGACCATCTCCCGGCTCGCGGCAAAAGACGACCACGTCGTGCCCGGCTGAGCGCAGTGACCTGGAGAGCGCGAGGGTGTAGGTTTCCACTCCTCCGCGATCAACCGGGGGAAAGCCGTTGGTCACTTGAAGAATATTCATACTCCCAACGTCGTCCAACGTCGCTGTGTTTGAATGATTCGTCGCTCGGCCTCGCGGCGGGCATGCAGTGTTGATGGGAAGAAAGTGACATTCCACAGCAACGCATAGGCCAGGATCACAGAGTTGACGACAAAGTTCGAGGGACGCAACCGGCGAAAGTGAGGGATTCGCTCATCGAACTGGACTCGTGGCAGACAGACAAAGTGTACCATCCACTTGAGTTGGCGCCAGATCTCGTGGCGCGTCTCGTTCTTCAGCATGTTGCGGATGTTGTGACGCATCGCTAACGCCGAAAACTTGATAGGTTGTTCACGCGAGGAACCACCATTGTAATGCCAAAGGGGTACGTTGATGCGGACCAGTTTGTAGCCAGCCCGTCGCGCTCGGTGTTCCAAATCGTCTTCCTCGCCGTAGAAAGCACTGGCCTCGTCGAGCAGGCCCACATCGCAAAAGACCGCAGCGCGCACGAACAACGCCGCACCCGTGATGTGGTTAGTTGGCGTTATCTCCAGGTGATTCCAGGCCACCATCAGCGCTTCGAATTGCTCTCCCTCCGGGTCCTCACCCTGGATGTATTCCTGGAGCATTTTGAAGCCAACGAAGCCTACTCGAGGGTCTGCCTCAGCCGCCCGCACTGCCTGAGCAATCCACCTCGGGTCAACCCTGGTGTCGTTGTTCTGGAGGACGATGTAATCGGCGTCGCGCTCCAGCGCGCAGCGGATGCCCACGTTGTTGCCGCCGGCCCAGCCCAGGTTCTCTTCATTCTGAACGATGACGACCTGGGGAAAGTTCTCCCGCGCATACTCGACCGAGCCATCCGTCGAGCCGTTGTCAACCAACAGGATGCTATAGTTCGGGTATTCCGTCGCCAGCAGGGAAGGCAGGCAGTATTCCAGGTGATTTTTGCCGTTGTGATTCAGGAGCACTATGTGAACGAGGGGAAACTGGGCCATCATTCCCCCTCGTCCGGCAGGCGCTCGGCGGGGGCGATTTTTCTCGTCAGGGCGGCGAGTCTGGCATCCACAGCGTTCATCAAGCGCATCACGCGCCCCTGCCGGATACCGTCCAGGTGTTTTCTGAGCGCATCCCGTTCTTGTACCAATTGCTCACGTTCCCATTCGAGATATTGGAGGCGCGATTCGAAGCGTTCCAGGTGAACGACCGTGCGCCGCGCCTCGGCGGCCGTTCGAGAAGCGGTGAGGGCATCAGGCGCGAACGATGCACGCTCTAGAAAGGCAACGATGGGTTCTACGACCTGTGACCAGGCCAATGCATCTCGAACAGTTTGGGCGTTCTCGGCGACGCGGGCGCGCAGGCCATCGTCCGCCAGCGCGGAGAGAAGGGCCTCGGCCAGCAGGTCGGGGCGCTGCGGTAGCACGGTTTGGCCCAGGCCGCGCGTGGCGATCATATCAGACAGGGGATCGCCTGCGGTCGAGATCACGGGCAGCCCCGCCCAGACACAGTCGAGCAAGCGCGTGCGCGAAGCAAAGGCGCTCTCCAGGCTAGGCCGATGGACACTCACTCCCAGGTCGGCCTCCAGCAGGTATGCGCCTCGTTCATCGTAAGGGATCCAATCGCCGAAAAAGACGCGGCGATCCAGCAGGCCCAGCTCGCGGCAGCGGGCCACGGTCTGCGCGTAGATGGGCATTTCGGGGACAGTCTCTGTGTCAAAGTGACGGCCCGCGGCAAAAAAGAGTTTGACGTCGTCACGAACGCGCAACACCTCCACCAGCGCATCCACGAGCGTCAGCGGGTCGAACCACTGCCACAGCCCCCCGTTCCAGAGCAACACTTTGTCCTCGGAAGCGATGCCGGGGTGGACGCCCTTCAGCACGGGGCGCTGCGCCTGGGGCGGCTCGGAGGGAATGCCAAAGGGGACCACGTCAATCAATGCTCGCAAGGTGGGGTCCTGCGCGTAGGTGACAGAGTTGACGCGCCCTGCGGCCAACAACGCACCCAGCCAAAAGTCACGCTGCCGCTCGCTGGCGCAGATGAAGAAATCCCCGAGCGCGCCTTCCAGGCGCAAGTGGGCCACGCTTTCCAGGTCAACGCTCAGGCGGCGCTGCTCCTCCACGATGGGGGACTGGGCCAGTTTTTCCAGCTCAAAGGGATCGTAAAGGTCCACGATGGCCGGTTTGCTCAAATCCCGCAAGCGGGGCAGCTTGGCGAACAGCGGCCCCATAGCCAGCACCACGTCGGCGTTGGCGACGTAGGGATCCAGACCGGGATAGTAAGGATCGTCAGTCTCGTAGCCCACCACGCGCAGGCCAGGGTGACGGCGAGATGGCTCTCCCGGCGCAGCCAACGTCACGTCAAAGCTCTCCGCCAATGCGCACGCCATCTCCCAGGCCCGGATGCCAGGGCCAGCCATACGGGGGCCAATGGTCTCATGGGTGACGATGAGCAGCCGCGAGCCGTGTTGGGGCTGCAACGTCTCCGGCACGTCTAGTTCTTTTGCCAGTTGATCTTGTACCACGTGATATCGCCTCCAGGGGAAGAGCCAGTTGTCGGGCCGCATGGGGAAGCGGGCAAAGATTTCCTCGTCGCTGCGCACGCGCGCCGCCTGGATGCGGCGCCGCTTTTCCAACAGGCGCGGCATCTCGTCGGCTATCTGGTCAACGGCCACCAGGAACGAGGCAACTACACGGGTCATTCGTGGCTCCGGCTCAATGGCGCCAGACTGAGCGTCACCGGGAGTTGGATATCCCAGTGCATACCGCTCCCGATCCAACCCGGCCTGATCTAACGATCGTTTGACGGCCATAAAGAGACTGAAGGGCAGCACACGCCACAGATTCTCTTCTCCGTAATTCTTGATCACCGTGCGCAGGGCGTTGGCCTCGCTCAGGGTATAACGCTGTTCGACGGGAAAGCCCGCGCCGGTCTGGTGTTGCCTGTGATAGACGATAGCATCGGGGACGAACAGAACTTTGTAGCCATAGAGCCACAGTCGCCAGCCCAGGTCCAGGTCCTCAAAGTAGGCGACGTAATCCTCGTCAAAGCCGCCGACCTGCCAGAACACGTCGCGCCGGATCATCATCGCGCCGCCGCAGGGGGCCAGCAGCTCGCGCTGCTGATCGTAAGAGCCGGGGGCGGCTGGCAGCCCCTCGTCAATTTGGAAGGAGCGCCCGTAGAGGTTCATCACCGGGCCGACGAAATCAATCCTCTGACCATCCTGGTCGAGAATCTTGGACGCGGCGCAGGCAACCTCCGGCTGCTCCTCCAGCACCTCGACCAGCGCCCGCAGCCAGCGGGGGTCGGCGCGGGCGTCGTTGTTGATCAGCGCCAGATAGTCCCCCGTGGCAGAGCGCGCGCCCAGGTTGTTGCCGCCGGCAAAACCGAGGTTGCGCCCAGCCTCGATCACGCGCACGTATGGGTACGACGCGCGAACGAACGGGACCGAATCGTCGCTAGAGCCATTGTCCACCAGGATGATCTCCACGCGCTCCCGCGGATAGTCCTGGGCTGCCAGCGCGTCCAGGCAGTCGGCCAGCAAGGCGCGGCCATTGAGGTTTACGATGATGACGCTTGTGCTTGGGTACATCAATTCTCAGTGGAATGTGAGGCAGTGCAAGGCGGCAAGCCGCCATCCAAAACTTGATCTGTTATATCGTCGAACACGTACGGGCTGTTCAAGAAATCCGCAAAGTAGCTCTTGTCTTCGAGCATTTCATAGTCTGCGCCAAAGTATTCGTTGAATATCACCCTGAACGTATTAACCGGCGTAATGTCCTCAGAGAGCGCATCATAGTTCTGATCGGGAAAGTAGTAAGCGTTGAGTATGGACATCCGTTCAGGGAAATAATAGCGATAGCCAGCCCCATGATCACCCTGAATGATAATAATCGGTGGTTCGGAGGAGCGGGACAAAATGTCTTCAATAGTCTCTCGCGTTTTTTTGTTGACGTGGGCTACCTGATTCCTATACGCTTCTATGTACTCATCGCACTCGTATTCTGCGTGTGGCTTGGAGCGGACGGGTTCTCCATTTGGGCCAAAGGCATAGGGAGGATGAGGGGCAAGAATGTGAGCAAAGACAAAAACTGGTGAATCAATCTCGGCTGCGTCTGCAAGATGGTCAAAGGTATACAGAACACGCTCCCTGTGAAAGTCGTCGGTCGTTTTATGGAGTGGTACAACGAGGGGAGTGGTATTCAAAAGCTCTCTTTGAAAATCGTCAAAGTGTCGTCGAGGGGGCCTCATGTACACGTCAGCTTCCTTGTTCTCTGTGAAGCCGTGCCCGGTCGAGAACGCTACAATGGTATAGCCGTAACCGCGCAAGTGTTGAAACACTCTGTTATCCTTTATCATCATAACCAAGGGCTGGACATTGGTGTATTTTTCGCCCACCTGCCCGGCTATATCGTCGAGGTACAAAAGATTGAGAGAAGAAGCCAACGAGTGCGTTGTGTGTGGATAATTTGCCCTGCTTTCGTCAGCGATGTAAAACCCCCTTTGGGTCAAGTATGCTAAGAATTCGGAATTGTCAAAGTCGTATACTTTTTGCAAATAGTCAGACCTGACGTACATGTCCAGAACTAGGTAGTAAATATCTGGCAAGGAACCCGTCACCGTGTTTCCCTCGGGTACGTTTTCTGTAGCCACATTCTCTCGCCACGAGTCCGCAAATTCGTTCCAGGTGGCTTCGTCCTCAGTAATTTCGTCCGTTTCTGCATTTGCCTGGCTGGAATCAGCATCTGCAACAGGCGCATCTATCTCGGCGTGAATATCTATGGCGCCGGCCACAGAGGTTGCTCCAACTGTTGCCACAAGCGTTAGCGCCACGACGTTCAACAACCTTGTCGTCGCGCGCAAATCACTTTTCAGGCTCACGGTAATATAGAAAGCGGTCACAAAGAGAGCGCCCCAGACCACGAGCCAACCAAGAAGAGCCGGCCTGCCCTCGACGAGAAACTCGGTTTCACTCAAAATACCCGCCTGTTCAAGCAACGTTCTGCAGATGGATATCGCGTGACCGTAGGAAAAGAATAGTACACAAAAGACGGAAACTATGACAGAAGATTTGTCTCTATTATTGACAAAAAGGTCAACGCCCCACCACATTAGAGCGGCGAAAATCAAAGCGCCAATTGCTATGCCGATGGCTTCGCGGAGGTACCCCCTTCCCATATTTTGAGCATATAGCGACAAGATCGGGAACGTGGCAAAAACAAAAGGGTGGATTATGACCTTTTCCAGCTCGACAGAGACAACGGTTTTCCTCATCTGGAGCTACCCTAGTTACCGGACAACATCACCTCGTCAGTTACGTCAGTGAACAGATACGGATGTTTCCAAGTCGCAAAATAGCTCTTGTCCTCCAATAGCTCGTAATCTGCGTCAAAGTAATTGTCGAACACCACTCTGAACGTATTGACCGGCGTAATACTATCGTACAGGTCATCATAATCCTGGCCGGGGAAGTAATAAGCGTTAAAGATGGACATCCGCTCAGGCACATACGATTTTTCAATGTTCCAACCGCCATAGTCCAACTTGGCATCTGGCCCATGGTCGGCCTGTAAGATGATGATGGGGGGATCAGATGACTGTGCTAGAATCTCGTCAATAGCCACCCGCAACATCTTGTTGAGGCAGGCCAATTGATCCCTATAACCCGCTATGAACTCGTCGTACTTGTAATCCCCACGCATGCCAATCCCATTGGGAGGGTCAATGGGTCTGCCATCCACATCAAAGATAAAGGGCCAGTGAGGCACCTGGATGTGGACAAACACAAAGACCGGCCCAGCAACCTGGGTTGCGTCTGCAACGTGGTCAAAAGCATACGTAACGCGATTTCTGCGGACATCGAAAAACGTCTCTCGAAATATATAAAGCGGTGTAAGTGTGATGAGGGCTTCTTGAAATTCAGTTATATCCCATTTCTCAGGTGGCGCCATATATATGTCAGCGTCGGTGATCTCTGTGGATCTATATCCACTCGAGAAAGCGAAAATGGAGTATCCGTACTCGCGCAACGAACGAAAGGTCCTGTTGTTTTTGATCATCACCTGCAATGGCTGTCTGTTGTCCGACTCGGCGCCCATCTGGGCCGCCAGACCATCGAGGTACATAAAGTTCAAAGAAGAGGCCAGGGAAAGCGAAGTCTGAGGGTAGTTGGCTACGCTTCTATCAGCTATGTAAAATCCCTTTCCAGTCAAGTATGATAGGAAGTCAGAGTTGTCGAACTGGTATATCTCTTCCAGCATATCTGCTCTTGCGTAGGCATCCACGATTATATAGTAAATGTCTGGCAAAGAACCCGACACTATACCCGTACTTTCTAGAGCAATATCCTGCTGCCACGAATCCTCAAATTCTGCGAGGTCGAAAACATCCTGATCGCCAGTCGCCGTTGGAGAAGAGTCGCTGGATTGGGCCGTATTTGCACCTGGTTCCGCATTGGCGCCACGGCGGGGCATCAAGTACATACTGGCTCCGCCAATCACGATATTTGCCCCAACCATCAGCACAAGCGCCAAAGCTACAATGTTCAGAAATTTTGTCATCGAACGCAAGTCAGTCTTCAGCTTTACGGTAAAATAGGAAACGGCGACAAAGAGGATCCCCCAGATTGCGAGCCAAACAAGAAGGGCGGGTTTGCCTTCGACAAGGAACTCTGCTTCATCCAAGACGTTCATCCGTTCAAGTACAGCCCTAAAAGCAGAAATCGCGTGACCGTAAGAAAAGAACAGGACACAAAAAGCGGAAACAAGTATGG
>CAYMWP010000047.1:0-29567 GCA_964393895.1 uncultured Anaerolineales bacterium | reverse complement strand
CTACCATTCGCTGCCTCTGGTGGCGTAGACTCACAATTTGGGATACACACCCTTTGTGGATCACACGAACGTGAACGCCGAGAACGTGCAAGACTACCGTGCAGCGTACGAGGAGGAGTATGGGAAGGACATCCAGGTCAACGCCATCATGACGCACGACGCCGTGATGGTGCTCGTGGCAGCCATCGAAAAGGCCGGCTCGGCCGACCCCACGGCGATCCGCGACGCTCTGGAACAAATAGACCCGGTGGAGGGTTTCACCGGCAACATCACCATCGATCCAGAGACGCACAATCCCCTCGGCAAATCGGCCGTCATCATGACGATCAAGGATGGCGCGTTCGAATACTACAAAGTGTTCGAGCCTATGGGTGGGGCCCAAGCGCCAGCGGAGCCAGCGGAACCGGCGGCCGACCTGGAGCCGATCAAGGTGGGTTGGTTTGGCGCGCTCACGGGCGACTGGGCGCTCTGGGGAGAGGCCAGCAGGAACGGCACCCAGTTCACGATGGAGATGATCAACGAGGCCGGCGGCGTTCTGGGCGGCCGGCAGTTCGAGTTGATCGCCTACGACAACAAGAGTGACCAGTTGGAGTCGGTCAACGTGGTGCGACGCCTGATCACGGAGGACGGGGTCGTGGCCGTCATCGGCACCAACAGCAGCGGTTCCAACATCGCCGTCGCCCCCATCGCCGAAGAGAACAAGGTGCCCGTCATCGCCACCTACGCCACCAACCCGCGCGTCACTCAACCTGAAGAAGGGGTGTTGATGGAGTACACGTTCCGCGTCTGCTTCACCGATCCCTACCAGGGCTCTGTGATGGCCGACTTTGCCTTCAGTGACCTGGGCGCTCGAAAGGCGGCCGTGCTTTACGAAATCAGCTCCGACTATTCCGTCGGCCTGCGTGACTTTTTCGTGCAGCGCTGGGGGGAACTGGGCGGCGAGTTGGTCGCCGACGAGGCCTTCAAGACCGGCGACGTCGAGTTCCGCGCGCAGCTTACGTCCATCAAGGACGCCCAGCCAGACGTGATCATCATGCCCTTCCTGGCCAAAGAGGTCGCCCTGGCGGCCAAGCAGGCCCGCGACCTGGGCATCACGGTGCCCTTCATCGGCGGCGACGGCTGGCCCTCGCCCACCTTGTTGGAGATGGCGGCCTCCGCGGTGGAAGGCTGCTACTTTGTGGATCACACGAACGTGAACGCCGACAATGTGCAAGAGTACCGTGCAGCGTACGAGGAAGAATATGGGAAGGACATCCAGGTCAACGCCATCATGACGCACGACGCCATGATGGTGCTGGCAGCCGCCATCGAAAAGGCCGGCTCGGCCGACCCCACGGCGATCCGCGACGCTCTGGAGCAATTAGACCCGGTGGAGGGTTTCACCGGCAACATCACCATTGATCCGGAGACGCACAATCCCGTCGGCAAATCGGCCGTCATCATGACGATCAAGGATGGCGAGTTCGAGTTCTACACAATAGTTGAGCCGATGAAATAGGCTCATCAGGCATTCGTCTGGGAGGAGAGTGCTATCTCCTCCCAGACTTGCTAACTTGTTTACTCATCTACTTGTCTACTTTCTGATGGGAGGTTCAGATGAGCACAGTCTTGCAGCAAATAATCAACGGCGTCTCTATCGGCAGCGTGTACGCGCTGATCGCCGTGGGCTATTCGTTGGTCTATAGCATTTTGAAATTCTCCAACTTTGCTCACGGCGGTGTGCTAATGCTGGGTTCGTACTTTGGATTCTTTGCACTGACCTTGTTTGGAATGCCCTTTTGGGCGGCCTTGCCCCTGGCTATAATCGGGGCCGGACTGCTGGGCGTCCTCAACGAGCGTCTCGCCTACCGGCCAATCCGGATACGCAACTCTCCGCTGCTGTACTTGATGATCTCTTCTCTGGGAGCATCCATTTTCCTGGAAAACTTTACCATCGTCACCATCGGCCCCAACTTTCGCACCTACCCGGAAGTCTTTGCTATCTCTCCCTTTATGATAGGGGACTTGAGCATCGGGCGGCTGGATATTATCATTTTCGTGATCGCAGCCATATCGGTGGCGCTGTTGACCTGGATCATCTATGGCACGCGGATGGGTAACGCCATTCGAGCCACGTCGTACAATATGCGGGTAGCCAGCCTGATGGGCATCAACCCCGATATGGTCGTGGCGTTCGTGTTCTTTTTGGCCGGCGCGTCGGCTGGGTTGGGAGGGGTGCTGTTTGGCATCAAGTATACCGTCTGGCCTCAGATGGGCATCCTGACTCTCAAGGCCTTTATCGCCGCCGTGGTGGGCGGGCTGGGCAGTCTGCCAGGGGCCGTGTTGGGCGCGATGGTGCTGGGCGTTACCGAGACCTTTGCGGCGGCCTTTGTTTCCTCGGCTTTCCGCGATCTGTTCTCGTACGCGCTGATGATCATCATCATCATCGTCAGACCTGGCGGTTTGTTGGGCACGATCACCGGGGAAAAGGCGTAAGGAGGCGCAAACATGTCACAGTATTACATCGGTATTCTCGTCTTGATCTGTATCAACCTGATCGCGGTGCTGGGGCTATCGCTGATGACGGGGTTCACCGGATTGTTCAACTTTGGACAGGCCGGATTCCTGGCCGTCGGCGCGTACACGGCCACTATCCTCACCACCAAATACGCGGTACCATTTCCGCTCGCCTTGCTGGCCGGTATGCTTGTCTCTGTGCTGACCAGTTTCCTGATCGGTTATCCCACCTTGCGGCTCAAGGGGGACTATTTCGCCATCGCCACCCTGGGCTTTTCCGAGGTCGTGCGGCTGCTGGTGGAGAATCTGGAAAAGCTCACCGGCGGCTCGCGCGGTATCCCGCGCATCCCGCTCTACACCACTCTCCCCGTGGCCCTGGTTGCGACTGTGCTTGCTTTGTGGTTGGTGGCTAATTATGTCCGTTCGCGTCACGGACGCAATTGTGTGGCCGTCCGCGAGGACGAGTTGGCCGCCGAATCTATCGGCATCAACTCTTTTCGCTACAAGCAGATTTCGTTCGCCATCAATGCTGCGTTGGCCGGACTATCGGGCGGGCTGCTGGCCCATTACATTGGTTTTATTCAGCCCTCAATGTTCGGCATCATCAAATCAACCGAGTTAATAGTGATGGTCATCTTTGGCGGAATGCACAGCCTCACCGGCGCGGTCTTTGCAGCCGTCGTGCTCACTTCGATGCCGGAACTGCTACGGGCGGCGCAGGCTTGGCGGTTGGTCGCCTATGGCGTCCTGGTCGTGGTGATCATGGTTGTCCGCCCCGAGGGCCTGATGGGTTCGTGGGAATTCACACCCGCTAACCTGAAAGCCTTGTTCAATAAGCAGGGAGGATAGACGACATGCCTCTACTAGAAATTCAAAACCTCACCAAGAACTTTGGCGGGGTAACGGCGGTGGATGACTTTTCCCACCAGTTGGAGACTGGAGGATTGTACGCCATCATCGGGCCCAACGGCGCGGGAAAGACCACCATCTTTAACCTCATCACCGGTATCTACGAGCCGACGGAGGGGGAAATCTCCTTCGACGGCGACACGATCACCAGTTTGAGAACCCACCAAATCGCCGCAAAAGGCATCGCCCGCACCTTTCAAAACATCCGCCTTTTCTCCGATTTTAGCGTGCTGGACAATGTGCGCACGGCCTGCCACCGTTATGCCAGCTATTCCGTATGGGAAGGGCTGCTTCCCACGCCACGTCGCGGTCGTGAGGAAAAAGACCTGGCCGAGCGCTCCTGGCGGTTGCTGAAACTGGTGAACCTCGACGACCGTGCTAGTGAACTATCCAAAAATCTGCCCTACGGGCATCAGCGGCGGTTAGAGATCGCCCGCGCCCTGGCCCAGGAACCCAAGCTGTTGCTGCTGGACGAACCGGCGGCCGGCATGAACCCTGACGAGACGGTGCAGTTGATGGAGTTCATCGAGCAGATCCACGAGACCTTTGATCTGACTATTCTGCTCATCGAGCACCACATGGAGGTGGTGATGGGCCTGGCCGACAACATCGTCGTGATAGACTTTGGCCGCACCATCGCCCAGGGCACGCCGGAGCAGGTGCAGTCTAACCCAGTGGTGATCGAGGCATACCTGGGCACAGAGGAGGAGGAATAGCATGGCGCTGTTAGAAATCAAAGATATCTATGTCGCTTATGGCGGTATTCAGGCGTTACAGGGCGTTTCGATTCACGTGGACAAAGGTGAGATCGTGACTATAATCGGCGCCAACGGAGCCGGCAAATCCTCTTTGTTGAACGCGATCTCGGCGATGGTCCCGTATCATCGGGGCGAGGTCGTCTATCAGGGCCAGCGTTTGCCAGACAAACCACACCAGGTCGTCGGTCAAGGGATCATCCAGGTGCCCGAGGGGCGGCAGGTTTTCGCCAATCTCAACGTGGAGGAGAACTTGCACATCGGCGCGTTCTTGCGTCGCGACAAGGCCGGCATTGAGGAAGACTTGGAGCACGTGTACACGCGCTTTCCGCGTCTCAAGGAACGCCGGCAACAGTTCGCCGGCAGTTTGAGCGGTGGCGAGCAACAGATGTTGGTCATTGGCCGGGGGCTGATGGCCCGTCCAGGTGTGCTGTTGCTGGACGAGCCGTCGCTGGGCCTGGCCCCAATGTTGGTGGCGGAAATTTTTAGCATTGTGCGCGACATCAACGCAGAGGGAACCACGCTCCTGCTGGTGGAGCAGAACGCCAAAAAAGCATTGGCCGTGGCTGACCGGGCCTACGTCCTGGAAACCGGCAAGATACTTCGCGAAGGCAGCGGGCTGGAACTGTTACAAGACCCATCGGTCCAAGAGGCATACTTGGGCACGAAAAGACGCGAGTGACGAATGACAGATATAACGCAACAACTGCTAGAGCGCTTCCCTGACCGCCTCGTTACCATAGACTCTCACACCGCCGGCGAACCTACGCGCCTGATCGTCGGCGGTGTCCCCCCCATCCCCGGCGCGACGGTCGCCGACAAGCGGCTGTACCTCATACGAGAATGGGACCACATCCGGCTGCAACTGACCAGCGAGCCGCGTGGCCACCGCGACATGATCGCCGCGCTGCTCACAGAGCCTACGACCGAGGGAGCGGATTTCGGACTGATCTATATGGACGCCCGCCGCTACCCTTACCTGTGCGGCCACGCCACCATCGGCGCTGTTACCACGCTCGTCGAGGCCGGGATGGTGAAAGCCGTCGAGCCGGAGACTCTGGTGACGATAGACACCCCTTCCGGCCCGGCCGCGGCGACCGCCCACGTGCAGGGGCAAGAGGTCGAATCTGTGACCATCCACCTGTCCCCCTCGTTCGTCTACAGTACGGACCAACCTCTGGATGTGCCAGGGCTGGGCCGCATCCGGGTGGATACGGTCTGCGTGGGAGGCTTTTTTGCCATGGTTTCGGCCGAACAGATCGGTCTGGAGCTGGGGCCGGAAAACGCCGGCCGGTTGATCGAGCTGGGCATGGCCATCATTGATGCAGCCAACGACCAGTTGACCGTCCGACACCCGACCCGCCCCGAGGTAACTACGGTGGACGTGACCGAGTTTTACGCTTCCACCGATCATGGGCATGGAAAGAGCGCCGTGGTTTACGGTGAGTCTCACATAGATCGTTCCCCGTGCGGCACCGGTACATCCGCCAAGATGACGTTGCTTCATCACTGGGGGAAACTGGCCCTCGACCAGCCATACGTCAACGCCGGCATCCTGGGCACCACTTTCGAGGGTCGGCTGGTGGCCGAAACGATGGTGGGGGATCTGCCAGCCGTCGTGCCAGAGGTGCGGGGAAGCGCGCACATTACCGGAGTGAACCAGTTTGTGCTGGATCCACGAGACCCGTTCCCCAAAGGATTTCTTTTATAACACGGATGGGCAGGAGTAACGGATCGGACGAGTTGATCCGCAAATCCTCCCTATCCGTGTTCTCCGAGGTGCAAATGAACAACCTATTCTTAATCAACGGCAAAATTCACACGCAAGACCCCGCGTATCCACACGCTACAGCCGTCGCCATTCGCTGTGGCCGCATCTGGGCCGTGGGCGACGACGACGAGATCCGCGCTCTGGCCGCTCCAGACGCCCAGGTGATTGACCTGGGAGGGCGCCGCGTGCTGCCCGGCTTGACCGACGCGCACTTTCACTATTACGATTGGTCGCTAGGTCTACGGCGGCTGGCTTTGGCCGAGGTCACCTCGCTGGCCGACCTGAGAACGCAGTTGGCGCAAAGGGTAAGCGAGACGCCGCCCGGACAGTGGATCCTGGGCCAGGGCTGGAACGAGAGCCGTTGGCCCGAGCAGCGTATGCCCACCCGCGCCGACCTGGACGACGTGGCCCTTGACCATTCCGTGATTCTGTGGCGCAACGACCTGCACCTGGCGGTGGTCAACACACGCGCGCTCCAGGAGGCAGGCATTACGGCCGATACCCCCAACCCGCCCGAAGGCGTCATCAACCGGGACGAGTCGGGATGGCCGAACGGTATCCTGCGCGAGCTGGCCATCAACCTGGTGTCCAACGTCATCCCCCCGCCCACCGAAGAAGAGACCGTCGCGGCGATGCAGGAGGGTTTTGCTATCCTGCACCGGCTGGGCCTGACCGGCGTCCACGATTACCGCATCATGGGCGGCGCCGACGGGCCGCCGGCCTTTCGCGCCTACCAACACCTGCGGGCGGCGGGCGAACTGGCCCTGCGTATGTGGATGCACATCCCCGGCGAGCGGCTGGACGAGGCTGTCGCGCTGGGGCTGCGCACCGGAATGGGCGGCGACTATTTGCGCGTGGGCCACGTCAAGCTGTTTTCGGACGGCGGGCAGGGCGCGCGCACGGCCTGGATGTTGGAACCGTATCAAGATACCGGCGACTGCGGTATGCCTTTGACGCCAATGGACGAAATCGCCCAAGCGGTCCACAAAGCCGACCAGGCCGGGCTGGCCGTAGCCATCCACGCCATCGGCGACCGGGCCAACCGCGAGCTGATTACCGTCTTTGAACAACTCGCAACCCAAAACTCGCAACCCAAACTTGGCCCCCCTCACCGCATCGAGCACGTGCAGATGATTCAGCCCGAGGACATAGTTCGGCTGGGAAAACTGGATGTAGTAGCCTCGGTGCAGCCCATCCATTGCCCCGACGATATCCCAATGGTCGAAAAATCGGTCGGCCCGCGCGGGCGCTTGGCTTATCCCTTCCGCGACATGCTGGACGCCGGCGTGACGCTGGCCTTTGGCTCCGACTGTCCGGTCGCCAGCCCCAACCCGATGTTTGGCATCCACGCCGCCGCCACTCGCCAGCAGCGCGACGGCGAACCGCAGGGGGGATGGTACCCCGATCAGCGGCTGACCGTGGCCGAGGCGGTGTGGGGCTATACGATGGGGGCGGCCCTGGTCGCCGGTCGAGAGGCGGAACTGGGCAGCATCACGCCCGGCAAACTGGCCGACCTGGTCGTGCTCGACCGCGACATTTTTGCTATCGAACCGATAGAGATCGCTGAAACACAAGTGTTGATGACTGTCTTTGATGGACAGATCGTGTACAGCGGTTAGTGTGGTGAACATCCGATTAAAGCTTTTCGCCTCTTACCGCCAGCATCTTCCCCCGAGTAGCCAGGGCAGCGCTTGCGATTTGGAAATCCCGGCCGGAACCCGGGCCGCGGACTTGCTGGCCCGTTTCGGCGTCCCGACCGGCGACGGAGCCAGCGTCATTCTGATCAACGGTCGCAGCGTCGAGCCGGAGCGGGTTTTGGAAGAAGGCGACGTCATTGCCGCGTTCCCAGCGATGGCTGGCGGCTGAGGTACAACAACAGATTGAGAGTAGAACGGAATCAAATAGGAGGTAGAACGTTATGTTTGGATGGCACGGCAAAATCCTGAGAGTAAATTTGACCGACCAAGAGGTCTCTGTGGAGGACGTAGACCCCCAGACGGCGCAATATTTCATCGGCGGCCGGGGGTGGGCGATAAAGTACCTCTACGACGAGGTGGACCCGACCGTGGACCCACTGGCCCCGGAGAACAAGCTCTTTTTTGCGAACGGACCGCTGACGGGCACGCCGGCCCCGACCGGCAACCGCTATATGGTGGTCACCAAAGCGCCTCTCACCGGCGCGCTGGCCTGCTCCAACTCGGGCGGTGTGTTCCCGACCGAGATGAAACGCACGGGCTTTGACATGTTCATCTTTGAGGGGCGGGCTGAGGAGCCGGTCTACCTGTGGGTCAACGACGACCAGGTCAAGATCCGTTCGGCGGAGCACCTGTGGGGCAAGACGGTCCACGAGACCGAGGATGCCCTGCTGGAAGAGACCGACGCCAAGGCCAAGATAGCCTGTATCGGGCCGGCCGGCGAGAACCTGGTCAAGGTCGCCAGCATCATGAACGACAAGCATCGGGCAGCGGGCCGCTCCGGCGTGGGCGCCGTGATGGGCAGCAAGAACATCAAGGCCGTGGTCGTGCGCGGGACGCAAAAGGTCCCCCTGGCGGAACCCGAGCAAATGAAGGATCTGTGCAAGCTGGTGAGGAGCCAGGTCAACGCGGACGTAAAAAAGGGGGCATCGCTGCGGGAATACGGCACGGCCTATGTGCCCATCGTGACCAACGAGGTCGGCATCCTGCCCACCCGCAACTTTCAGAGCGGCGTGTTCGAAGGGGTAGAGGGCATCACGGGCGAGGTGCTCACGGAAAAGTACCTGGTCCGGGCCAAGCCATGCTACGGCTGTCCCATTGCCTGCGGGCGCGACACGCGGGTGGACGATCCGGTCTATGGCGGCGAGGGAGAGGGCCCAGAGTACGAAACCATTGCCGCGTTTGGCAGCGGTTGCGGAATCGGCAACATGGCGGCGGTTACCAAGGCAAATTACTTGTGCAACGAGCTGGGGATGGACACCATTTCCGTCGGGATGACGATTGCCTGCGCGATGGAATTGTACGAAAAGGGCATTTTGCCGGAGAGTGACGTGGGCCGGCCCCTCAATTTCGGCGACGCCGACGCGGTGATTGACCTGGTCACAAAGACGGCCTATCGAGAGGGTTTTGGCGATTTGCTGGCCGAAGGCAGCTATCGCCTGGCTGAAAAGTATGGCCACCCCGAATTCTCTATCACGGCCAAGAAACAGGAATTTCCGGGCTATGACCCGCGTGGAGCCAAGGGGATGGGCCTGCTCTATGCCACGTCCAACATCGGCGCTTCTCACATGGCTGGCGATATCGCCTACGCCGAGGTGTTTGGCGTCCCTGAGAAACTCGACCCTCTGACCATCAAGGACAAGCCGCGCCTGATCAAGTATTTTGAGGATATCTTTGCCTTGATTGACGCCGCCGGTCTGTGCGTCTTTTTGAGCGTGCGTTACCTGTTCGAGCAGAACATGGACTTGCGGCCTACCCGGCTGACCAAACTGATGAACTATGCCACGGGCGCGGGCTACACCGAGGAGACCTTGCTCCAGGCGGCGGAGCGCGTCTATAATTTGGAGCGCTTGTTCCTGCTCAAAGCGGGTTTCACCAGAGCGGAGGATACCCTGCCCAGGCGCATGCTGGAGGAGCCGATGCCCGACGGCCCGGCCAAAGGACACGTGGTCGAGCTGGACGTGATGCTGCCCGAGTTTTATCAACTGCGTGGCTGGGACAAGAACGGCGTGCCCACCGATGCCAAGCTGAAAGAGCTGCAAATCGCACGCTAAAGGCGTTCAAACGTCCGGCGATATCAAGCACTAGGGCTGCCAATGTCAGAAAATCCCAACAAAAAGTGGTACGATGAGGTCAAAGCCATCACGGCCCGGCTGGTCCAAATCAACAGCATCAGCCCCAGCGTGACGGGCGAGAACGCGTGCGCTGCCGAGATCCACGGCGCTCTGGCAGAACGGGGACTGTCGCCCGCCTACTGGGAGATAGCGGGCGATGGGCGCAAGATCGTCTGGGCGATGGTAGAGGGCCGCGCCTTTCCGCCGGATGCCGATAAAATCCCTACCGTGATTCTGCTGGGCCACCTGGACGTCGCCGGCGTCCAAGACTATGGCGCTGACGTGGACCCGTTCGATCCCCAGGCCCTGCAAGACGCCCTGCTGGAACGGTACGAGAAGAACCCGGATACCGAGGACGAGTGCCTCCTCGACGCCGGCAGCCGGCAGTGGATGTTTGGACGGGGCAGTTTCGACATGAAGAGCGGCGTCGCGGCTCAGATCGCCGTGATGGGGGCGCTGGCCGAGTCCAGGGATACACTCCGCGGCAACGTGATTATGATTGCCACGCCCGACGAAGAGGTCGAGTCGGCCGGGACGATGGCCGCCGTCGAGAGACTGGTCAAGCTTGGGGCGACGCACCACCTGGACTATGTGGGCATCATCAACTCGGATTATACCGCGCCACGCGAGCCGGGCGACGACAGGCGCTATATTTACCGGGGAACGATAGGCAAGATGTTGTGCTGCTTTTACGTCCGCGGGTGCGAGACCCACGTGGGCGAGGCCTTTCGCGGCCTGGATGCCAATCTCATCGCCGCTAACCTGATCCAGGAAACGAACTTGAACGTGGCGCTGTGCGACGAGGCGGATGGAGAGATCACGGTTCCGCCG
The DNA here is from genome assembly GCA_964393895.1 of uncultured Anaerolineales bacterium. Taxonomy (GTDB): domain Bacteria; phylum Chloroflexota; class Anaerolineae; order B4-G1; family B4-G1; genus B4-G1. Next base: position 18,997 of record CAYMWP010000047.1, on the reverse strand, counting down.
CTGACCCAGAAACAGCGAGATTTCAAAGCCCGCTACGACGCCCAGACCCCCATCTCGACGGTCATTCATTGTAGCTGCCTGGTCCACAGTTGGACCCCTCACGATGTCCTGGTCAAAATGGTCGCTCTGGCGCAACGCGCGCTCAGCAAGGCCAACCACCGGCGGGTCGTTCAATGGAGCAAGTACGCCGAGCGTCAGAACAGCAGTGTGCCGATTGACGACCTGGGCGGGCGGGTATGGACCTATCAGCAACTCTACCAGGCTGTCGCCGCAAAGCTGGGCCGCGTTGCGCTGGAACAAGAACTGGAAGAGCGGGCCTTTGGTTATATCCTGAGAGCCGAACGCATATTGAGCCAATTGTCGCAGGAAGAACGCGACTTTCTCATAGATAACAGCCAGTTGGCGGGGCTGGACAGCCGGGAGCGCAGTGTGTCCATCGTCAAAACGTTGGTGGAAATTGCCGGTCGAGAGGGCGTCTTTGATTTGGGAAAACCGGCGGTGCTGATCTATTTCGCGCCTCCGTACTTTCCACCCATCCGTGGGGATAGCGAATCTCAGTTGAATAGGGCGATAGCCGCCGAGGTAGGCAGTGGGCGATACGGGGATATCCAATTCAGGGGATTTTACCCGTATGTCTCTGACATCAGTTATATGAAAGTGGACAAGGCAGTATACCAAAGCCTCCCGACGCTCAAAGAGAACTTTCCCCTGTGGCGAGACAGAGACGATGGCGTCCCCCAGGAAGCGGATCAACGACATCCGGCGCGACGCGAGTATTTCACCGTTCCCTTTGATCTGATTCACGAATTGAACTGCGATGTAGCCAACATAGGCCCGTGGGGGAAAGAGGCCCACGGGAAGGGGGAGCGCGTCTATATGCCGTATTCTTTTGAAACGGTTCCGGAATTGATTCATAACGTCGTCTTGCGCGTACTTGGGGCCTCAACGTAGGCCGGGGTAATGTAAGGCGGAATGGCATTCCGCCCTACTTTTCCCCCAACTTTTTGAGAAGAGACGGTCGGAATGGCATTCCACCCTACCCGCATCACTTTTTGAAAGCACAAAGGAGAGAAAATTGAACCTGAAAAACGCCACACCACAAATCATTACCGATCTGCCCGGCCCCAAGGCTCGGGCGCTTATCGAAACGGATCAACAGGTGGTCTCGCCGTCACTGCCACGCGCCTACCCGTTGGTGGCCGAGAGCGCACAAGGCTGCCTCGTCACCGACGTGGACGGCAACCGGTTCCTCGATTTTGCGGCCGGTATCGCCGTCTGCTCCACCGGGCACTGCCACCCTCGAGTCGTCAAGGCGATCCAGGAGCAAGCCGCTCGCCTTATCCACCTCTGCGGTGCCGACTTTTACTATCCCGTCTATGCCCAACTGGCAGAGAAACTGACTTCCCTTGCTCCAGGAGCGGACGATTGGCAGGCTTTTCTTTCCAACTCGGGGGCCGAGGCGGTGGAGGGCGCGCTCAAACTGGCCCGCTACGCCACCGGACGGCACCGCTTCATCGCCTTCCTGGGAGCGTTCCACGGCCGGACGCTGGGCACCATCTCGCTGACGGCCAGCAAACCCAAATATCGCCGTCATTTTGGCCCACTACTTTCCGGTGTGACTCACGTTCCCTATGGTAACTGTTTCAACTGCCATTACAACCAGAGCTATCCCGAGTGCGGCCTGGCCTGTGTGGACTATATTGAACAGGAGATATTTGCCCGTATCGCGCCGCCGGAGGACGTGGCGGCCATCATCGTCGAGCCGGTACAGGGCGAGGGAGGCTACGTGGTGCCGCCGTCCGACTGGCTGCCGGCCCTGCGCGCTCTCTGCGACCGGTACGGTATCCTGCTCATCGCCGACGAGATACAGGCCGGGATGGGGCGCACGGGCAAAATGTTCTCGTTCGAGCACTTTGGCGTGACGCCCGACATTATCACCGTGGCCAAGGGCATCGCCTCCGGTATGCCGCTGGGGGCCTTTATGGCCAGGGCGGAACTGATGACCTGGGCGAAGGGCGCGCACGGGAGCACGTTCGGCGGCAACCCGGTGGCCTGCGCGGCAGCGTTGGAGACCATCGCTCTACTGGAGGAAGGACTGATGGACAACGCTGTCAAGATCGGCGACTACCTGCTGGAACGTCTGGCCGCGCTACAGGCCGAGCACCCCATCGTGGCCGACGTGCGTGGTCTGGGGTTGATGATCGGCGTTGAATTCCAGACCGGCGAGCAGGCCGCAGGTGTGGCCGAACACTGCTTCCGACGCGGTCTCATCGCGTTAGAGTGCGGAGACAAGGCCATTCGTCTGTCGCCGCCGCTGGTGGTCACGCGGGAGGAGGCGGACGTGGCGCTTCGAGTTTTCGAGGCCGCCATTGCAGGAGTGGAGAATGGCTGATAAATTGACGAGTATGCGCGAGGCTATCGCCGCCCACGTTCACGATGGCGACACGATAGCCATTGAGGGCTTTACCGCCTGCATCTGTTTTGCCGCCGCCCACGAGATCATGCGCCAGGGCCGCCGCGACCTGACCCTGTGCCGCATGACGCCCGATTTGATCTATGACCAGATGATCGCGGCCGGATGTGCCCGCAAGATGGTTTTCTCCTACCTGGGCAATCCGGGCGTCGGCTCTCTGCATTGCGTCCGCCGGGCGGTCGAGCAAGGTATACCCCATCCCATTGAACTGGAAGAGTATTCCCACTTTGGGATGGTGGGGCGGTACCTGGCGGGGGCCTATCGCTTGCCGTTCTTCCCCCTGCGTTCCTACACAGGGAGCGATCTGTCCAAGGTCAACCCGCGCATCCGCTCTGTCGAAAGCCCTTACGGAGACGAATCCATCGCCGTTGTGCCTCCCCTCAACCCGGACGTCGCCATCATCCACGCCCAACGGGCCGACCGGGAGGGGAACACTCACCTGTGGGGCCTGCTGGGGGTGCAAAAGGAAGCCGCTTTTGCGGCCGAGCGCGTCATCGTCGTCGTGGAAGAGATCGTGGAGGAAGCCGTCATCCGCTCCGACCCAAACCGCGCCATCATCCCCAGTTTGATCGTAGATGCGGTGGTTTGTGAGCCGTATGGCACGCATCCTTCTTACGTACAAGGCTACCATGACCGCGATAACGAGTTCTATCTGCGCTGGGACAAAGTCAGCCGGGACGAACAGGCTACACAAGCCTGGCTGGACGAGTGGGTGTACGGCGTGCAGAGCCGGACAGAGTACGTCGAAAAGATGGGACCAGAGACGTGGGAGCGGTTGGCCTCTGGAGAAGCGCTGACTATGACAGTGAATTATGGAGCGTACAAGTGACCACAAAAGACACGAAGGAAAAAACGTGTGTACACCTTTGTGTACTTGGTGTCCTTCGTGGTCAAATGGAGAATTTATGATTAATTATACCCCCTCTGAAATGATGATTGTAGCAGCGGCCCGCGCATTGGCCGGTGTGCGCACTGTGTTCGTCGGCGTGGGGCTGCCCAACAGCGCCTGCAACCTGGCGCGACGGACGGTGGCCCCAGAGATGGAGCTTATCTATGAGAGCGGCGTGTATGGCGCTCGCCCGGCTCGTCTCCCTCTCTCCATCGGCGACCCGACCCTCATCAGCGGCGCGACGTCGGTCTGTTCGATGGCCGATCTTTTTGGACTGTACTTGCAAGGCGGGCGCGTGGAGGTTGCCTTCCTGGGCGGTGCACAGATCGATCGCTTTGGCAACTTGAACACCACCGTCATCGGTGATTGGGCGCACCCCAAGGTCCGCCTGCCGGGCAGCGGCGGGGCGTGCGAGATCGCTATCAACGCCCAACAAATCTTTGTGATTATGCGGCTCAAGCGACGGGCCTTTGTCGAGCAACTCGATTTTATCACCAGTCCCGGACATTTGGGGGGCGGGAATGAGCGGGCCGCGCTGGGAATTCCCGGCAGCGGTCCTCGGCTGGTCGTCACCGATAAATGCGTATTCAAATTTGACCAGACCACAGCGGGTAAACCACACCCGGGCGAGATGACATTGCACAGCCTTCACCCCGGCGTCGAACTGACCGAGGTGCTAGAAAATGTGGGATGGGACCTGCAAGTATCCCCCAATCTGGGAGAAACCGATGTCCCGGCAGATGAGGAGCTACACTTGCTGCGGGAAATATTGGATCCGCAGGGATTATATCGTTAAGGAGATTTGGGAATGACCGAAAGACGGCGCTATCAAAGCATCCCGCTGTGGAAGGACGTGGATGAGGCCCAATGGAACGATTGGCATTGGCAGATTGCCCACCGGATCACGACCGTTGATCAGTTGAGCCAGGTGATCAACCTGACAGACCAGGAAAAACAGGTCGTTGAAGAATCACTGAACACCTTGCGCATGTCCATCACCCCCTACTATGCCAGTTTGATGGACCCGGATGACGCGGCCTGCCCCATCCGGATGCGGGCGGTCCCGACAATGTTCGAGACGCAGATCCGGGACGAAGACCTGGTGGACCCCTTGGCCGAGGACGTCGACTCTCCTGTGCCGGGACTGACCCACCGCTACCCCGATCGTGTGCTGTTCCTGGTCACCGACCAATGCTCGATGTACTGCCGTCACTGTACCCGACGCCGGATGGCCGGCGAGACAGACCAACCGCTCCCTCAATCTCGGATTGACGAGATGATCGCTTACGTTCGGGAGACCCGGCCCGTTCGTGACGTCTTGTTGAGTGGCGGCGACCCATTGACCTTTGCGACCGAAAAGCTGGAATACATCGTGGCCCGACTGCACGAGATACCGCACGTCGAGATTGTGCGCTACGGGTCGGCCGTGCCGGTGGTGATGCCTCAGCGGATCACTGACGAATTGGTGACCATGATGAAGAAATATCAGCCGGTTTGGCTCAACACCCACTTTAACCATCCCCGGGAGGTGACGCCCGAATCTCGACAGGCGCTGGCCAAACTGGCAGATAACGGCATCGTTCTGGGCAACCAGAGCGTGCTGCTCAAAGGTGTCAACGATTGTCCCTACATTATGAAGGAACTGGTTCAACGCCTGGTGCATAATCGGGTTCGCCCCTACTATATCTATCAATGTGATCTGTCGCAGGGCATTGGTCATTTCCGCACCTCGATTGGCAAAGGGATCGAGATCATTGAGCATCTATGGGGCCATACCACCGGCTTTGCAGTGCCTCGATACATCAAGGACGTCGGCGGCGGGGTGGGAAAGACCCCCATTGATCCCTGCTATATCGTGAGCAGGAGCGAACGTATGACAATTTTTAGAAACTATGAAGGTGCCATCGCCCGCTACTTGGAGCCCGAGGATACCGGCCCCAGCGGCTGCCCTGAGCAGTGTCAAATATGCAAGGAGCGAAAGCAGCGCGGCCTGGACCAACCTCAAGTGGGCCTCGAGCGTCTCTTTAGCGGCGAGGTGTCTGTCCTGGAGCCGGCTCACCTGGACCGCCACGAAAGAAACCAACGAGCAAGAAAAAGGAGAGTATATGACTGATATAGTGATCGCGTCCGCAGTCCGCACCCCGATTGCCAAATTTAACGGGGCGCTCAAAGACGTAGCGGCCGTCGAATTGGGCCGCATTGTGGCCGACGAGGCCCTGAACCGAGCCGGATTGACGCCGGCCGACGTGGATGAGGTCATCATCGGCAACGCCCGCCAGGCGGGAAACGGCCCCAACCTGGCCCGTCAGATCGGCTACCAGGCCGGCGTGCCCGTGGACCGGCCGGCGTTCACCATCAACAAAGCCTGCGCCAGCGGTCTCAAGGCCATCACATTGGCCTACCAATCCGTCGTCACTGGCGAGAACGAGGTCGTCCTGGCCGGGGGCGTGGAACAGATGTCGCAGATTCCGTATTTGCTGACAAAAGCCCGTTGGGGCTACCGGTTAGGAGACGATGTACTGGTAGACGCCATGCACCGCGACGGCTACTATTGCCCGCTTGCGGAAATGATGATGGGTCTCACGGCAGAGGTGTTGGTCGAAGAGTACGGCATTGGGCGGGGAGAGCAGGACCGCTTTGCCCTGGAGAGCCACCAGAAGGCCGTGCGCACCTGGGAAGAGGGCTGGTTCGACGCCGAGATCGTACCCGTGGACGCGCCAGGTCGCAAAGGGGCCACGGTGCGGGTCGAGCGGGACGAGCGTCCCCGGGCCGACACCGATCTGGAAAAGCTGGCCCGCCTGCGTCCGGTCTTTAAGAAAGATGGCACTGTCACGGCCGGCAACGCCAGCGGCATCACCGACGGGGCGGCGGCCGTGGTCGTTATGCGGGCGGACAAGGCCCAGGCCTTGGGCGTCGAGCCGCTGGCCCGTATCGAGGCCTTTGCCAGCGGTGGGGTCGAGCCACACCGCATGGGTATGGGGCCGGTCCCCGCCACGCGCAAAGTTCTGGCTCAGACTGGGATCTCTTTGGATGACCTGGATCTGATCGAGCTCAACGAGGCGTTCGCCGCTCAGGTGTTGGCCGTGGAGCGGGAATTGGACTGGGACGTGAGTCGCCGCAACGTTCACGGAGGAGCGGTGTCGCTGGGGCACCCCACCGGCTGTACTGGAGCGCGCATCGTCGTTACGCTGCTCCACGCCATGCAGCAGCGCGACGCCGAACTGGGCCTGGCGACTCTGTGCGTCAGCGGGGGGTTGGGGATGTCGCTTCTGGTACGCAGGGAGTAGCTGATGGTCCGCGCAGATTACACAGGCCACGTTTTATACCGGCGGGCTGCCCACCCGCACCCCGTAATCGAGCGGGGCGAAGGGGTCTACCTGTACGACACCGAGGGCCGCCGCTATCTGGACGGTTCGGGTGGGGCCATCGTGGTCAATATCGGCCACGGCGTGCGCGAGGTGACGGAGGCAATGGCCGAACAGGCCGCCCAGGTAGCCTACGCGCACGGCACCATGTTCACCAGTCATCCGCTGGAGGAATACGCCAGGGCGCTGACCGAGATAACCCCCCTGCCCGACGCGCGATTCTTCCCCATGTGCAGCGGCTCCGAGGCGGTAGAGACGGCGATCAAACTGGCCCGCCAGGTGCAGGTGGAACGCGGCCAAGCGAGTCGTCACCTGACCATCGCCCGCTGGCAGTCCTATCACGGCGCAACGCTGGGCGCACTGGCGATGACGGGCAAGCCCAAGATGCGCCGCTTGTTCCAACCGATGTTGCCACAGACGCCCCATATTCCGCCGCCCTACTGCTATCGTTGTCCTTATGGACTGACGTACCCCGGCTGTGGAATTCGCTGCGCCGATGCCCTGGCGGCCGAGATCAAGCGGGTCGGCGAGGAGAACGTGGCTGCCTTTATCGCCGAATCCGTCAGCGGGGCGACGTTGGGCGCGGTCGTGCCGCCGCCGGAATACTGGCCCCGCATCCGTCAGATCTGCGACGAGTACGGCTTGCTGATGATCGTTGACGAGGTGATGGCCGGCTTCGGACGCGCGGGCCGCTGGTTCGGCTTCCAGCATTGGGATGCCGTGCCCGACGTAGTGACGATGGGCAAGGGAACGACCGGCGGCTATTACCCGCTTTCCATCACCGCCGTGCGCGGTGAGTGGGCGGACGTCATCTTGAGTGGCAGCGGCAACTTTGTCCACGGTGGAACTTTTTCCCATCACACAGTGGGGGCGGCCGCCGGACTGGCTACGTTGCGCTATATACGGGAGCACGACCTGGTAGCCGTCGCTGCCCAGAAAGGGGAGCTATTGGGCCAAAAGCTGCGAGCTGAGCTGGCGGACATTCCCTGTGTCGGCGATGTGCGGGGCATCGGGTTGATGTGGGGCATCGAGTTCGTGGCCGATCTGGACAGTAAGGCCACTTTTTCACCGGAAATACACTTTGGTCAACGAGTCGCGGACGCTGCTTTCGAGTGTGGGTTGATCGTCTATCCAGGCTCAGGTTGTGCAGACGGTGTCGCTGGCGACTTGGTGATGCTGGGGCCGCCTCTCATTATCACCGAGGAGCAAATAGACGAGATGATCGCGCTGCTGCGTCAGGCCATTGAGGTGGCAAAGATCTGGACATAGTCTCAAAGTATGTGCTCAAGCCCCGCACCGCCGTAGACAGGTGGTGCTAGGGTACAATACAGTTTAGATAAGCATAGCATAGCCCCTCGTGGGCGGGGCACACGTGCACAAGGCCCTATGCTACAGCCTTAACTAGACCGTATTGGTGCTAGGTGGCCCTCTCAGGACATCCGCAACACAATTGAGATTGACTCAAAACGCTTCTATCCCCCACGCTCCAAGAAACGCGAGTGGCTTCCTCTTCACCACGCTCACCCGCCAATGACCGCTTCCTTTACTTTCCTGCCTCTCGCTGGGCGATGACGCTGGCCAATCTGGGCCTGGAGGCGGAAGACGTCTTTCTGTCGCCTGAACCGGAAGTGCAACTCCACGCCTGGTTCTTTCTGCGCCCCGAATCTCTGGCGACGCTCCTCTTTTGCCACGGCAACGCCGGTAACGTCAGCCACCGGCTGGAGAACGTGGCTCGCCTCGTGCGGACCGGCTTCCAGGTGTTTTTGTTCGACTACTGGCGTTACGGTCACTACAGCGGCCGGCCGTCGGAGCAGGGTTTCTATCGGGGCGCCTCGACGGCCTGGATGCACCTAGCGGGGCGGGCCGAGACGGCGGGCGCGCCCCGCATCATCTCAATATCTTGGGGCAATCGCTCAAGCCCCCGGGATGGGGGCTAGGAGCCTTGGGTATTCTTGCGCCTCAACTTTTTTAAAAGATGCCAGGGGGGTGCTTTCCAATGGGTGTGTTTCATTTCAGTCCCTAGACCTCCGAGGTCTTACCCAACTCGTTTGAAACACACCCTTTTTCAATCCGCCGCCGGTTGGCCTATTCCCGTTGACCGACGAGCTCTTGTATCTCACGCTCTAGCTTTTGCCCGGCAGCGAGAATGTCGAGGAGTTGATCCTCAATTTCCCGATCGTTCTCAGGCCGTGTATCCCAGGCCCCCTGGATCGCCTCGTTCATTTTCTCTAAACCGCGCGCCATAGCAGAAAAAACGTCTTCCGCCGTCATCTCACGGGAGGCCAACTTGACGAGCGAGCCGCTGTAGAAACCCAAAGCCTCCATTTCCCGCTCCATCTCGTCGGCGAGTTGAGGATCATCTTCAAATCCCCCCCTGTGATCCACCCCTGGGGTGAACTCGAATTGCTCGTTTCCCTGGAGTGTGTGGTAAAAGTCCTGCAATTCGACATCCGTCGCCAGGCCCTCCCCTTGTAACATCAGCCACAGCTTTTTGACCGGCACGAAAAATTCGGGGGCAGTTTCCAGAATCTCGATTATGCGGGTAATAGTGCGCTCGTCCACAGTCGAGCCTCCTCGTATACTTGGCTACACCTCGTAGCTCTCACCGGGTTCGAGCACAACCGGTTCAGTGTCCGTTTCGGCCTGCACCCGCTTGGCCCACGCCCGAGGGTCCTGCTGGATGACCTCGAAGGTATCGTAGTGGATGGGAATGACGACGCGGGGCTGGATCAGCTTTACCGCCCGCAGTGCATCATCTGGCCCCATGGTGAAATTGTCTCCGATGGGCAGGGCGGCCAGGTCAATCCCCTCTTCCCCAATTAGGCGCATACTCTCAAAAAGCCCGGTGTCGGCGGCCAGGTAGACCTTTTTGCCCTCGGCGGTCAGCAACAGACCGCATGGATTACCGCCGTAGGAGCCATCGGGCATACTGGAGCCGTGATGAGCGATGGTCAGCTTGAGGTAGCCGAAGGGATGATGGAACCCGCCGCCGATGTGCTGGGGATGGACGTTGCTCACCCCCTGGGCCTGGAGCCAGTTACAGATCTCAAAGTTAGAGATACACTGCGCCCCGGTGCGTTTGGCGATAGCGACCGCGTCGCCGACGTGATCTCCGTGACCGTGAGTGATCAGGATATAGTCGGCCTCGACCGCGTCGGCCGAGACGGGGGCGAGATCGTTGCCGGTGAAGAATGGATCCACCAGAATGCGCGTGTCGCCGATCTCTAGGGCAAATACTGCGTGTCCGTACCAGGTCAATTTGATAGCCATGTCCCTTTCTCCTGTAAAAGCTATAGAACTGCTCCACTTGCCGCGCCAAGTGATGGTGTGGACAGAGTATAGCTCAGAGGCGGAGATATGTCAAAGCGGTGCGTATGCACTGCGAAAGCCCTGACCTGGATAAACCAGAACCACAAAGGACACCAATTACACGAAGAGACCCCCCTTTGTGCTCCTTGTTCTTCGTGGTGGTGAATTTTCTTGCCCAATGTGCAAGAATTTCACTGGTAAGGTGCTAAAACCGACAATCGCCCCCCTGGTGATTGCCCACATCTCACCACAGAGACACAGAGAGCACAGAGAAAACACAAAAATGTCCTATCTCAGCGTCCTCCGTGCCTCTGTGGTGAAAAAACGATCACCTCGAATAGAAACCTGCATACTTGTGGGTAATCACCAACGCCCCCCCTTGACACAGAACGTATGTTCGTGTATAATAAAATTGATCTTGGCTGTTACCACAAGTTTGACGAGGAGGTTGACGATGGACGAGCATCTTTCGGAGAGACAACGGGCGATTCTCGAGTTTCTTGCCGATTACGTCGAGGAGAACGGCTATCCTCCCTCTATCCGCGAGATTGGCAGCGCTGCCGACATCAGCTCCACCTCCGTCGTGAGCTACAACCTGGAACGATTGGAGGAGAGAGGCTACATCAGCCGAGACCGGGAAGTCTCGCGCGGCCTGAAGCTGACCTCTATGGCCCACGCGGCGATTCCGGGGGCCGTGGTACAGGTGCCTTTGCTGGGGCGCATCGTGGCCGGCGCACCCATCCCCGTGCCTGAGAGCGACTTTCCCCTCATGGGGGATGAGACGATCGAATTGACCCGTGACATCCTGGGAGACCCGGCGGGGCTATATGCCTTGCAGGTGGAGGGAAACTCGATGATTGATGCCCTGGTGCACGATGGCGACGTCGTCGTCATGCGCCACCAGCAACGGGTCGAGAACGGCGAGATGGCGGCGGTGTGGCTGAAGGAGCGCGGCGAGATGACGCTCAAGCGCTTTTACCAAGAAATGGATGGCCGAGTGCGCCTCCAACCGGCCAACCCCACGATGCTGCCGATCTATGTGGACGATCCCCGCCTGGTGGAGGTGCAGGGCAAGGTAGTGATGGTCGTGCGGCAGTTGCAGTGAGCGGTAGCCAAGCAGCGCCGCAGTAAACAGGCGGCGTTGGAGACACTATGCCCAGCACCGGCCTGAAGAGCCGGTGCTGGTTTCTGTGAGGTTCCCGACCCCAAGTCCGGGCCTTTCGATTTCGTTATCCCAACTTTTCCCAACCTCTTTGGGATAATCTCACTTGACCCAGAACAAATGTTCTGGTATGATTATACTGCGCTATAGAACAAAGGTTCTATAATTGCATAGCGGCTGGAGGGCAAACAACGGTGCACAAAAAGCTAGAATTCCAGGCCGACCGGATCGAGTCGGTGCTATCGTTACACAAGATCCCCGCGCGGGTCACCGGCGGCACGGTGACACCGCGCTGGGTGCGCTTTCAGGTGCTGCCGGCGGTGGGCGCCAAGATCTCCAAGATCAAGAACTTGAGCGAAGAGTTGGCGGCCGCGCTCGACGCATCCAATTGCCGGGTATCGCGGCGTGGGGCAGCGGTGGCCATCGAAGTGCCTCGCGACGACCCTCAGGCGGTGCGCTTGCTGCCTCTCTATCGCCAGCTCGACGACGATGGATCCGTCCCACCCGTGACCGCGATCTTGGGGCTGGCCGAGGACGGCTCCCCCCTACTCATCCGCTTGCCCTCCCCCGACGTCGCGCACATTCTGGTAGCCGGAACGACGGGTTCTGGAAAGACGGTGCTCCTGCAAACGATGATCCTCAGCCTGGCGATGTCCAACGCGGCTGGCTCTCAACTGAGCATGGTGTTGATAGATCCCAAGGGACACGCATTTGCCCTCTTCGAGGAGTTGCCCCACCTGGCGCGCCACGTTCTCCGCGAGGTGGGCGAGACGACGGAAGCCCTGCGCAGTCTGGTACGCTTGATGGAGAGACGAGGCCCTATCGCTGGGGCGGGGAGTACGTCGCCGGCGAGGGGGCAGCAGCCGCACGTGGTGGTCGTGATTGACGAGTTGGCGGATCTGCTGATGGTGGGCGGGAAGGAAGTGCAGCGGGCGCTGACCCGTCTGACACAGCGCGGGCGCGAGGTCGGTATCCACGTCATCGCCGCCACGCAAAAGCCCACCACCGCCGTGCTTGGCCCGCTGGTCAAGGCGAACTTTCCGGTACGGCTGGTGGGGCGCGTGACCAGCGCCGGGGACGCCCGCACGGCCACCGGTTGGAGCGGCACCGGGGCCGAGCGGTTGATGGGGCGCGGTGACTTTTTGGCCGTGGCCGAGGGGCGCGTGACCCGCTTCCAGGCGGCGCACGTTTCGCCGCAGGAGATCCGGGAACTGGCCGCTCACCTGGCACAAGGGGAGAGCGCCCACGACATTCTTTCTTTGACCGCTCCTGCGCACTCTATCGCCTTGCCCTGGCCGGTCAACCAGTTGAGTGAAGCATTGTGGGAGGAATAGAGCGGATGAACGAGGTGACGAGGAATAACAACGGCGCCTGGGGGCGTCTGAAGGTGTTCGGGGGGCTAGCGCTGCTGGCTTTTGCCGTGTCGCTGGCCGTGATCGTCGGCAACCGCTTGAGCGACGAGTCGTTGGCGGTGTTGGCGGGGGCGGTGTGTGGCGTGGGGTCCGCCATCCCCACCAGCTTGCTCATCGTCGCCGTCAGCCGCAAGCGGGATGGTGAGCGCGAGGGGCAGGCAAGGTTCTCTACGCCGCCGCAAAACGCGTACCCCCCAGTAGTCGTGGTCGCGCCGCCGGGAGGGCAGCAGCCCTCTGGCTGGAATGTGCTTCCACCCTCGGTGTCCGCGCCGATGCAGCGGAATTTCACCGTGGTTGGTGGAGCGCCGGTAGATGTGGGAGGAATGTCCTATGAGCGCTGTTCTTAGTTTGAGACGAGGGGTTCGGGCGAGGCAAGGAGGGAAAGAGCGTCGTCGGCGCAGGGTAGAATCTATAGAGATGCGGAAGCGGCGGCACGGTTATTTCCCCAAGCAATTCGTGTGGCGTGGTAAGCGGTACGACGTAGAGGCCGTGGAGCGTTGCTGGACGGTCGCGCGGCGCAATATGGGCAACCGGGTGGGGCGGCATTGTTTCCGCGTGCGTTGCGCCGAGGGAACGTTCAATTTGTATCAGGACGCGCGGTACAATACCTGGCATATCCGCCGTTAGCGATGATGTCTGACACTAGTTGGGGAGGCAGTGCGATGCAAGAAGGTCTTTTGTGGTACGACGATGATCCAAGACGCGGACTGGCGGAAAAGATAGGGCGGGCGGCGCGGCGCTACCGCCAAAAGTTCGGCGCGGCTCCCGACATCTGCTACGTCCATCCTCTGGCCTTGGGGGGCAATGGTAATGGCGAGGGGCAGAAAGTGGGCCAGGTGCGTGTGTCGCCGTTGCCTTCTGTGCTGCGGCACCACTTTTGGCTGGGGCAAGAGGAGAAAGTGCGTGGGGGATAAGATTGATTGATCGGGCCTCAATGGCGAGTGAGAGCCGGGGGAAACCCCGGCTTTTTCCGTTTAGGGCAGAGTTCGGCCATTTGACTTTTGGCGAGTTTGGCGGTATCTTATGGGGGGATTGGAGATCGGATTGAATCAACAGGTCTTGAATCGGAGATCATGGTCAAACGGGGAGGCTGCGTATGGCGGACGAACTACCTGATTGGCTCGTCGAGATGCGAGATCAACAGCTAGGGGATCAACTGGGGCCGGTGGAACGAGATACAAGTTCAGAGCAGGAGAGCGTCGAGGGCCTGATGGCGGGCGTAGAGAGGCAAGTTGCTCTGCCCGAAGAGGCATTCCAGGAACCACTGGAACAGGTGGGCGAGGGGGACATCCTGGAAGGATTGCGGGAGCAGATGGCCCAGGTGGAGGAAGAGTTTGAGGATGAGGACAAACCTTCTCTAACTCGTCTGTTTTCGGGCCTGGAGCCGTGGCAGCGGTTCGTCTTGGCCGTCTTGGTATTTCTGGATGTGGGACTGTGTGGCTGCATGGCGCTGGTGATGGCCGGGCGTGTGATGTTGCCATTCTAAGACCTCGGAGGTCTCTGTCGAGCTTGTGCTCGCCCAAAACCGCCGATTCGGGCAGTTTTTGAGCCTGAAAACACATCTCATTAGACCTCCGAGGTCTTACCCAACTCATTTGAAACACACCCGTATGTCATTGACGGCCTCAGTGGCCGTTTTTATCTCTCAATAGACAGCGGTGCGCAATGGAAAGCGAACAAAGCACACTCGTGCGGAGCGCCAAGCCCCGCCAGACAGCCCAGGCGCGGTTCCCTAGCGGGCGGACATTCGAGGCCCCGGTGGGGACGTCAGTGGCGCAATACATCGAGGCTGCGCTGGGTGAAAGCCCGGTACCTGTCATCGCTGCGTTGGTCAACGATGACTTGCGCGAGCTGACCTATCCGCTGCAATCCGACGCCAGGGTGGATCCTGTGTTCCTCTCAGACTCGGACGGCGTGCGCATCTACCGCCGCTCCCTCTCCTTCCTGCTGGTGACCGCCGTACACGAACTGTTCCCCGAGGCTCAGGTTTTCGTGGATCACTCACTGCCCTTTGGCGGCTTCTTCTGCCAGGTGCGGGGGCGGGAGCCGTTCACCAGCGAGGAGTTGCAGCAGATTGAGAGCCGCATGCGCCAGATCGTCGCCGAGGATGCTCCGATCACACGAGGATACGCGCCGCTCGACGAGGTCACCCAGATGTTTCGCGCCCGTGGCGAGGAGGAAAAAGCTCAGCTTTTGGCCCGCCGACGAAAAGGTTATCTTTCGCTCTACACGCTACGCGGCTTGCGCGACTACTTTCACGGCTACATGGTACCCTCCGCCGGGTACCTGCGCTACTTTGCCCTGCACCAGTGGACATCGGGGTTTGTGCTCCAGTATCCTCGCCGCCACTGGCCGACCGAGCTCCGCCCGGTGCGCGATTATCCCCAGCTTATGGCCATCTTTCACGAGTATGGCAAATGGCTGCACCTGCTCGGCGTGGAATCGGTGAGCGGATTGAACGAGGCCATCGCCAACAAGCGCATCCGCGAGATCATCCTCGTCTCGGAGGCGCTGCACGAACAACGCATCGCGCAGACTGCCGATCTGATCGCCCGCTGGCGGGATGAGGTGCGCTTGGTGCTCATCGCCGGCCCATCCGCCGCCGGCAAGACCACTTTCTCCAAGCGGCTCTCTGTCCAGTTGCTGGCTCACGGCATCCGTCCCTTCCCCCTGGAACTGGACAATTACTTTGTGGATCGGGAAAAGACACCCCGCGACGAGCACGGCGAATACGACTTTGAAGCTCTGGAGGCTCTGGACATCCCGCTATTCAATCAGCACCTCCTGGCCCTCGTGGGTGGAGAAGAGGTACAGATTCCTCATTTCAACTTCAAGACCGGCCGTCGGGAGAAGGGCGAGACCGTCCAACTTGGGCCCGATCACATCATCATCGTCGAGGGCATCCACGGCCTGAACCCCCAACTGGTGCCGTCGTTGCCAGAAGAGAGCATCTTTCGCATCTATCTCTCGGCGCTGACGCAGCTCAACATTGACCGCCACAACCGGGTGCCGACGACCGATACCCGCCTCATCCGCCGCATCTTGCGGGACGCCACTTACCGGGGATACACGGCCGAGGAGACTCTAAAGCGCTGGGAAAGCGTGCGCCGGGGGGAGAAGCGACACATCTTTCCTTACCAGGAGCACGCCGACGTGATGTTCAACTCGGCGCTGGTCTACGAGCTGGCGGTGCTCAAGCCGCTGGTCGAGCCGCTGCTGTTGCAGGTCGAGCCGGCCAGCCCCAGGCGCGTGGAGGCCAAACGACTGCTGAGCTTTCTGCAATGGTTCGAGCCTTGCGGCCCCGATATGGTACCCGACAACTCTATCCTGCGTGAGTACATCGGCGGATCAATTTTGCGAGACTACAAACCGTGATGCGACGCGCAACACGCAACACTAAACACCCCTCACGTTTTACGTCTCACGCTTCACGCCTTCTCATCCCCCTTGCTCTGCTGCTCGCGCTGACCGCCCTGGGCGCGCTCCACTGGCTCGCGGTCGACCTGCCCTCTCCCGACCGGCTGTACGAACGGGTCGCTGCCCCCTCCACCCGCATCTACGACCGCCGCGGGCGATTGCTGTACGAGATCCTCGACCCACACTCTGGCGCGCACACCCCCATCTCTCTGGCCGAGGTGCCCCAGACCTGCGCGGACGCCACCATCGCCACCGAGGACGCCAGCTTTTACGAGAACCCCGGCGTGGATTTCTGGGCCATTCTGCGCGCGTTGTGGATCAACATCCAAGGAGGCGAGATTCTCTCCGGCGGCAGCACCATCACTCAGCAATTGGCCCGCAACCTGCTGCTCTCGCCAGAGGAGCGAGTCGAGATCAGCCTGGAGCGCAAGCTACGCGAGGCGATCCTGGCCTACCGCCTGGCGCGCACCTACAGCAAAGACGAAATCCTAACCCTGTACCTGAACGAGTCCAATTACGGCAACCTGGCCTATGGCCTGGAGGCGGCCGCCCGCACCTACTTTGCCAAGGACGCAACTGAGCTCGACCTGGCCGAGTGCGCGTTGCTGGCAGGGCTGCCCCAGTCGCCAGCCACCTACAACCCGCTGGAGAATCCCGCCGCCGCCCGGGAGCGCCAGCGGGTGGTGCTGGGGTTGATGGTCGAACACGGCTACGTCTCCCAGCAGGAGGCCGACCTGGCGGCCAACGAGGACTTGAGCTTTGCCTCAGTCCCCTTCCCCATCGAAGCGCCCCACTTTGTGATGTACGTGCGCAGCCAACTGGAGAGGGAATTTGGGCTGGAAGCGATCTATATCCAGGGATTGCAGGTTCACACCACGCTGGATTTGGACGCGCAGGACGCGGCCCTGCGCATCATGCGCTATCGGATGACGCAACTGGCCGACATCCAGCCGCCCCGCAACGTCAACAATGTGGCGGTGGTGGTGATGAATCCCCACACCGGCGAGGTGTTGGCGATGGTCGGCAGCCCCGACTACTTTGACCCACAGATTGACGGCGCGGTCAACGGCACGGTCACGCTCCGCCAGCCCGGCTCCTCCATCAAGCCCATCACCTACGCGGCCGCTTTCGACCCCACCCGCCCTGACCCTTCGACAGGCTCAGGGCACGGCTCGCTCACCGCCGCCACGATGATGGTGGACGTGCGCACCGCCTTTGTCACCCGCGAGGGCGATCCCTACGTCCCCCGCAACTATGACCGCCAGTGGCACGGGCCGGTGCTGCTGCGGGAGGCGTTGGCCTCCAGCTACAACCTGGTCGCCGTCAAGGTGCTGGATCACGTGGGGTTGGAGGAGATGACCAAATTGGCCCGCGCACTGGGCGTCACCACCTTCGACGACGCCGACCGCTTCGGCCTGGCGCTGACGTTGGGCGGCGGCGAGGTGCGGCTCCTGGAGCTGACGGCCGCCTACGGGGCCTTTGCCAACACCGGCTACCGGCTCGAGCCGGTCACGATCACCCGTGTGGAGGATAGCAGCGGGCGGGTGCTCAAGGTCTGGGAAACCACGCCGGGCGAGCGCGTGCTGGACGAGCGCGTGGCCTACCTCATCACCGACATCCTGAGCGACAACCTGGCCCGCGCTCCCTCCTTCGGGGAGGGGAGCGCGCTGCGCCTCTCCCGTCCGGCCGCGGCCAAGACCGGCACCACCACCGACTGGCGCGACAACTGGACGGTGGGCTACACGCCCGATCTGGTCGTCGGCGTGTGGGCCGGCAACGCCGACAACTCGCCGATGAACCACGTCAGCGGCGTGACCGGCGCCGCCCCCATCTGGCACGACCTGATGGAGGAACTACTCAAAGGCGTGCCGCAGCGCGAGTTTGTGGAGCCGGACGGGATGACGCGGGTGGAGGTGTGCGCCGATAGCGGGCTGAGACCAGCGGAGGAGCAGAGGAGTGGGGGGGCAGACGAGCAGGGGGCGGGAAGATGGCCTGTGCGTTGTCCTCACACGATCACTGAGCTTTTCATCGCAGGGACGGAGCCAGCGCGAAGCGACGACTGGCACTGGACGTACACACTCGACACGCGCAATGGGTTGCTGGCCGGCCCAGATTGCCCGCCCGAATTCACCACCCAGGAGCGTTACACCCTCTACCCCGCCGAGGCCCAGGACTGGGTGCGCTGGCAGAACATTCCCCAGCCGCCGCAGGCGTACTCGCCCCTATGCCCCGCCGCGCAAACTACAGGTGACACGCCCCCCTACTCCCTACCCCCTACTCCCTACTCCCTAATTCTGACCAGCCCCGACCAGGGAAGCCGCTACCGGATCTCGCCAGAGCTTCCCGCGTCGGCGCAGCAGATCGTCGTGGCTGCCCGTCCCGCCGACACCGTCTCGCTGCAACGGGTGACGCTGCTCGTGGACGGCCTCCCCCTGGCGACCCTGACCGCCCCACCCTACCAGGCGCTGTGGCCGATGGCGGTTGGCACGCACACCTTCACGGCGGTGGGGGTGGATGGGGAGGGGAATGTGGCGGAGGGGAATCGTGTCATAATAGAAATTGGAAACTAGAGATTGGAGGTGGCAGATCGCGGCCCCCATCCAACTGATATTCCAGCCGATGAACGCGCAGACGGTGGAGGCCGCCTTTACCATCGAGCCGGCCGGCGATGGCTTTGGGCGAGCCACGCGGTATACCGTCAGCATCAAAGAAGGCGACCTCAGCTCCAAGGCGCAAAGAAATCAGTAGCTACTCGGTCACTCCCACCGGGCCTGGCGATCCGGCAGGCAGCGTGGCTATCTCTTGCTGGCCCGGCAGCCTGCCGACGACGGCGATGCGCACCTGGAAGCAGTAATTCCCGTTTTGAAGCCGCACCGCCGTAAAACAGACGGTGCTGGCTAGTTTTTCCTATGCACCTAAGTGCAGCGATGCATAAATTCGTTCCGCTTTGCGCCGGCCGCGTCGCCCTGA
>CAYMWP010000046.1:0-29568 GCA_964393895.1 uncultured Anaerolineales bacterium | reverse complement strand
GCAGATATGTGGATAGCCTGGCGTTCCAGGACAAACGAGGGGTTTGAGATGAACGTGATAACGGCACAGGTCAGCCTCTATCCGCTGCGGCAGGAATCGCTTGGTCCGGCCATCCGCGAGGCGCTGCGTGTTCTTCGCCAGAGCGGGTTGAACTTGCGCCTCGGCGAGATGAGTACCCTGGTGTGGGGCGAGGAGGAGGAGGTTTTTGGCGCTTTGCAGGAGACATTCCACCGGGCCGCAGAGTGCGGAGATGTGGTGATGAACGTCACGTTTTCCAATGCGTGCCCCGAACCTGCGGAGGCGGAGTGAGCACTCACGCGCTTGCCTTTGACGGAGAGATTGCCGCTCGCTACGAGGCCTGGTACGAGACGCCAGAGGGACGGCGGGCCGACGAGTTGGAGAAAGCCTCGTTGCGCCGGTTGCTGGAGGGTCTCCCTCGCGCCTCGAGGGTGCTGGAGGTTGGGTGCGGCACCGGTCACTTTGCCCGTTGGTTGAGCGACCGGGGGCTGGAGGTAGTGGGACTGGATCTCTCGGCGGCTATGCTGGCGCAGGCGCAGGCATCGGGCGGCGTCCCTCTGGTACGGTGTGCTGCCCAGAGACTCGCCTTTGCCACTGGCGCGTTCGACCTGACGGTGTTCATCACGACGCTCGAGTTCCTGGAGCGGCCACGAGAGGCGTTGGCGGAGGCGCTGCGGGTGGCGCGACAGGGAGTGCTCTTGGGTGTGCTCAACCGCCGGAGCGTGCTCGGCTTGCAGCGCCGGCTGACCGGTCTCTTTCGACCGACGGTCTACGACGCCGCGCATTTCTACAGCGTGGGCGAGCTCGAGCGGTTGCTGCGCTCGGTCGCTGGGGATGACGTGCGCGTCGCCTGGCAAACCACGCTCTTTCCGCGTTGGTGGCCGCAGTCGCAGTCGAAGCTGCCCTGTGGCGGATTCATCGCAATGATAGGCGACCACAGGTCGCACGTGGATGGCGAATGGCGAGCTGTGATGTTGGCGAGTTCAGGGAGGTGAATGGAATGTCGAATGGACAGACCGTATGGATCGATGCCGGACGCTGCACCGGCTGCGGCGCGTGCGTCGAGCAGTGCCCCACCGGCGCCATCGCCCTGGTGGGCGGCAAGGCGCGCGTCACAGAGGCGCTCTGTAAGGGGTGTGAGGTCTGCATTGAGGCTTGCCCGGAAGGGGCCATCCAGCCTGTGGTTCAGGGCGAGTTGGTCCCCGCGCCGGAGCGACCGGCCCCCAGTGTGTACCAACCCAGTCCTTTGGCGGAGACTGCCGGAGCGGTCGCCGTCGCTACCGGAGTGGGTCTGTTGGCTCGGGCGGCCAGGGCGGTGGCGGAGGCAGTGGGCCGCTGGCTGACGCAACGCACCGCGCCGGCGGCAGTATCCCCACGGCAGAGCGGCGCCGCTGCGAACAACTCGTATCCGGCGACAGGCGGGCGCGGGGGTGGACGTGGGCGCGGGCGGCGGCGCCGTGGTAGGCGCGGACGCTGAGGAGAGCCGCGATGAGGCGAGTGTGGATGGCGATGGTTGGGGGGAGCCTGTTGGCGGCGGGGTGTGCGCCACAGATGGAGACTGCGCTTCCTACTCCCTCGCTTCCACCGGCGGCGACGGCTGCACCGGCGGCGGCAACGACGGCGACATCTACACCGCTGCCCAGCGCCACGCCGCAGCCGACGCCCACGGAGGAGGTAAAGAGCGTGACGTTCACTATCGTTTACGACAATAACGCCCCCGTGGGAGCGCGGGACTATGACCCGGCGCTGCGGGCCGCCTGGGGGTTCGCTTGCCTGGTGGAGACAGGGGAGGCGACGGTGCTCTTCGACACCGGCGGCGACGGCCTCACGCTTTTGGGGAATATGGACAAGTTGGGCCTCGATCCGCGTGAGATAGACGTCGTCGTGCTCTCCCACGCCCACGGCGACCATACCGGCGGGCTGGCAGGGTTGCTGGACGCGGGGGCCAGGCCGACGGTCTACGCGCCGGCTGCGTTCCCGGCCTCGTTCAAGGATAGTGTGCGCGCCCGCACCGAGTTGGTGGAGGTGAGCGCGCCGCTGGAGATATTGTCCGGTGTTCACACCACCGGCGAGGTCGGTTCGGGCATCGTCGAGCAGGCGCTGGTGGTAGAGACTGCGGACGGCGCGGATAAACAACATCCGTTGGTCGTTCTCACCGGCTGCGCGCACCCCGGCGTCGTGGAGATGGTGCGCCGCGCCAAAGAGAGCGTGGGCGGGGAGGTGTACCTGGTGATGGGCGGCTTTCACCTGGGCAGCGCGAGCAGGCAGCAGATAGCGACCATCGTCGAGGATTTCCAACAGTTGGGCGTGCAAAGAGTGGCTCCCTGCCACTGTTCGGGCGACGCAGCTCGCGAGTTGTTCGAGGAGGCCTACGGAGAGGCGTTCATCTGGGCCGGGGTCGGAAGCACGTTGGAGATTGGGAAGTAAAGGAGATGGCAACGTGAAACATGTCACAAACGTCGAGGAGTTGGAGTGGCAACCGCATCCGACGGTGGAAGGCGTCTGGATCAAAGTACTGGTCTCTCGAGCGGCCCAGGACACGGACGTGACCTGTATGCTCGTCCGGATCGGTCGTGGCCTGGAGGTGCCGGAGCACGTCCACGAGCACTCGGACGACATTCTCTATCCCCTGTCCGGGCAGGCCAGGATGTGGGTGGAGGGGAGCGGGGAGTTTTGGCTCGAGCCGGGCGTGAGCGTGCGCGTCCCACGGGGCACAAAGCACCGCATCTTTGACGTGAGCGATGACCTGTTGCTCTACGACGTCTTTTGGCCCGCCCTGTTGTAGAGCCTGGCTCTCGGAGGGAACGGAATGAGACTGACGGTGCAGCACGTAGACGGCATGCGTTTCCTGGCGACCGCCGAGGGCCACACCCTGGTCGCGGATGCAGCGCCGGAGGATGGGGGCGCGGGTGCGGCGATGAGCGCGCCGCAGATGTTCGCGGCGGCGTTCGGCGCTTGTGTGCTCGAATTTGTGGTCAACTCTTGCCGCTTGCACGAAATTCCGTTCGAGCGGGTGAGCCTAGAGCTAGAGTACGAGGAGTTGGAGCGTCCCCGTCGCGTAGGCGCGTTGGAGGTAACGATCCGCGTTGAGCCGGAGCCGCCCGACGAGGTGAAAAGACGGCTGATCGGAGTGGCAAAGCACGCCACGCTGGTCAACACGCTCCGGCGGCCGCCAGAGATGAACATTCAGTTCAGTAGGGGTCAGAAAGGAAAGGTGTCCAGTTTGCAAGTGAGGAGGTGAGTGAGATGGGTCGTGGAAGTGGCACGGGGCGCGGCAGCGGTCGTGGTCGTGGTGGTGGTCGCGGCGGTGGTCGCGGGCCGGGCCGGATGGGCGGCGGGTTCGCCGCCGGGCCGGGCGGAGATTGCGTCTGCCCCAAGTGTGGGCATCGGGAGCCGCACACGGTCGGCCAACCTTGTTACCAGAAAAAGTGCCCCAAGTGCGGCGCACAGATGACGCGCGAGTGAAGGGAGGGGGCAACTTGGGTCGCTCCCGCCGGATCGCCAGATCCGGCGGGAGGAGGCTCGGGGACAGTGTGTGGCCGAGAACCGTTGGAAGTTGCAATCTCTGGACTGGTTTGACAGTCCAGGCCGGGTGGCTGAGCAGCCATGTTCGGGGAATGACAGGTGGGCGGGGTTTACGCATCAGGGCAAAAGTCGCACGTGGAGCAGCTTTTTCCGGACGTGTCACTTTTACCGCAATGGGCATTTGCCGGGAGGTGCACGAGTGTCGAGTGTGGTGGAACCATTATGGAAATTGTTGTTGCAAGACCCATCGGAACTGGCCTGTGATGAATGTTTCGCCGTGTTGGAGTATTATTCCGAGTTGTTGACTCTGGGTGGCCCTGATCTCTTGCCCTCAGTTGTGGAACATCTGCAAGGATGTCCAGATTGCCAGATCGAGCATCAGGAGGCGTTACGTCACCTGGAGGCTATTTACCGGGAAGAACAAAAAGGAACAGGTAGATGATCATTACAGTAGCAAGCGGCAAGGGCGGCACGGGCAAGACGACCGTCGCCGTCAATCTGGCGCTGAGTATGACAGCGGAGCGGCAGGATTGGACGGCCAGGAAAGAATCCGTTACGGCTTTGTCCGCCAAGCCGCATCCTGCCAATCTGTTGTTCTTGGATTGCGATGTTGAGGAACCGAACGCTGCTCTTTTTCTCAACCCCACTATCGAGGAGCGCCGTGAGGTGGGTTTGATGGTCCCAGAGGTGAACCCGGAAAAGTGCATCTATTGCGGGCGCTGCGCCGAGGTATGCCAATACAACGCCATTGCCGTGGTCGGAGAGAAGGTGCTCGTCTTTCCCGAACTCTGTCACGGCTGCGGCAGTTGCACCCTCAATTGTCCCACTGGCGCGATTGACGAGGTGTTGCACGTGATAGGCAGTATCGAGCGGGGGCGGGCTGATGGGGTCGAATTTGCCCAGGGTACGATGAACGTGGGCGAGCCGATGGCCGTTCCCATCATCCACCAATTGAAGCAGTGGGTCGTCTCGCCGGAATCCGGCGACCGGCCCGTCATCCTGGATGCGCCGCCCGGCACCGCCTGTCCCGTCGTCGAGGCAATGCGGGGCGCGGATTTCGTACTGATGGTCACGGAACCGACCCCTTTTGGCCTGCACGACCTGCGGCTGGCGGTCGAGGTGGCCCGCGACGAGCTGGGCCTGCCCGTCGGCGTGGTGGTCAACCGGGACGGTGTGGGGGATAGAGGGGTGGACGAGTACTGCGCCGCCGAGGATATTCCCATCCTGATGCGCATCCCGCTCGACCGGCGCATCGCCGAGGCGTACTCGGAGGGGACGCCGCTGGTGGAGACGCTGCCAGAGTATCAGGAGCAGTTCATCGAACTGTGGTGGCGGATCGCCGAGTTTAGGACAGCGGGTTGATCGGAAACATCGGCCCCGTGAAGGAGGTTATCGTATGTGTCAGGCAAAAGTTTACCTGGGCGACCAAATGGTCGCGGAGGAAGTGACCGGCCTGGAGCCGGTCGAGGGGGGTGTGCGTCTCTCGGCTTTTTTCGAGGAACCCAAGATCGTAGCCGGCCGGATCCGTCACATTGATTTTGTCAAGCACCGGGTGTCGTTAGAGCCCCTGGAAGAGGTGGAAAAATGAAAGAGATTGACAAGCTGCGGGTGCTGTTGCCCCACTGGGTAGAACACAATGGCGAGCACGCTGCCGAGTTCCGGGGCTGGGCGGAGCGGGCCGGCGCGGCGCAGTATGCGCTCCTGGAGGCCGCTCGCCTGATGGAAGAGGCCAACGCCCGGCTGGGTGATGCGCTGGAGCAACTGGGCGGCGCGTTGGAGCACGAACATCATCACGGATGAGAGGGACGCGAGATCGTGACCCTTGTCGTCGAGGCGGCGGTCACCTCCAGCAATTCTCAATTTAAGGGTAACTGCTCAGCTTGGTAGCTGTTTAGACCTCCGAGGTCTTACCCAACTCATCTGAAACACACCCAGTTGATTTCGCTGTCAAGGAGGTTTTGATGAAACAACTCGTGATTCTCAGCGGCAAGGGAGGCACCGGCAAGACGACCGTCGCGGCGGCGCTGGCCCACCTGGCCTCTCAGGAATTACCCGTCGTCCTGGCCGACGCCGACGTGGACGCATCCAATCTGGAACTGGTGCTCGACCCGGCCAAGCAGGAGGAGCACGATTTTATGGGCGGGCAGGTGGCGATCATTGACTCGGAGGCGTGCACTGCCTGTGGCGCTTGCTACGGGGTCTGCCGGTTCGACGCAGTGCTGCGTCCCTCCGACACCCCGTTCACCTACGCCTACCGGGTGGATCCGCTGGCCTGCGAGGGCTGCGCCGCCTGTTACTATCAGTGCCCGGACGATGCCATTCGTATGGAGGAGCAACTGGCCGGCCGCTGGTTCCGCTCCGATACCCGCTTTGGCCCGCTCTTCCATGCCCATCTCTTTGCCGGGCAGGAGAACTCGGGCAAACTGGTCACACTGGTCAAGCAACAGGGCCGGCTGCGGGCGCTGGACAGCGGGGCAGAGCTGCTGCTGGTGGATGGCCCGCCGGGGATCGGCTGTCCCGTCATCTCTGCCAGCGCTGGCGCGGATATGGCGCTCCACGTGGTCGAGCCGACCGTCTCTGGCGCGCACGATTTGGAGCGCGTCCTGGGCACCACCGATCACTTTGGCGTGGAGTCGCTGGTGGCGATCAACAAGGCGGACCTGAACCAGGCCCGCGCCGACGAGATCGCTGCTTTCTGTGCGGAGCGTGGGGTGGGGGTGGTGGGACGGATTCCCTACGATACCGTAGTGACCGAGGCGATGGTCCAGGGGCGACCGGTGACGGACTATGAGGACGACCAAGTGGCGGACGCGCTGAGAGGAATCTGGGCGCGGATCAGGGATCACCTGTTTTCTGAGGAGCGATCCGGGAGGGAAATATGAAGGAACCAGTTGCTTTACGCGAGGAGATACTGGCCCGTCTCTCTAACGTCATAGACCCCGAGACGGGGGTGGACGTGGTGCGGATGAGGTTGATCGAGGAACTGACGGTGGATGGAGAGGGGCGAGTGAGCTACAAATTCCGCCCATCCTCCCCTCTCTGTCCCATTGCCATATCGCTGGCTCTCTCCATCCGCCAGGCGGTGGCCGAGGTGGAGGGAGTGAGCGGTCAAGAGATCGAGGTGGTCGGCTACATCAAGGCGGGTGAGCTGAACGACATATTGCGGGAGGTCGCCGAATGATCGCCTTTGGCCCGGTTCCATCCAGGCGTTTGGGGCGCAGCCTGGGGATCAACAACATTCCGCCCAAGATATGTACCTATTCCTGCGTCTATTGCCAGTTGGGGCGCACCAGAACGATGCGGGTCGAGAGGGGGGCGTTCTACGGTCCGGATGAGATCCTGCGGGACGTCCGAGACAAGGTCGAAAGGGCGAAAAAAATCGGCGAGTTCATTGACTATCTCAGTTTTGTGCCCGACGGAGAGCCGACGCTGGACGTCAACCTGGGCCGTGAGATCGAACTGTTAAAGTCGTTGGGAATCAAGGTCGCCGTAATAACCAACAGCTCTCTAGTATGGCGCGAGGAAGTGAGAGAGGCTCTGATGGAAGCGGATTGGGTCTCTCTAAAGATGGACGCGGTGCGAGAAGAAACCTGGCGCCAGGTCAACCGGCCCCACGGCGCTCTGCGATTGGCTTCGATCCTCGACGGTGCGCTCGAGTTTGCGGGCGCGTTCGAGGGGGAACTGGCGACGGAGACGATGCTCGTAGCCGGGGTCAACGATGATGCAGAGCACCTGGAGGAAGTGGCCGACTTTTTGACCCAACTGCGGCCCGACGGCGCTTATCTGTCCATTCCCATCAGGCCGCCGGCGGAAGAGTGGGTGCAGCCGCCCGATGAGGTAAGCATCAACCGGGCTTATCAAATCCTGAGTGAACGGCTCGAGCGGGTGGAATACCTGATCGGCTACGAGGGGAATGAATTTGCTTTCACGGGCGACGTCGAGAGTGACCTGTTGAGCATCACGTCCGTGCATCCGATGCGGGAGGATGCCGTGAGCGAGTTCCTGGCGCGGGCGCAACCCGAACGACGAACCGGGGTGGATTGGGCCGTCGTCCACGAGTTGGTCGAGCAAGGGCGGCTGGTAGAGACCCGGTATGCAGGGCACAAGTTTTACGTGAGAAAGACACACTGATAGCATTTTTCTTGGATAACAGCGCCCGGACTTTTGCCATCCTTGTGCTGTCGCCTGAATGTGGTATATTACTGACCTGGTAACTTTGATGATTACCATAGGTATGCAGATGTCTATTCGAGGTGATCGTTTTTTGTATCATCTCAATAAACCGGGGTAATGTAGGCGGAATGGCATTCCGCCCTACTTTTCCCCCAACTTTTTGAGAAGAGACCGTTTTTTCACCACAGAGGCACGGAGGACACTGAGATAGAACATTTTTGTGTCTCTGTGGTGAGACGTGGGCACTCGCCAGTACAAGGTGTTTTGGCGTGCTCCCACGACCCGTACGAATTCGGCAAATTTGCTGATCCTTCAATCA
This sequence comes from uncultured Anaerolineales bacterium, assembly GCA_964393895.1. Classification (GTDB taxonomy): domain Bacteria; phylum Chloroflexota; class Anaerolineae; order B4-G1; family B4-G1; genus B4-G1. The sequence continues at coordinate 21,533 of CAYMWP010000046.1, read as the reverse complement.
GAAATCACCCTAGGAGGCGCACTGAATGAATCTCTATCGTCTCGGCTCTGTATCCTGGCAAGATTCCCAACTGCTCTACCACGCCCTGCCCCGCCTGGGCCGCGAGGGATTGATCCTGCTCTCTCCCGGCTCGCCCTACGTCTGCATCGGCTACCACCAGGACGCGGAACAGGAAGTGGATCTGGCCTACTGCCGCGAGCACGACATCCCCGTCTTTCGACGCGAGGTCGGCGGCGGCGCGGTCTATCTGGATGGAGCGCAGCTCTTTTGGCAGCTCGTCATCCACAAGGATAACCCCCTGGTGCCGGCTGGCAAGGAGGCTTTTTATCGCAAGTTCCTCCAGCCGCCCATCGAGGCATACCGCGCGCTGGGCGTCCCGGCCGAGTACAAGCCGGTCAACGACATCGTCGCCAACAGCCGCAAGGTCTCTGGCACTGGCGTGGCCGAGATCGAGGGCTTTGTCATCTTTGTGGGCAACCTGATCGTGGACTTTGACTACGAGATGATGGCCCGCGTGCTCAAGGTGCCCGACGAAAAGTTCCGCGACAAGGTCTACAAGACGATCTATGAAAACCTCTCGACCATCAAGCGAGAGGTCGAACACGTGCCGCCGACCGACGAACTGTGGACGCTGATGGGGAAAAAGTTCGCCGAGACGCTCGGCCCGCTGGAGGAGCACACAGCGGTGGACGACGAGTGGCGCGCCAAGACGGACGAGTTAGCAGCGCAGTTTCTCAGCGACGAGTGGCTGCTTAGAGGTAGGCCACGGCGTGAGGGCCGGCAGGTCACGATCCGCGCGGGGGTCAAGGTCAGGCACAAGATGTACAAAGCGACCGGCGGTTTGATCCGCGCCACCATCCAGGTGGAGGAGGGGATCATCCGCCAGGCGGAGCTTTCGGGCGACTTTTTTTTCTACCCGGCTGAACGGCTGGCAGATCTGGAGGCGGCGCTGGAGGGGGTGCGGCTGGAGGAGGCGGAGCAGGCGGTCGCTCGCTTCTACGAGGAGCACGGTATTGAGAGCCCGGGGGTAACGCCAGCAGATTTCGGGCAGGTCTTGGTTTAGGCTCGCGCGGCACGAATTGCTGATTCGCCCCGCTGACTAGACCGCGCTGGAATCGGAGCATCAGATGGAAGAATTTCTAGGAACCCAAACCATCATAGTACTGTTGGTCGTGGTGGCGACGTTGGTGGCCATCGTCGGGCGGCGGATCCGCCTGCCCTACACGGTGAGCCTGGTGCTGGTGGGATTGTTCATCTCCATCCAGCGCCCGCTGGACGTTGAGATCACGCCCGAACTCATCATGGTTATCTTTGTCCCGCCGCTGATCTTTGAAGCCGCCTTTCACCTGGATTTCCGCATGTTGCGCGACAACCTGGCGCCCATTATGGTGCTTGCGGTGCCAGGAGTCATCCTGACCACGCTGCTGGTCGGGGGCATCGTAGCTCTGGGGGCGGGACTGCCGCTGGGCGCCACGTTCGTCTTTGGCGCGCTGATCGCCGCGAGTGACCCAGTGGCGGTGATAGCTCTCTTCCGCGCTCTGGGTGTGCCGCACCGATTGGCTGTGGCCGTGGAGGGGGAGAGCTTGTTCAACGACGGCACGGCCATCGTGGTCTTTCAGATCGCGCTGGTGGCGGCCCTGTCGGGGGTCTTTGATCCACTGACCGGCGTGTTCGACTTTCTGCGAGTGGCTGTGGGAGGAGCGGTCATTGGACTGGCGTTGGGTTGGCTGGTGGCGGAACTGATCACTCGGATTGACGATAGCCTGATCGTGACCACTCTGACCACGCTGCTGGCCTATGGGGCCTACTTGGCCGCCGAGCAACTGCACGTCAGTGGCGTGCTGGCGGTGGTGATGGCAGGTCTTCTCAGCGGCAACGTGGGCCTGGCTGGCGCGTCGCCCACGACCAAGATCATGCTCTTCAATCTCTGGGATTACCTGGCCTTCCTGGCTAACTCGTTGGTGTTCCTGCTGATCGGGTTGAGCGTGGATCTGCCGGACCTGTGGGCGAATCTGGGGCCGATTGTGGTAGCGGTAGTGGCGGTGCTGGTGAGCCGGGCGGTGGTGGTGTACGGCATATCCTGGCTGGCTAACCTGGGCAAAGGACGCCCTCACATACCCTTTGAATGGCGACACGTCCTGTTCTGGGGAGGATTGCGCGGCGCGATCAGTCTGGCGCTGGCCCTGAGCCTGCCTCAAGCCCTGGCTCAACGGGAGACGCTGCAATCCATGACCTTTGGCGTAGTGTTGTTCAGTCTGCTGGCCCAGGGAACGACGATCCAATTCTTGCTAAAGCGGTTGGGGCTGATTGACCGCCCACAACATCGTGTGGCGCGCGAGATGCGCCTGGGGCAGTTGTTCGCGGCTCGGGCGGGTCTGCGCCAGTTGGAACGTCTGCATCGTGAGGGATTGCTGACCGACGAGATATGGACCGGGCTGCGCGACAGTTACAGTCGGGATCAAAAGTTGTTGGTGCAAGAGATGAACCAGTTGTTCCTCGAGTACGCCGAGTTGGAGCGAGAGATGCTGTTGCAGGCCCGGCGAGAGGCGTTGCAGGCGGAGCGGGTGGCGATGAGCGACGCGCTGCGGCGGGGGCTGCTCTCTGACCACGTATACGAAGAACTAACCGCTGACGTGGATCGCCGGCTGGAAGCGGTGAGCATGATCCTGGCAGCCGTTCAGGACGGCCAGTCGGCGCAAGAGGGGGATTAGAAAATGCGACCCATCGTATGCGCTACGCGCGGCGGTGAGGTCAGCCGCCGTACTCAGCAGCGGGCAGTTGCGTTGGCAAAGGAACGGGGCGTGGAACTGGTCTTTCTGTGCGTCGTAGACCCCAGCTTTGCCGGCCCAGTGGATAAAGCGCTGACGGCGACGCTGGCCGATGAACTAGAGCGATTGGGGAGAGCGTTGCTATCTATCGCGCAGGCGCGCGCACGCGAGCAGGGGGTGGCGACCAGGACGGTCGTCCTCTCTGGGCCGGTGTGGCAGAACGTTGAAGAATACGTGCGTCAGGTGGACGCCGATGCGCTGGTCATCGGCGCGCCGAGGGCCGGCTCGACCCCGCGGGCGTTTGGCTCGGGAGATGTGCATCGTCTGGCCGAAACGATACAAGAGACCGCAGGCGTTGAGGTTGTCGTGGTGACGTAAGTGGATGCTGGAAAAAGGGGCGCACGACCCCAACCAGGCGCTGCGCTGGCGCGCCGAGGGCGACGACCGCCACCTGGCTCGTGAGCGCCATCCCGACCCGCGTTACCGGTTCGTCCAAGCCTGCTCACTCCCTGAAGGGAAATCAGGATGACTATGCTGCTTTCTACAAACGCAAGTTCGACGAGGTCACCAAGCACCAGCACAAGCGCGCGCTGATCCTGACGGCGCGTAGGGCCGTGCGTCTGATCTTTGCCCTGCTGCACAAAGGTCAAATGATGCGGCTCGAGGAGTAAGCTGTCACCTAACCCCCGCAAGTGGCCCTTACCCTGCCGCCTATCCCTCGCCGCCCTGCTGGCGGTGTACAACAGACCATCCTCATTTTCAAAAAACGACCTGGGTCGGTCTGGTTAAGGCTACCTCCCTGACGCCGATTCAAATCTCTCGAAACGCGCCTCCCGCGTGGGTAGTGCCCCCTTGAGTGTTGGTTAACCGTGGAGGCAACAATTTGAACCGCCAAGATGCAAAGAGCGCGAAGAAAGCCAAAAACTTGCGCTCTTTGCGTCTTTGCTCTGTGCACCTGGGCGGTGAATTTCTCGCTGAGATGAACGCAAGCCCATCGCACAAAAACACTTGACAAAAATCAAGTTATATATTATAATTCTTAATAGTTAACTTAATTTTCTTTAGGAGGAAGATGCAATGTACCCTGTCCCTACCGAGTGCCCTGTCTGTCACGACGATCTGTTGGTCACGCAGCTATGCTGTCGCAACTGCGGGACCGAGTTGGGGGGCCGCTTCACTATGGGCCGGCTCTTCCAACTCACCCCGGAACAGCTCCATTTCGTACAAGTTTTTCTCCGCTGCGCGGGCAAGATCAACTGTGTGGAGGAGGAACTGGGTCTCTCCTATCCCACCGTCCGCAGTCGCCTGGAGGACGTCATCCGCGCCCTGGGCTACGAGGTGAGTGAGGAACGGGGGGCCGACGACGAGCATCGTCAGGAAATCCTGGGGCAACTGGCCCGCAAAGAGATCTCCTCGGAAGAGGCCCTCCGGCTTTTACAGGAGGGCTACTAGCCCAGGCGCAGGAGGTACAAGATGCCCATACAAGTTACTAGAGGAGGGGAAAATGTTCGAGCGGACTGTTGAAACCTCGGCGACGCCCCACATCACCGTCGCCGAATGTCTGGGCAACCTGGTGGTGCGAGGGTCGGAGGCGAAACGGATCACCATCCACGCACGGGGCGAGGATAACGATGTGACCCTGGAGCGAGAGGGGGAGACCTTTACCCTCGAGACCGGCGTTGATTGCTTCCTCACCTGCCCTCCAGATACCTCCCTTACCATCAATGTGGTGCAGGGGAACCTAAAGGTCGAAGGTGTAGAGGGGACGATCGCCATCGGTGACGTTCATGGCAACACGAGCCTGCGCACGGTCGGCCACACTGCCCTGACACAGACCTTTGGCAACCTGAGCGCCCGCCAGGTGACCGGGGACCTGGTCGTACAGATCACCAGGGGAAACGCACAGATTCGCCGGGTGGAAGGCTCTCTCTCGGTGAACCAGGTGTCCGGCAATCTGGCGGTCGAAGGAGTCCAGGGCAATCTGACAGCGGACCACGTGCGGGGAAACGTCCGTCTGGGACCGCCCTTCTCTCCCGGTGTCACCCATCGCCTGAACGCCGCTGGCAGCATGACGGTCACCCTTCCCGCCGACGCCAGCCTGTGCCTGGATCTCTGTGCCGGCGGCTCCGTTCGTTCGCGCGTTCCCGGCCTGGAAGTGGAGGAAATGGAGAACGAGGTGCAAATCGTTCTGGGGGCCGGAGAGGCCAGCCTGGAGGCCCAGGTTGGCGGGCAGATGCGCTTACATCCCGTCAGACCGGAGGACAGCCTGGCGCACGCCTTTTCATTCGACTCTATGGCCGACCTGGAAGGATTGGGGGCCCAAATAGAGGCCAGCATCGCTGAGGCGATGGTGGAGCTGGAGAGCCGTCTGGAAGACAGCCTAGGTTACATAGACGGCGAAAAGGTCAAGCGCCAGATAGAGCGAACGGCTGAAGATGCTCGCCGACGGGCGGAGAAGGTAGAAAAAGCCCGTCAAAAGGCGGAACAGGAAGCGGAGAGGGCGCGCCTGCGGGCAGAACGGGCCGAGCGGCGCTGGCGGCGGGCCAGCGGCCGGCGGGCGCGTTCAACCTCTGTGTCCGATGAGGAACGACTGCGCGTGCTGCGGCTGGTCGAAGATGGCAAGATTTCCCCAGAGCAGGCGGCGAGTCTCCTGGCCGCGATGGAAGGGCGCTGATTGATTTGGGATTCGTTGATTCGGGATAGGGTAATATGAAGCGACAGAAATCGAAATGGCAAATACCTTTTTTCACCATCTGGAGCGGTCAGGCGTTCTCGCTGCTGGGCAGCCGTGTCGTCCAGTTCGCGCTGGTCTGGTGGCTCACCGAGTTGACTGGCTCGGCGACGGTGCTGGCGACGGCGACGATGGTCGCCCTGATCCCGGAGGTACTTCTCAGCCCCATTGCCGGCGCGTACGTGGATCGCTGGAACCGGCGTGTCGTGATGATCGTGGCCGACGGCATGATCGCGTTGGCCTCGGTGTGGCTGGCCTACTTGTTCTGGGCAGATGCGATACAGGTCTGGCACGTCTACGTCATAATGGTAGTGCGCGCGGTAGGAGGATGCTTCCACTGGCCGGCGATGCAGGCTTCGACCTCGCTGATGGTGCCCAAGCGACACCTGACGCGCGTGACCGGCCTCAACCAAACCTTGAACGGCGCGCTCAACATTGTCGGTCCGCCTCTGGGCGCTTTGTTGATGGGGATGCTGTCGCTGCACCACGTCATACTGGTGGACGTGGGTACGGCGATGCTCGCCATTCTGCTGCTGCTCTTTGTCCACGTGCCGCAGCCCACACGCACGGGCGAAAGCGAAGCTCGAAAGGCATCCGTCTGGACCGACCTGCGCGCGGGCTTGCGCTATATCCGGGGCTGGCCGGGGCTGATGGTTCTGATGGGAGCAGCGATGATTTTCAAGATCGCGCTGACCCCGGCCTTTTCGTTGCTGCCGCTTCTGGTGAGTGATCACTTTCGGGGCGGCGCGAACCAATTGAGCCTGCTCGAATCGGTCGTGGGCGTGGGCATCCTGATAGGTGGGCTCATCCTGAGTGTGTGGGGCGGCTTTCGGCGCAAGATCTATACCTCACTGGCGGGCATAATCGTGCTGAGCCTGGGCCTGGCGGTGCTGGGACTGACGCCAGCAGGGCGGTTTGAGATGGCGCTGGTAAGCATGTTCGTGGTAGGGTTGATGATCCCTTTCATAGATGGGCCGATCATGGCGATTTTCCAGGGGACGATCGCTCCAGAGATGCAAGGGCGCGTATTGACTCTGGTGAGCAGCTTGCTCTGGATCACCTCGCCCTTTAGCCTGGCGATTGCCGGCCCGGTGACCGACTGGCTCGGCATACAGGTGTGGTACGTGACGGCCGGTGTGCTTTGCGGGCTGACCGGTTTGGCCGGTTTCTTTATGCCAGCGATTGTGAATATCGAACAGAATCACGGCGGGCGCTCTGCCGTCGAGAGAGAGGCGCGGGAGGCAACCACCGTGCCTGTCCGGGTGGAAGTGGAGTAGAGCGACACGTCACACTTTTCGCGCAGAACGACATCCGGTAGGAGAGTGAGATGGACTTTTTTCGCAGGTCGTTGAAGCATACCCGTAATATCTATGCCGAGTATCCCCGCCAGTTCTGGACCCTTATCCTGGGTGTGTTCATTGACCGGCTCGGCGGGGCGCTCATGTTCCCTTTCCTGACGCTATACATCACGCAAAAGTTCAGCGTGGGCATGACGGAAGTGGGCCTGATCTTTGGACTGGTCTCCATCTCGGGCATCGTGGGCAGCGTGCTGGGCGGCGCGCTGACCGACCGCTTGGGCCGCAAGGGCATGCTGATCTTTGGGTTGCTCATCAGCGCATTCATCAACTTGATGATAGGATTGGTGAACTCTATCGACCTCATCTACGTCGGCGCGCTGTTCATTGGACTTTTCGGCAACGCTGGCGGCCCGGCCCAACAGGCCATGGTCGCCGACCTGTTGCCGGAGAGAAAGCGCGCCCAGGGATTCGGACTCCTGCGGGTGGTCGTCAATCTCGCCGTAGTCATCGGACCGGCGATTGGAGGATTTTTGGCCGCCCAATCCTATTTGCTCCTGTTCATCTGCGACGCAGTGGCTAGCACGATCACCGCCGGCATCGTGGCCCTGGCGATTCGGGAGACCAGGCCTGTCCTCCGCGAGGGTGAACCTGAGCAAACAATGACCCAGATGTTCGGCGGCTACCGGGACGTTTTGCGAGACGGCGCCTTTGTCCTGTTCATTGGAGCCTGTATCCTGATGACCGCCGTCTATATGCAGATGAACACTACGCTATCTGTCTACCTGCGGGACGTTCACTCGGTCTCCGAGCAGGGCTTTGGCTACATACTGAGCCTCAACGCGGCGATGGTTGTCCTGTTCCAGTTCTACGTCACGCGCCGGATCGCCAGGTACAGGCCATTGATCGTGATGGCTGTGGGCACGCTGTTGTACGCGATTGGATTCGGCATGTACGGCTTTGTCTCGGCCTACGCTCTCTTCCTGGCGGCGATGGTCATCATCACCATCGGTGAGCTGCTGACCGCTCCGACCTCCCAGGCGTTGGTAGCCGAGTTAGCGCCGGAGGACATGCGGGGACGGTACATGGCGGTCTTTGGATTCAGCTGGGTGATCCCATCGGCCGTGGGGCCGCTCCTGGCCGGGCTGGTTATGGACAACTTTGACCCGCGCTGGGTCTGGTACGCAGGCGGGCTGGTGGGCCTGGTGGCCGCAGGGTCGTTCGCCTTATTGCAACGCCGGCTCGAGCCACGGGGCGCGCAAGGGCTAAGCGCACCACTAGAACCGACACTGCAAGAAATTTCAAGGGAGATTTGACGATGGACGAGCGAACGGTGAAACGACCGGACTATGGCAATTGGGTGTCCACAAAACTGCTCTACGTCCCAGGTGCAATGAGCGGCCTGTTCCTGGCTTTATCCCTTGCTTTCCCAATATCAATCGTCGGGGCGGTACTCTTTTTCTTGCCGTTTGTCTACTTTGCGTATGCGCGCTACAAATTCTCCTCGAATGGTGGGAGTATCCAGAGCCAAGTTCGAAATTTGGTGTTAGACCATTTGGCTTGGAACAGCAAAGGGACCGTGCTCGACATTGGATGCGGAAACGGACCGCTCGCGATTGAGGCGGCGAGCAGGTATCCTGACGCTCAAGTCGTCGGGATAGACTATTGGGGCGGCCTGTGAGAATACTCGAAAAAAGTCTGCCAGGGAAACGCCGAGATCGAAGGGGTCGCGGAGCGGGTGACTTTTCAGAGAGCGAGTGCCTCTGCTCTGCCGTTCCAAGACGGGTTTTTTGACGCAGCAGTGAGCAATTTCGTGTTTCACGAAGTAAAGGACGTGCCAGACAAAAAGCTTGTCGTGAGAGAAGCCTTGAGGGTGGTCAAAAAGGGAGGACGGTTTGCCTTTCAAGACCTGTTCCTCCTGCAAAGCGTGTACGGCGAGATTGGCGCTCTGCTAGAAGCGATAAGAGACTGGGGCGTTGAGGAAGTCGCATTTGTTGATACGAGCAACTCGGACTTTATCCCCCAGGCGCTGAAATTACCCATGATGCTCGGGCGCATTGGGATCATTTACGGGAAAAAATAGTCGCAACGACGGAGGAGATGATGGGAGAACGACTACTGATTCTGGGATCAATTGAGAGAGGCGAGATCAGCGTCGAGGAGGGAGCGCGACGCCTGGCGGCGGCGGCGAAATCGCCCGAATTGCCGGCCCTCACCACTGCCCCACGTCCGGCGGTGGCGCGCTGGTTGTGGCAGGCCGCGTTCTGGGTAGGGGTGGCTCTGGCGGCATGGGGCGGGTGGCTGCTGGCCTCATCGTGCGCCGGCGAGGTCGCTGCCACCGGACGGTTGGTTTGGGCCTGGTTGATTTTCGTGCTGGGGATATTGGGAATGATGCTGGGCTGGTGGCTGCAACGCGCCCGCTGGCTCTACGTGCGTGTGCGGCAGGCCGATGGTCCTAACGTCACTATTGCTCTCCCCTTGCCGCTGGGACTCGTCGCCTGGGGAATGAGTATCGCCCAGTTCTTTGTGCCACGACTCGACGAGATAGGAGTGGACGAACTGCTCCTGGCAATGGAGGAAGAACTGCGCAAAGGCTATCCCTTCGTCGTGAAGGTGGACGACGAGGACGGCGGGCGAGTACAAGTCTGTTTTGGTTAGCGCCCAAAACCCCTTCAGGTTCTTCATTTACGAGAAACAGCGGAGGCCGGGTTTGGGTTTTCTAAAAAGATGTTTCTAGCAGGAGGCACAGAAAATGGCAAATGCACCAGAAGAACGACTAAAGGTACTCCAGATGTTGGAGGAGGGCAAGATCAGCGCCGAGGAAGCGACCACGCTGCTGCGGGCCATGGATGGAAGCCGGCGCGCCGAATTCAACAGGCCGTGGGCAGGAGGCGGGAACCGCTACCTCCGCGTCCAGGTGACCGACCTGGACTCTGGCGCGGCCAAGGTCAACGTGACGATCCCGATGGGGCTGGTGAGCGCGGGCTTGCGCATAGCAGAACGATTCGCCCCCGATTTCGGCGGCTTTGACACGCAGGAACTGGAAGAGCTGCTCACCAGCGGCATGACGGGCAAGATGGTCGAGGTCGTGGATGAGCAAGATAACGAGCGGGTAGAGATCTATGTGGAGTAGGGTAGGCTCGTTCACCGGGACGGGTGCACCGTAGCCGCGACTTTTATGTTGCGCCTGGGTAACTGCTCAGGCCATTCTGGTTTGAACACAGAGAACGCGGATAAACTACATCCGACTGAGAAGGCACAGAGATTCATAGAGAATACAACAAAAATATCTTTTTCTCCGCGTTTCTCTGTGAAACTCTGTGTCACAAGCCCAGGCTGAGCAGTTACGCTCCTGAAATGAAACACACCCCTTGGATTTGACAATTCAGGCTAAGCGGTTACTATTCGGAATAGGGTAGGACGAGATACCTGCAAGTACTCGTAGGGTTATACCCCTACTTGCTCATTAACAATTTACCCCTCCGGTCGAGAACTATCCAAGCCTTTAGCCGGCGGACGCTTGATAGTTTTCTCCGCAGTTGGTCTCGGAGAAAACGCAACGTCGCTTTGTGGGATCAAAGCGGACAATTACTTCACGTCCGGCGTGACTGCGGCTGATCGCAATCACCGGCGAGGCGGCAAGAGACATGTTCCCCCAAGTCTTGTATACGCCCGCCGAGCAGTCCCTGCGGTTCACGGTGGTAATGCGTCTCGCAGCCTTTGCCGTTCCGTTGACGACGACACCAGTAACGGACGCACCACTTGGATGCGCCGAAACGGCCCGCGATCTCTTCATAGGTGGCACCGGTCTGATAAAGCTGGTGGAACTTTTGGCGTTGATCAGTTGTTGTCCGCACACTTCATAGCACACCTCCTGGGAGCACGTTGACGGCAAGGATGCCACAAGTGAGCCTGAAGTGACTTGACCAGGGGTAAGTTAATGAGCAAAAAATGGTATAACCCTCCGAGATTCTACAGCTAATCTGCCCTACATAGATTGAGATGGTGCAGGGGCATAGTTGGCAAACGGCAGAGGTTGAGGATAAATGGGCATACATACGGCAGGGAGCGGTAGGCGCTCCCTGTCTCTGTTCAAGTGGGCGGCTCTGACTGCTGCTTTGGCGGCGGCCGCCTACCTGGGCGGTTCGGCGTTGGCGCAGCGCTGGATAGGACCGCCCTACACTTCACCCATCGCCACTCAGTCCCCGGAGCGGGAAGCGGCCTGGCTCACGCTCGATGAACCGGTGGACGGTACGCTGAACGCTGGCGCCGATGACGCCTGGCAGTTCCGGGGCCGTGAGGGGCAGTCCGCCGTCGTCGAGATGTGGCTCCATCCCGGCTCTGGCTCCGACGTGGAGGCCGAGTTGGTCGTTCGCCTGCTCGCTCCCGACGGGGCGATTCTGGCACAGGAGACGGGCTCTGTGTTTCTGCCGCCCTACTTGGTTCAGTCGCACCTGCCGGCCACCGGTCTCTACTCCGTGCAAGTGGCGCCGGCCTCAGGGACGCCGGGCCGGTACTCGCTCGCGCTAACTCTGTCGGACGCGCTCGCGCCGCTTCCGCCGGGCGGGACGCCTCCTCCGGGCTCGACGGCTACGGCTCTCAGTGGCCCGCTCGCCGCTGTCGCCGGGAAATTCCAATGGCCCTCTACACGGCGTGAGATCTCTGGTTGGACCTTTCACGATCCACGCAATCCCGGTCACGTCGGTCTCGACATCGCCGCCGCGATGTGGGACCCCATCGTAGCGGTGGCGGATGGGGTAGTGGTCTTTGCCGAGTGGGGGGGCGGATACGGTAACCTGGTCATCGTGGAGCACGACGATGGTTGGCGCTCTTACTATGCCCATTTGACAGAGATCGTGGTCGAGGTGGGGCAGGAGGTGCGTCAGGGGGAGCTTTTGGGTGGAGCGGGTACCACCGGCTATTCCACCGGGCCGCACCTCCATTTCGAGTTGCGCTATCAGGGCCGTCCGGTGGACCCGCACGTCTATTTGCCGTAACAGAAACCCGGTTTTTACCCGTCAGCGGGCGCAGCGAAAGCCGAGATTATCCTGGGTGTAGGTGGGCGGCATCTCGTTGCTAGCAAAGGTCTGTGCCCAGCGGCTGATGGCGTTCCAGGCCCCGCCGCGACTTACCCTGGTCTGCCCCGAGGCGGCCTCGTCTGCTACCCACTCCCACACGTTGCCCGCCATGTCTTGGACGCCGTAGGGGCTGGCCCCGGCGGGGAAGCTGCCTACCGGGCTGACGTTGCCTCTTTCGTACTCGCGGGTGTTGGCCAGGCCATCGCGCCACTCGTTTCCCCAGGGGTAGGTAAAGCCCTCGCTCCCACGGGCGGCTTTTTCCCACTCGGCCTCGCTGGGCAAGCGCTTTTCGGCCCACTCGCAGTAGGCGCGCGCATCTTCCCAAGAGACGTTTGTCACCGGGCAATCTGCTATCTCGTCTGCAAAGACGTTTTCAGGGGCTGGGCGGCCGGTCTCTGCGACAAATACCCGGTACTGCGCGTTGGTGGTCTCGTACTTGTCTATCTGGAAATCTGGCAGGTAGACTTGGCGTGACTGCCCTGCTCCTTGTACATCACCTCCCATCGTGAACTCACCGGCGGGTATAGTGATCATCTCCCCGACGTCTGGTCGCAGCGGTGGTGAGTCGAAAGTGGCCGCTCCTCGTTCCTGGGGGATGATGCGGTATACGACCAGTAGCGGTATGCTCAGGAGGATAAAGACGATCATGAGTGTGATGACCGGCACCGGCATGGGCCCCAATTTACTGCGCCATAGGTACTTGACGGTTCCCAGTACGTCGCCAGGGGCTGGCCGGCCGGTTACCTCGGCCAACCGCTTTATCCGCCCGCGTATGGCTGCGACCACGTCCTGGGGATCGAAGGGTTTGGTGATATAGTCGTCGGCGCCCATCTCTTTGCCCCGGCGGATGTCTACTTTGTCGGTTTTGGCGGTGAGAAAGATAAAGGGTACTTTTACCCAGCGAGGGTCGCTGTGGACGCGCTCGTACAGCTCGTAGCCATCTATCTGGGGCATCATAATGTCGGCCAGTATCAGATCCGGTGTGATGCGTTCCAGAATGTCCAGCGCCTCGGCGCCGCTCGTCGCAGATAGCACCTGGTAGTTTTCCATCTCCAGTGTGAGTTTGACGCCGTCCACCAGCTCGGGATTGTCGTCAACGACCAGAATGATTGCGCTCATCGTCAGCCCTCCTCAAGGATGTGTTTTTCCTACACGTTGGTATCTATGCCGGGTAACGCAACGGTGAATGTGCTCCCCATACCGGAAGCGCTTTCCACCTTCACTGTGCCGGCGTGCGCTTCGACGGCTTCTTTGACGATCGCCAGCCCCAGGCCCGCGCCGGGGATGGTGTGGGAAGGGTCAATGCGGTAGAAGCGTTCAAAGATGCGCTCCTGGTATTCAGGCGCGATTCCCGGCCCCGTGTCTTTGACGCGGATCTCTACGCCGGGCCGTCCTGCGGTCGGTGTGGAGAGCGTCTGTATCTCCACCGAGCCGCCGGACGGTGTGTACTTGATGGCGTTATCCACCAGGTTGCGGATGATGCGGGTGATGAGCCTGGGGTCGGCCAGCGTCATCACGGGGGTGGCTGGCTCTTCCCAGTGCAGGGTGATCCGTTTGGACTCCGCCAGGGGGCGCATACTGCCGACCACTTGGTCGGTCAGCATCCCCAGGTTGACCGCTTCTCGTTCTATCTCCATTGCGCCGGCTTCCAGCTGCGTGATGGTCAGGATGTCTTCTACCGACTGCTCCAGGAGCATTACCTGTTTTTGGATCGTGCCCAGCATTTCCTTTTGCTTGGGCGGGGGCAGCCGTTCGTGATAGGTGGATAGGTTGTTGGCATGCACGCGGATGACGGCGAGAGGTGTTTTGAGCTCGTGGGTCACTCCGGCCATGAAGCGGGCCTTCATACGTTCCACTTCTTTGAGCGCCGTGATGTCGCGCAGAACGATCACGGTTCCCATAGCCTGCTCGCGCGTCTCGTCACTTTCGTCCCACATTTTGGCCGAGCGCGCCTGGATGGAGAGTATGTCGTCGGATTGGGCGGGGTCGGGTAACTCTACCAGAGTGCTAAGCGTCGGTTCGCTGCTGGCGGCCATGTCGTTGACGCAGCGCCACAGTGGAGAGCTGAGGCGCTCCTTCCCGATGTTCCTGTTCTGCAATTGGGCCAGGCCAAAGTCGAGCATCTCTTCCGCCGTTCGATTGGCGGTCAGTATGCGGTTTTCGGCGTCCAGCACCAAGAGTCCGTCCGCCATGCTTGCCAGGATCGTCTCTGTTTTTTTCTTCTCCTCGACCAATTGCCGGGTGCGTTCTTCCACCATCTGCTCCAGGTGGCGGTTGAATTCTTGTACCTCTGCAAAGAGCCGGGCGTTTTCATCGGTCACAGTCATGATGCCGGCGACCGAGTTCAAAAGCATCATATCTTCGGTGACGAGGGCGCTGCCTTCCCCGTGGATGACGCCCATTGCCCCGATGATCTGGTCTCTGCTGATCATGGGAACGACGTTGGCGGTGCAAGTGTCGGGGGAGGCGATGTCGAGGTCGCCGGCAGAGTCGCCCACAATTTCAGTCAGCACGAGGGGGACTTGGTCCAGGAGTGCCTGGAGCGTCACATCTCCCTCGACGTGCAAGTCCGCGGAGGTCGAGAGGGACCGTCCTGCGCTAGTGGTGACGTGCACGTGCGCTTTCCGTTTTTCCCCCAGCAGGAGCAGCGCGACCGCCTCGGCCCCCAGCAGTTGAGAGAGCTTGGGCATCGCAGGGGCGCAGCTTTCTCGTAGGCTGAGAGAGGATGTCGCTGCCAGAGCCAGTGTGTTGAGGAATTCTAACTCGTCGTTGCGCCGCGCGATGACGCGAGCCCGGCGACGGGCCGTCACTTCGGCCCGCTTGAGGCGCGCCACTGCCCGCACCCGCGCTTCCAATTCGCTGGGTTGAAAGGGCCGGTATATATAGTCGTCGGCCCCCATATCCAATCCCTTGCTGACCATTGCAGCGTCGCGGTGGTGGGCGGTGACAAAGATGACGGCGGCGTCTTTTGTCCGTTCGTCGGCCTTGAGTCGCTCGCACAATGCAAAACCGTCCATGCGCGGCATCATGATGTCACTGAGCACGAGAAAGGGCAGCTCGGCGCGGGCTTTTTCTAACCCCTCTTCTCCGTTGGAGGCAAAGCTGAGGGTGAACTCGCTCTTGGCGAGAATTTGGTTGATGAGCCGGCAGTTGAGTGGCTGATCGTCCACTACCAGGACCTTGTTCAGGTCCATCTCTGGCAGCGGGCGGTCATCTCTCGCTCGACCAGGGGGCGCGGCCTCCTGGGCCAGAGGCTGGCTTATCGCTGCGACGGCGTGTTCCAGAGCAGCTTTGACGTCGGCTACCGTCCGCTCCGGCCACTGGTCCGCGATCTCTTCGAGGGATGATCCGCGCGCTACGTCCTCCAGGACTTGGACGATGGGGATCTCTGTCATCCGGACGGGTGGATCGTCGCCGCTCACGGCGCTGTTGTGCTCGTCGTTAGGAAAAATTGTCATACCCATCTCGTCTTTATAAAAGGCGTTTGGCGGCGAGTACGTCAAGTATATTCCAGACAAGAACGTGTGTCAAGCGGCCATCGCGGGTTTCGATTTTGACACCTTTGACCAGATTTGCTATACTGGTGTCGCTGCCTGTGGTATTGATTCCCTTCTGCCAAATTGATGAAAGGAGAGAGTGTTATGAAACGCACGCTGTTGGTTCTGTTGTTGGTAGCCCTGCTTCTGGCGCTGACGCCGGCCGTTGCCTGCGCCAGCCCGCTCGAGCAGGACGGGGACGGAGAGACGGAGAGCACCATCGCCAAGGTCATCGGGGCGCTGGGTTTATACGCCGCCATGATGATGATCCTGGCCGTCGGTGCCGAGGTGGTGATTGACGCTGTGCGGCCCATTTTTGGCCTCAAGCGCCAGACGTCGGCCACGGAAGCCCTGGGCAGAATGAGGGACTGGTTGCCGGGGACACTGGCTGAACTGGGGGCCAGTACAGAAGCGCAACGGCAGCTCAACGCGAGTATGAAAAAACTCCAAGAGTTGACGACCGAGTACGAGGATAGAGCGGAGGAGCTACACACAAAGATACAGGAGGCGCTGCCCGCCTTTGTGAAGGAACTGGCTTCCAAAGAGGTGCGGGATGTGATGGACGAACATTGGAGCGAGTTGGCTTCCGCCCTAAAGATTGATGGGAACGAGGGCGATATCAGGGCGTGGTTCGAGCAAACGCTCGAGGAACTAAAAGCCACTAACGCCACCGAGATCGCCACTCACCTGGAGGCCGCTGCGACACTGCTCGACGCCGTGCGCAAGCAGAACAATGATCTGCGAGGCGTGATAGGCAGGTTCTGGAACGGACTGCGCCGACGGATGTTCAATCTGGGGAACTCTTTGGGAGAGAGCGTGGTGGGCAAGATCGTCAGGTCGGTGCTCTTTATTCCCTCCTATCTGGAATACCTCTGGGCCTGGCTGCGCAACCGTCTGCCCGACGGAGAGAGCTTTAACGAGAGGCTCGATAAACTCGGTCAGCACAAGCCGTTTGGTGCCCTCACCACACTCGAGCAGGCGGCTACACGGATTTTTGAAGAGGATGCGGCCCAAAAGAACCGGGAGAACACCCGCATCGCCTGGCTGCGCGTCCTTTCCGCAGTGGTGGGTATCGTACTGGCGGCCTCGCTGCGGGTGGATTCCATTCAGTTACTCTCCCCGATCCTGGGTGGTACGGTCGGCAACTTTGCCCGTCTGGATACCCAAGGGCAGCCCGTCGAGTGGTGCACGGTGGGGCAATTGATCGAAAAGAGCTGCCCCGGCGAAGCGGCGCGGGTCGAGACGCCGCCGGAAAGCAGCGGCGCTGCCCAGGCGGCTTCTAGCGCATTTCAGGCCGTCGTGGTCGCATTGCTCGGCCTCACTCCCGGTATCTACCTCAGCGGCCTGGGCGCTGCCGCCGGCTCCGCTTTCTGGCACGATCAACTGGACAAGTTGCGCGGCGCCAAGACGGCCGTAGCTCAGGTGGAAGAGTTGGCCGGGCGGGTCAAAGGAATGGCGGGTGGGTAGATGAGCACTGTAGTATCTCAATGCTGATCGCTCTGCGCGAGTTTCTGACGTTCTTGGTACTTTATCATCCGGGTGAGATAGTCATCGCTGTGGCTGCTCTCGGAGCGGCCGTCGTCATCGCAGGGGCAGGCTTGGCAGCGCTGAGCGGGCGGCGTCGGGAGGCGCGCGCCCTCGCGCAAGAGGGCCTGCCCCTGGCTGCGGCTTTTCTGTTGTTCTGCCTGTTCGACTGGGCATTACTGTGGGCATTGCCACGCCTGCGCCTCTCCTTCTCTCTGACTATTATGCCGCCGCTGATCTCTAGCATATTCGTGCGTCAACTCTTATTCTGGGGGTTGCTAGGGGCGGCGCTGCTGGCCCGTTGGCGGGGCCGCCGTCGTGGTGTGGATGTCAGGGCGTACTCGGCGCTTGTCTTGTTCTCGGTCGTTAACCTGCTCTTCAGCGGTGTGCAGGTGTACGCCTACGTCGTGGAACCTCTGTGGGTGGAGACGACAGAGTTGGCGCTGAGTTTCGATGACCTGGATCCGTCCGCCCCGCCGCTCCGCGTGGTGCACATCACCGATGTCCACATCGAGCGCAGCAGCTTCCGGGAGGCGCAAGTTGTCCGCAAGGTCAACGCCCTCCAGCCCGACATTATCGTTCTCACCGGCGACTATTTGAACCTCTCCTACCTGTCCGATCCCACCTCCGCCGCTCACTTTCGCCGGTTCGTGGCGCAACTGGAAGCCCCTTACGGCATTTACGGGGTGCGCGGGTCAGTGGAGCCTACACTGGAATCTATGGCCTGGCTGGTGGAGGGCACCAAAGTCGTGTGGCTGGAGCAGGAAGCAGTGACGGTGGATGTGCGCGGGCAGGCGGTGACGTTGGTGGGGGTGGCGTGCAGCCACCGGCAGGAGCTGGACGTGGCGCGTCTGGAGCGGGCGATGGAGGGCGTGCCCACCGAGGCTTTCACGTTGCTGCTTTTCCACTCGCCTGACCTGATACGCGAGGCAGCCGGACACCGGGTGGACCTGTACCTGGGCGGGCACACCCACGGCGGCCAACTCCGGCTGCCTTTCTATGGGGCCATCGTCACCAACTCGCTGTACGGTAGGCGGTATGCGTCGGGGTTATTTGAGGAGGGCGACACCCGGATGTACATCAGCCGCGGAGTGGGATTTGAGGGTGGGGGGCTGCCCCGCGCCCGATTTCTGTGTCGCCCAGAGATCGTGAGCATTGAGCTTAGGGGCGGGGAGTAGCGGCTTTTACCGCAGCCACGATTTCATTTCGATCCGGCATTCCGGCCCGCGCCAGTACCACCTCGCCCGCGCCATCCAGCAGCACGAACGTGGGTACGCCGCGCACGCCGTAGCGCAGCGCCAACTCGCCGCCTACATCGTCCATCACATTCAGCCGCAGTACTTGCATCTGGTCTCCCAGCTCTCGTTCTAGCCCGTCCACGGCGGGCTTGGCCAGCAGGCACGCGCTTCAGGTGTTGGAGTAGAACTCTACCAGCGTGGGCACGCCGTCGCTTACCTGGGCGTAGAACTCGGCCGTCGAGGCCAGGTCGTCGCCCGGCGTGCGCAGAAACAGGTAGCCGCCCACCATCGCGGCGATTATCGCAATCACCGACCAATTCTCTCGCCAGAAACGTTTCATCAAATTCTCCATATCGGGAAACCCTTAGGGTTTTCTGAAACCCTCAGGGTCTTGTTGCCTCGATCACTCGCACGATTCCCAGTGCGTGCCGCTCCACCCGCTGCACCTGGAACCCGGCCTGGGCCACCGTCTGGGCCGTCTCCCGGTTCAAGTGACATTCCTTACTCCAGGCTTTCCATGCTGGATGGAGTGTGTCAGTCAGCCAGGCCCCCAGTCCTTTGTTGCCCCGCGTATGTTCCAGCAATACCAGTTTCCCGCCGGCCCGCAGGACGCGGTGCGCTTCCGCCAGCCCCCGCGCCGGGTCGGTGACCGAACAGAACAGGAATGAAGCCGTCACCAGGTCAAAACTGCCATCGGGGAAGGGGAGAGTCTGGACATCGCTCTGCGTCAGTGCCGCGCCGTTGTGTGAACGGCGGGCTGCCCAAGCCAGCATCTCTCCGCTGGCGTCACAGCCTGTCACGTGCGCCTCCGGCCCGTAGAGCGGCAGATTGACCCCTGTACCGATCCCTATCTCTAATACGTTGCCTCTGAGTAGCGGGAAGGTCTGGCGCCGCAACCGCCGGAGCATCAATAACTCCAGCGGTAGCATCCCGACGTTGTAGATTGAGGAGAGCCCGTCAAAGACGCTCATTTGACTAACGACCGCAGCACCGCCAGGTTTTCCCGATCCTCGCGCAGATCGTCTCCCTTGGGGGTCTCTAGCAAGCCCGGCAATCCTGCCAGGCGGGGATCGTTCAACAAGTTGCGGAACCCCTCCAGCCCTATGCGTCCCTGGCCAATGTGCTCGTGCCGGTCTTTGCGGCCGCCCAGGTCGCCCTTGCTATCGTTAAGGTGGATCGCCTCGAGTCGCGCCAAGCCCACGGCCCGGTCGAATTCTTCCATCGTGGCCTCGTACCCCTCCACCGTGCGTAGCTCGTAGCCGGCGGCGAAAACGTGACACGTATCCAGGCAGACCCCCAGCCGTTCTCCCTCCGGCGCGCGCTCCACCAGCCAGGCCAACTGCTCGAATGTGTATCCCAGGTTGGTGCCTTGCCCGGCGGTGGTCTCGAGGAGAATGTGGGTGCGGAAACCGGGCGTGGCGGCGTGTACCTCCCCTAGCCCCTGAGCTACCCGCGCCAGCCCCGTCTCCTCCCCCGATCCCACGTGCGAGCCGGGGTGCAGCACCAGGTAGGGCACGTCCAGCGCCTCGCATCGCTCCAACTCGACGATGAGCGTGTCTCGTGATCTTTGCCACAGGTCTTTTTTCGGGGAAGCGAGATTGAGCAGGTAGGAGGTGTGGGCCACCACCGGATGGATGCCGGTTTCTGCGGCCCTGGCTTTGAAGCGGGCAATGTCCTCTTCGGTCAGCGGCTTTACGGCCCAGTTTCGGTTGGGCTTGACGAATATCTGCATCGCGTCGCAGCCCACCGACTGGGCGCGGTCGAACGCTTTGTGCAACCCGCCAGCGATAGATTCGTGGGCAC
This sequence comes from uncultured Anaerolineales bacterium, assembly GCA_964393895.1. Taxonomy (GTDB): domain Bacteria; phylum Chloroflexota; class Anaerolineae; order B4-G1; family B4-G1; genus B4-G1. Next base: position 1,560 of record CAYMWP010000046.1, on the reverse strand, counting down.
CGAGGCGCATCATTCCTCCTGAGGGACCCAGCCCTCCGGGTAGCGCCGTGCCAGATCCACGCAGGTCTTTTTGAACTCGCTCCATTGGGCTTTATTCCTCGCTCACGGTTTTCTCCAGCACCTTGACCGGCACCCCCACCGCAATGTGGCCCGGCGGAACCTCTTGCCCTTGCCGGACGACGGCCCCTTCCCCCACCACGGCCCATTCGCCCAGGGTTGCTCAGTCGGAGACCACCGCCCCCATGCCGATGATGGCGTAATCGTGGATCATTGTCACGTTGTGGATGACCGCGCCGTGGCCGACGGTGACCCAATTGCCAGCGGATTGTTCCAATCCGACGTCGTTCGCTCGCCGGGGCGGGCGTGGATGACGCAGTTATCCTCTACGCTACAATAGTCGCCGAGAACGATGGTGCCATAGTCGCCCCGGATGCGCGCGCCGGGGCCGATCCAGCAGCCGGCGCCGATGGTCACATCGCCAAAGAGGTCGGCCGAGGGATGGATGTACGTGCCCGCCCCAATGCGGGGAGCCCGGCCCTCGAACGATGCGATGGTCATTGGACGCCCTCCTGCCGCGCTGCTTCTGCCCTCGCTTGCTCCAACTTTTCTTCCAGGTCATCCAGCTCGATGAGCATTGATGGAGGAACAGAGTGTTTGGGCAGGCGGGCTTTCAGGTCGGCAATTTGGGTCTCTAGTTCAGCTACTCGTCCGTTCGTAGGCTCGTTCATTCTTCCTCGATCCTGTAGCCGGTCGTGATCTCTACCGCTTGGCTCAACATCGCCGAGGCGGGGCAGTACTTGGTCTGCGAAAGCTCAATGGCCCGCTCGACTGCCTGGGGACTCGTATCTTTGCCCGTGACGATGAATTCCAGGTGGATTTGAGTATAAACCTTGGGGTGCTCCTCGGCTCGCTCGGTGGTCGCTTCCACTCGCACGCCCGTGAAAGGCTGCCTTTTTTTCTTCAAGATAGAGACGACGTCCATCAAGGTGCAGCCGAGCAGCCCGACGAGCAGTGTGTCCATTGGACGCACTCCGGTCTCTGATCTATTCTCTCCGGGCAAGACGTGATCCAGAACCAGCGCCGGACCGCCGGATGGTTCACCCACCAGCCGCAGTCCCGGCCCGACCCAGGTTGCCTGTGCCTGTGATGACATTTAATCCTCCTCGTGTGGTATGACGCAGATAAAGCGCAACGTCCCTGGCCCGGTGTTCCGATATCCGTGAGGCTCGTCGGGAGGTACGTAGAGCGCGACGCCGGGCCGCATCTCGATCTCTCCCTCTGCCCCTTCTGCCACCCCCTCGCCCTCCAATACAAAGATCTCGTGCTCATACGGGTGTTGGTGGGTCTCAAAGGTGGCCCCCGGCTCAAACTCGATCACCCGCATGGCAAAGTTGGGCGCTCCTTCCGGCTTCCCGATCACCCAGCGGACAGACTTGTCCTCTCCGACGGGTTCCTGGGGAACCTCCAGATAATTTCGGCTTAACATATTTCCCTCCGTATATTTGAAATGGGTGTGTTTCGTTTAGGACACCTGTCCTCATACCCTAGCTTCGTTAATCA
>CAYMWP010000045.1:0-30492 GCA_964393895.1 uncultured Anaerolineales bacterium | reverse complement strand
CCGACGAACAAACCAACACCTTTTTTCAGGAAAGTCATAAATATGAATCGTGCTCTGCCATGATCGGGACACTATCGGTGGACATGGTAACTCATCCCGTCCGCTACTGCGCCGCTACTCCCAACCGGCTGCCCACGCAATCACGCTGACCACAGAGAAAAGCCGCAATATCCATCGAGCGTTTGCCGGCCAACTGCACCTCCTCCAGGCGCAACGCTCCCTCGCCCGTGACGACGGCATAGCCATCGGCCAGGGCGACGACGGCGCCAGGCGACCTATCTCCTCGCCAGTCGGGCAGTGGCGTAGCCCGCACTATCTTTAGCCTTTTACCGCGCCAGGTGGTAAAGGCACTGGGCCAGGGAGTAAAGGCCCGCACTTGCCGGGCCAGTTCAACCGCCGGCCGCGACCAATCGAGCAGCCCATCCTGCTTGGATATCTGCTCGGCGTAGGTCACGCCCTCCTCCGGTTGGGGTTGAGGCGCAAGCTCGCCCGCCAGGTACACCGGCAGCGTCTCTACCAACAACTCGGCTCCCAGCCGCGCCAGTCGCTCCTCCAACGTTTCCCAGGTATCGTCAGGTCTGACCGGTTCCTCTCGCCGGGCCAGGATGGGACCAGTATCCAGCCCCACGTCCATCCTAATGATCGTCACGCCGGTCACGCCGTCGCCGGCCAGGATTGCCGCTGGCACCGGCGCTGCGCCCCGCCAGCGCGGGAGCAGCGACCCGTGGACGTTGAGGCAGCCATGGGGAGGAAGGTTGAGCACGTCCTGAGCCAGAATTTGCCCAAAGGCAGCCACGACGATGACGTCCGGCTCCCAGGCCGCCAGTTGGGCCATCGCCGCAGACTGCCGCAGTGACTCTGGCTGAGAGAGCGGCAGGTCGCGCTCCAGCGCCGCCCGCTTTACCTGAGAGAGCTCTACCAGCCACCCGCGCCCGACCGCCCGGTCTGGCTGGGTGACGACGCCGACCAGGTTCAAGTCGCGCGCGTCGGCCAACGCCTCCAGCGTCGGTACGGCGAAATCGGGTGTGCCCATGAAGACAACTCTCATCATAGCAGGCACATTGTAGCATGGAGCGGCATAGGCGGCAAATTGCTCCGAGCCCGGATTTTGCTCTCCGATGACTCTCACAGCCGCGATTGACGAGGTTGTTCCGATGAGTATAATGGGTGGTGAGGCCCATCCCGGCGCAAGCGAGCCAGACTGAAACTGCAAAGGGTGTCCGTCCCGCGCGGGCGACTGCCGTGAGTTAGGCGCAGCGGGGATGGGCGGAAAAGGAGATCCAATGAGACGCTACTACCGGCGCCCTATAGTTTGCCTGATTTTGATGCTTCTCTTTGGCCTGGCCCTGGCCTGCAACCTCCCCGGCGACGGCCGGGACGACGAGGTAGATGAACCCCCGGCTCCGACCCGCCGGCCCGCCCCCACCGCAGCGGCGCCGGGGACCACCCCCCTGCCGCCTCCGGTCGTCACCGCTGGGGACAAGTGGGCGTTGTGGAGCGGCCCCACTCAACTGCGCGGGGCCAACACCTGGCAGCGCGTGGTCGTGCCCGAGCTGGACGGGCCCGAGTTCCTGGGAGACGGCTACGTGGGGCCACCCTACACACAGGCTGATTTTGACCGGCTGGCCGCGCTGGGCGCCAACGTGGTCAACATCTCCGGCCCCGGCCTGTTCACCGAGCGCCCCCCTTACGTGCTGGACGAGCAGGTGCAGGCCAACCTGGACAGCCTACTGGCGATGATCGCCCAGGCCGACATGTTCGCCGTCATCACCTTCCGCACCGGGCCGGGCCGCAGCGATTTCACCTTCTACAGCGAGGGCGCGGGCGACTGGTTCGACCAGGAACTGCTGATCGAATGGGTGTGGGAGGAGCAAGAGGCCCAGGATGGCTGGATGGAGATGTGGCGCTACGCCGCCGAACGGTACCGCGACAATCCCATCGTCGTCGGCTACGACCTGATGTGCGAGCCGCACAGCGCCGGCGCCTTGCTCGACATCTGGGAGCCGGACGAGTTCTACCCCACCTACGCCGGCACCCTCTACGATTGGAACCAGCTCTACCCGCGCATCACGGCCGGCATCCGCCAGGTGGACCCCAGTACGCCCATCCTGATCGGCGGCAATGGCTGGAGCGCGGTGCGCTGGCTGCCCTACCTGGAGCCTACCGGCGACGCGCGCACGGTCTACATGGTGCACCAGTACGAGCCACAGACAGAGTACACGCACCAGGAACCGCCGGCCGAGAACACGTATCCCGGCGAGTTCGACCTGGATTGGGACGGCGAGCCCGACTCGTTCGACCGGGGCTGGCTGGACGAATATCTTTCCATAATTGACCGGTTCCAGGATGAGCACGACGCGCCGGTGGCGGTCAACGAGTTTGGTGTGGTGCGCTGGGTGCCCGGCGCGGCCCAGTTCATGGACGACCAGATGGCCCTGTTCGAGCAGCGCGGCATGAACCACGCATTCTGGGTATGGGACCCTTACTGGGAGCCCTGGACGGAGGAGGTGAACGGGTTCACCTTCCGCTTTGGCCCTGATCCAGACAACGGTAGCGACGTCGAATCGGCCTTGCAGGACGTCATCCTCGAATACTGGGCGCGCAACACCGTGCGCCCGTCTAGCTTTGCCGAGGAGTGATCCGCCAACAAGCAACGCCGTCCTGCTCGCGGCGCGTCGCCCGGCCTTCGACCTCCAGCCACTGGAGGTGCCCGATCACCTCGGAGATGGCGAGAAAGTGATTGATGGGGTCGAGACCGGAGAAGAGCCGACCGACGATCTCGTGCACACTGAGAGCCTCCTCACCTATCGTCTCCAGTATGCGGCCGGCACGCTCCTCGTGGAAGGCCAGCCGCTGGCGGATGAGGGCGCGGTGGTCAGTGATGGGCGGGCCGTGGCCGGGCAGCGCCAGTTCGACGTCCATCTCGGCCACGCGGCGCAGTTGCGCCATGTATTCCACCAGACGGCGCGGGCGCTCGCTCTGGCCCGGCGCGGGCTGCTCGACCACTGGGTTGGAGGAGATGTGGCGCAGGAGGTGGTCGCTGGAGAGGAGCAGTTTTCGCTGGGGCTGGTAGAGGCAGATGAGGTCTCCAGTGTGGCCGGGGGTATGGAGCACCTGCCACTCCTCGCCGCCCAGTTGGAGCAGGTCGCCATCGGCCAGGGTGCGGTCGAGGATCAGGGGTTCGGTATAGTGGCTCGCACCTTGCCGCGCCCCGGCCAGGGGTATCAGCATCTCCATCGGGACGCCGGCCCAGCGCATGACTTTGGCGTAAAAGGCCATCCGTTCCTTTTCCCCGTCTTTGGCCAAGCGGTGACCGGTCGCAGCGTGGGCCAGCACCTCCGCGCCGGAAGCGCGCGCCAACTCGGCCGCCAGACCGCAATGGTCGGGGTGAGCGTGGGTGAGGATGATGCGTTGCAGGTCGGTCACGCGGTAGCCGCGCTCGGCCAGGACCTCTGTGAGCGCCTCGCGGGCGGGATCGTAGCGCGGGCCGGTATCCAGCAGCGTCAGCGGCTCACCCTCGACCAGGTACAGGTTGACGGGGCCGACGGGGAAAGGGGTGGGAACAGAAAAGATGTGCAGGTAGGAAGGGACGGGGGATTGGGTCATAGAGTTGGGGTTTTGGGTATTGAGTACTAGGTATTGGGTATTGGTCAGGGGGCGCTCTTGATGAGGGCTCGCCAGTTCCCTTTTTGCACCGTCTCATCCCGTTGATTGAGAATGGTGACGCTCAGGGTGACAAAGCCCCCCCCCAGGCGACGCATCTCTTTCTTCTGTTTGACCTCGAGCAGCGCGCGGACGGTGTCGCCGAATTTGACGGGGCCGCGGAACTTCCACTCCAGTCCGGTAAAGGCCTGGACGGTGCCTTCGATAAAGCCCAGCCGCGAGACCAGGCCGGTGGCGATAGAGAGCACCAGGAGCCCGTGGGCGACGCGCTCGCCGAACATTGTCTCTTGGGCAAACTCGACGTCGGTGTGAAGTTGGTTATAGTCGCCGGAAAGGCCGGCAAAGAGCATCACGTCGCTCTCGGTGATGGTGCGAGAGGGGGTTTCAAAGCTGTCGCCGATCTCGAACTCTTCAAAGTAGCGTCCGCGGGGGCGGGTCAGGTTGGTCATTGATAACTCGTCTCCTCTCAAAAAGTTGGGGGAAAAGTAGGGCGGAATGCCATTCCGCCTTACATTACCCCGGTTTATTGAGATGATACATAACTCCTCGATTGTGTTTGATCTGATTGAATTGTAACACTTTCGGGCCAAAGGCGCAATTTCTCGGCCCGCGCAGGGTGGGGTATAATAGCGCCGCTGATTCAGAGGAACCCAGAAAGGGAATTATGCATAGACGCAAACGGACCATCGAGATTGCTTTATTCGCCCTGATCCTGATCATGGGGCTGGCGCTCTTTCTGCGCATCCGGCGCCTGGACACGACGGAACTCTGGAGCGACCAATCGTTCACGCTCAACACGGCGATGCGCTGGGTCAACGGCGGCGCGATGCCGCTGGCCTCCAATAAATCGTCCGCGGGCTTTGTGAACCCGCCGATGATCGAGTACCTGTACGCCATCGCCCTGCGCATCTGGCCCGACATTCTCAGCGTGGCCACGCTGACGATGATCTCGGGCATGGTGGCCGTCGCCGCCGCCGGGTGGGCAGCGTACAAAGCGTTCGGCAAGCGGGCGGCTTTTTGGAGCGTGTTGATCTTTGCGGTCAACCCGTGGAGTGTGTTCTACAGCCAGCTCATCTGGAACCAGACGATGGTGCCCGTCTTTGCGGTGCTGACCTTTGCCTGCCTGCTGCTCTACTTTGCCGTCGAGCAGCGCGCCATCTATCTGATCTTTAGCTTTGTCTGGGCCGCCTGTATGACGCAGGTGCATCCGGGGACTATGGTGCAATTGTTGACGATGGGCCTCATCTTTGCCCTGTTCTGGCGCAAGCTGCGAGTGTGGCCGCTGGTCGTTGGCGCCGTCATCTTTGCCCTGCTGTACGCGCCGTTCCTGCTGTACGAAATCGGCGTCGGCTGGGTTGACGTGCGGGCCGCATTACAGGTCGCCGGCCAGCCCGCATCTCCCAGCATTGCGGCCATTCTCGTCAGCGCCGACCTGCTGCACGCGCGGGGGCTGCTCGGCTCCGCCAGATACGCGCTCCAATTCGACGCCCTGGCGACGGCGCTGCTGGCACTTTCGCTGGCCTACGCGCTTTGGGCGGGCGCGCGCTCGTTCGTCCAGCGGAGCCGCGACCCCGTCGCTGCGCAGAAAGCGGCCGGTCTCTGCGTCACACTTTTGTGGTTCGTCCTGCCGATTCTCTTCTATCTGCGCTCGGCGCACTATTTGCAGATCTATTATCTGATCGGCCAGTTCCCGGCCCACTTCTTACTGATCGGCGTTTGCCTGGACGGGATCCAGCGCGGCCTCGAACGAGCCGCGCTGCGGGCCAGGGGGCAGAACGTGCGACGCGCCATCCAGGTGACGACCTGGGCCATACTGCCGCTGCCACTGCTCCTGCTGGCAGTATGGCAGTTCAGCTTCGACTTGGAGTTTCAGGACCATCGGCTTCATAGTCGCAGCGGCTTGATGCAGATTCGGCACCTCCGCACTGCGACCCAAACGGCCCGCCGCTTGCTGGCAGAGCGGCCGGCGTGTGATCTGGTCGTCGTAGCTGAGGGCCACACCGTTGAGGTGTCGGAGCTTGCTCTACTGAGCGAGTTCACCGAACCGGAGCGGGTCACGCTGGCGGACGGGCGGTTGGCTGTCCCCGTGCCAGCCCCCTGCGCGGTCTACCTGGACGCGCTCCCGGGAAGCCGGGCCTCAAAGTGGCTGGCTCGTTCGGTCACACCGCTCCCAGACGCGACGCTCCACGTGCTGGACGAGACGTGGCAGTTCTACGATCTCTCCGCCAGCGCGCGGGCCGATCTCGACGAGGCCGCCTCCCAGACACAGTTCGCTGTGTGGACGAACGGTGTCGCGCTGACGGGGTACGAGCGCGGCCAGATCGAACCCGGCGCGCCGCTGCCTCTGACCCTGACCTGGTCGGTCGAGGCGCAGCCGCCGGAGGTCGTGTATCACATCGGCACTTACCTGCTCACAATGGACAACCAGGTCGTCGCTCAATCCGACGGCCCAGGGTTCGACAGCATCCAGTGGCGAGAGGGGGACGCATTCATCACCTGGTTCAAGTTGCCGGTGCCGCAAAACCTGCCGGCGGGCGACTATCAACTTGCCGTCGCGCTGTACTCGTGGCCCGGACTGGAGCGAGTTGACCTGGTCTCCGGCGGGAACACGGCGTTCCTGGAGCAGTTTCAGGTGACAGAGCAATAACTTGAGGAGAAAGTATATGAGCAGCAAAGTCTACTTTGCGCCGGCCAGGGCGACCCGCTGGGACTATAGCGCCAGCCAGGTGGCCGGGCTGGAACGATTGATCGAAAAGCTGGATTTCGGCAGCGTCATCGCCAAAGGGGAACACGTGGCGATCAAGACGCACTTTGGCTCGCCGGGGGCGCATCGGGTGGTGCGCCCCCGCTTCCTGCGCGTCCTGGCCAACGCGGCCAAGGCGGTCGGCGGCAAGCCCTTTGTCTGCGACACGGTGCGCATCGAGGGTTGGGATTACCTGGAGGTGGCGAACCAGAACGGCGTCAACCCCCAATCGGTGGGCTGCCCGGTCATCCTGGCCGACGGCCTCTTTGGCTGCGACAGCATCGAGGTGCAAGCCGGGCCGGTGCTGGGCAGCGTGCAGGTCGCCTCCGCCATCCACGACGCGCCAGCGATGATCGTCGTCAGCCATTGCAAGGGACACATCGGGGCCGGCTACGGCGGGGCGATCAAGAACCTGGCGATGGGCGGCGTGGCCGGTCGCCACCGCAGCGGCGATTGGAAGCGGGCGCGCGGCCACCTGCACGCCGCCAGCGGCGAATCCTCCGTCGTCCGCGATCCCGAGCTATGCACGCTGTGTCTGCAATGTCTGCACGTCTGCCCCACCGAGGCGATCTCTGAAGCGAACGGCGGCCTGGTGGTGGACGATGAAAAGTGCTGGCGCTGCGGTCGCTGCGAGCGGGTCTGCCCGGAGGGAGCGATCCAACTGGAGAAGCGGGGCGAGGACGAGTTCCAGATGGCCCTGGCCGAGGCAACCCAGGCGGTGCTGACCACTTTCGAGCCGGGCAAGGTGCTCTATTTCAACTTTGTGTTGGAGGTGCAGCCAGAGTGCGATTGTATGCCCATGGCCGACACCCCGTTGGTGCAGGATCAGGGCATCCTGGCCGCCACAGACATCGTGGCGGTGGAGCAGGCGGCGCTGGACTTGATCAACAATGGGATTCCGCTGCCAGAGTCGCTGGCAGAAGACCGAGGAGTGAAGGCCGGTCAGCGCATTCTGGCCGAGTCGCTGGGCGTGGACGGGCAGTTGCACGTGGACGCAGCGGCGCAGATTGGAATCGGCAGCCAAGAGTATCAGGTGATCAGGGTATGAGAGTACTGAGAAAAGTCCGCAAAGGGCTGACCATCCTGTGGGAGCGGCTCACGCAACAGGGCTTGCGGGTGACGGCGCTGTGGGCGGCCGATCACGTCGTGCGCATCGTCACCGGCGCGCCCCTTCGCAGTGTCAGCCAGATCACGCCGCAGTTGCACGTGGGCGGGCAGTACCGGCGGCGCGGCTGGCCCCGATTGGCGGCGCGCGGCATCACGGCGGTGGTAAATCTGCGGGAAGAGTTCGACGACAACGACGCCGGCATCGCCCCAGCCCGTTACCTGTACCTGCCGTCGGCCGACGACAATCCCCCGACGCTGGAACAGTTGCGCCAAGGGGCGGCGTTCATAGAGGAAGAGATCGGGCAAGGGGGCGGGGTTTACGTCCACTGCGGGGCCGGGGTGGGCCGCGCTCCGACGATGGCCGCCGCCTACCTGGTCAGCACCGGCCTGACGCCCGACCAGGCCTGGGCGCGCATCCGGACGGTGCGGCCCTTTGCCCGCCCCAAGCCGGCGCAGGTGGCGCAGGTCGAGCGGTTTGCAGACACTTCCGACCGGGCATAAAGTGCCCGGTCTATGGAGCGGCGCCCGATAAATCGGGCTGGAAATTGCTGCCGCGCTGCATTTTTGAGCCCCGTTCACGGGGCGCAGTTCCGTAGCGCGGCGACTTTCGCCGCGCGGCTGCTGGCCTTGTCTCAGGGGGAGTGGGCTGGGGTTCCAACTACCCAACTTTGCTGCCCTGCGGTATAATCTCCCTGATCTTGTAGATAAGGAGCTGCAAATGCGTATTCTCATCACCGGCGGGGCCGGCTTTATCGGCTCCCATCTCTGCGACCGGCTGCTGGTCGACGGCCACGAGGTCATCGCTATGGATAACCTCAGCACCGGCAACGTGAACAACATCGCACACCTGGCCGGGCAGGAGCGTTTCCATTTCGTCAAGCACGACGTGACCAACTATATCTTTGTCGAAGGCCCCCTCGACGCCGTGTTCCACCTGGCCAGCCTGCCCAGCCCGGTGGACTATCTCAACCTGCCCATCCAGACGCTCAAGGTGGGCGCGTTGGGCACGCACAAGACGCTGGGCCTGGCGCTGGAGAAGAAGGCGCGCTTCCTGCTGGCCTCCACCTCCGAGGTCTATGGCGACCCGCTGGTGCACCCCCAACACGAGGATTATTGGGGCAACGTCAACCCGGTCGGCCCACGCGGCGTCTACGACGAGAGCAAGCGTTTTGCCGAGGCGCTGACGATGGCCTACCATCGCTACCACGGCGTAGATACGCGCATCGTCAGGATTTTTAACACTTACGGGCCAAGAATGAGGATGGACGACGGGCGCGTGGTGCCCAACTTTATCTGCCAGGCGCTGCGCGGCGACCCGCTAACCGTCTACGACGATGGCTCCCGCACCCGCTCCTTCTGCTACGTCTCCGACATGGTAGAGGGTATGGTGCGCTTGCTCCACTCTGGCGAGAGCACCCCGGTCAACATGGGCAATCCCGACGAGATGAGCATTCTCGACTTTGCCCACAGGGTGCTGGAGCTGACCGGCAGCAGTTCGCCCATCCAGTTCATCACCCCCACCGACGCCCGCACCGCCGACGATCCCAAGGTGCGCTGCCCCGACATCGGCAAGGCCAAGCGTGTGCTGGAGTGGAAGCCGCAGGTACCACTAGAACAGGGGCTGGAAAAGACCATCGCATACTTTCGAGGGAAATTGGGGCCGGCATAATACGAACGTCGGGCGTAACTGCTCAGCTTGGTAGCTGTCTAGACCTCCGAGGTCTCATTGCAGCTTATTCAAGCGCAAAACATTGGCCGTTTTAAATATTTGCAGTGGGCTAAACGGTTGTCAAAGACCTCGGAGGTCTGACTGAGCAGTTACCGTCGGGCAATGAATTGCCCGCCTAATACACAAAACGCGATGAATCGCGCTGCGCGCCAACACGTTTTCAACTTGTTTTCCGTACCGGGCCGCGAATTCATTCGGGGCCGGGGCCAAGGAGGTATCCGATGACCGAACAACCAGGCGAACAATCCACACCGAGCAATGAATTGCCCGCCCTGAACACCCCGCCAGCGACCGGCCTGCAAGTACCCTTTGACGCGGTCCTGACCGAGATCGTGCAGCGCGTCCAATCGCCCATAATTCTGGGCGCGATGGCGTTCGTCATTCTGCTCTTTGGGGGGCTTTTCCTCGTGCCCGATATCCTGGACAAGGCCCCCGCCCTGCCCTGGGGCGTGCTCGGTTTTGGCCTGATTGTCCTGCTGTTGGTCGTCGTGCCGCAGGCCTACTCTCAGGCCCGTGAGCAGGCCCGCCAGGAATGGCTGGAGCGGGAAGAGGCCCGCCGCCTGGCAGAGCTCGCCCCGACTCCTGTGGTGGAGACGCCACCCCCTGCCTCAACGCGCGATTCGGACAGCCTGCGCGAGTTGTACCTGCGCGAAGTCTTTGCCGACTGCCGCTCACTCCAACTCCACACCATTGACCTCCGCACCGCTGCCGGCGAGGCCGCCGAGCTGGAACTGGCCGCCGTCTTTACCGACCTGGACGTGATTGAGCGCGCCTACAGAGAGGATTTGGATCGCGGACACTATGCCGGTGAGACGATGGAAAAACCGGAAAACCGCCTGCCCGCGCTGGCGGCTCTCTCCCGCTACGACCGCCTGGTGCTCCTGGGTGACCCCGGCTCCGGCAAATCCACCCTGGTCAATTTCGTCGCCCTCTGCCTGGCCGGCGCTGGGCTGGACGACCCCGCCATCAACCTCGAGGGGCTGGGCGAGGCCTGGAGCCTGCCCCGTCTGCTGCCCGTGCGCATCGTGCTGCGCGATTACGCCGCGCGGGGCCTGCCGCAGGACCGCAGCCTGTGGCAGTTCTTCCAGGACGAACTGGCCGGACGTTGCCGCTCCGACGGCTCCACCCTGGCCGGCTGCGCCGCCGTCGTCGAAGCGGCGCTCAAGCGCCAAGACGGCGCGCTGCTGATGCTCGACGGCGTGGACGAGGTGCCCGAAGCCCACGCCCGCCGCTTGCAGCTCAAGGCCGCCGTCGAACGCTTTGCCCTCGACTTTCCCCACTGCCGCATCCTCGTCACCAGCCGCCCCTACGCTTACCAGGACCCCGAGGCCCGGTTGAACGGCTTTCCGGTGCGCGATCTGGCCGATTTCACCCTCGACGGCCAAGTCCCCGCCTTCATTGACCGCTGGTACGCCCACGTGAGCGAAAAAGACCGCAGCCTGGGGCAGGAAAAGGCCAAACGGTACGCCGAGCAACTCAAGGCCGAGATCGAGCGCCTCCCCCGCCTGGCCGACCTGGCCCCGCGCCCGCTCCTGCTCACTCTGATGGCCAGCCTGCACCGCTGGCGTGAGGGCGGCAGCCTGCCGCAAAAGCGCCAGGAACTCTACGAGGCCTGCGTCATCCTGCTGCTCGAACTGTGGCAGCGCACCAAGCCGCGCTACGACGACCGGGGTCGCATGGTGGAAGAGCACGACGTGTGGACCGAACTGGGCATCCCGGCCGAAAGACTGCGTGCGGCGCTCAACAGAATCGCCTACGAGGCCCACCGCGACGCCCCCAGCCTCGAGGTCACTCACGACATCCGCGCCCGCGACCTGGCCGGCGTGCTGTACGAAGCAGCCACCGACAAGGGCAAAGCGCATGGCGAGCGGCGCATCATCGAGTACCTCACCGACCGCGCCGGCCTGCTCATCGAGCGCGCCCAGCGTAGCATCTACGCCTTCCCCCACCGCACCTTCCAGGAATACCTGGCCGCCTGCTACCTGGCCGACGAGGACTTTCCCTTTTTGCTGGCCGAGCAACTCCGCCAGGACGACGAGCGCTGGCGCGAGGCGACGCTCCTGGCGGCGGCCAAGAACGCCGGCGGGGCCAACATCTGGAACCTGATCTCTGGCTTTTGCCAGCACGATTTCCCGCCCGCCCAACCGCCCGTCGAAGCCGACTGGTACGCCGCGCTGCGCGCCGCCCAGGCGCTGCTGGAAACCGAGAAACACCTCGACGTCCCCGCCCGCCAGGTCGACCTGGTGGACCGACTGCGCGGCTGGCTGGCCGCGCTGCTGGAGAAAAGCTCCCTGCCCGCGCCCGAACGCGCCGCCGCCGGCCGCGCCCTCGCCCCCCTGGGCGACCCCCGCCCTGGCGTAGGGCGGGTTGCCAACCCGCCCCACCTGCCCGACATCTCCTGGTGCTTCGTCCCCGCCGGCCCCTTCGTCATGGGCAGCCGAGGGGAGAGCGACAAGAGACCGATCCCCCCCCACGACCTGCCGGACGACTATTGGATCGCCCGCTATCCGGTCACCAACGCCCAGTTCCAGCCCTTCGTGGACGATCCCGATGGTTACAAAAACCCACACTGGTGGACGCGGGAGGGCCTGGTGTGGCGCGAGCGCTCCGGAGGATGGGAACGCTACGGCGGCGTTTTCGATCTGCCCAACCACCCCGCCGTCGGCGTCCGCTGGTACGAGGCGGTGGCCTACTGCGCCTGGTCAACCTCCAAGATGCAGGAGGCAGGACGCATCCCCACCGGGTGGGAGGTGCGCTTGCCGACCGAGGCCGAGTGGGAAAAAGCGGCCCGCGGCGGTCTGGAAATTCCCGCCGCCCCCATCATCAAGACGGTTCTCCCCTCCGATGGGGGGGAGGCAGAGGAGGGGCTGCTCCCCAACCCCCGCCCGGCCCGCATCTACCCATGGGGCAGCACAGCCGAGCTCGACGTCCCCGACCCGAGCCGGGCCAATTACGACGAGAGCGGCGTCGGGGCCACCAGCGCGGTGGGCGCCTTTCCCGGCGGGGAATCGCCCTACGGTTGCCTGGACATGGCGGGCAACGTCTGGGAATGGTGCGGGACCAAGTGGGTGGACAATTACGACGAGTATGATAAAATGGAGGGGCGGGAAACATTGGAGGGAGACGATGTCCGCGTGCTGCGCGGCGGTTCCTGGGACTACTATTGGTACAGGGTGCGCTGCGCCGGGCGCAACGGGAGCCTCCCACACGTCCGTAACAACTACTGGGGGTTTCGGGTATGCGTCACCACGTCTTTCTCTCTCCCGTCCTGAATGCTGGTTTCTGGATGCCGATTTCTGTTTCCAGGATTCTGGGGGGGTCTGGGGGGGCGACTGCCCCCCCAGGGCATGAATTTTTTGAGAAACCAGGTTTTTCTGTAAGCGGAGCGACAAAAACCTGGTTTCTGAAATGCGATGAAAACCTACAAACATCTCTACCCTAGCCTGTGCGAATTCGAGAACCTATACACGGCCTTTTTGCGCGCCCGCAAGGGCAAACGCTCCCGTCCCGACGTGGCCGCCTTTGAGGACAACCTGGAGGTGGAATTGCCGGCGTTGCAGGCCGAATTGCTGGACGAGAGCTACCAACCCGGCCCGTACCGTCATTTCACCATCTACGAGGGCAAGCCGCGCCGTATCTCGGCCGCCCCCTTCCGCGACCGCGTGGTGCATCACGCTCTGTGCAACGTCATCGAGCCGATCTGGGAAGCGCGTTTCATCCACGATAACTACGCCTGCCGCCGGGGAAAGGGCACCCACGCGGCCCTGGATCGCTGCACCTCCTTTGCCCGCCGCTACCGCTACGTCCTGCAATGCGACGTGGTCCAGTTCTTTCCCAACGTGGATCACGCCATCCTGCACGACTTGCTCGCTCGCCGCATCGCCGATGTGCAGGTGATGCGGCTGATAGACAAGATCATCGCCAGCGGGGTCGGGATCCACGCGCTAGAACCCCACTGGTTCCCCGGAGATGATCTGCTGGCCCCTATCCGTCCCACCGGCTTGCCCATCGGCAACCAGACTTCCCAGTTCTGGGCCAACGTCTATTTGCACGAGCTGGACAAGTTCGTCAAGCAGACGCTGCACGGCGGTGAGCGACGCGGCGCCTATCTGCGCTACTGCGACGACTCTTTGCTCTTTGCCGACGACAAGCCCACGCTGCACGCCTGGCGCACCGCCATCGAAGGCTTTTTGGTCAATCTGCGGCTGCGGCTGCACGAGCGCAAGACGGTGGTCTACCCGGTCACGAACGGCATCCCTTTCCTGGGATTCCTGGTCTTTGCCGATCACCGGCGGCTGCAACGGGCGAACGGCTTGCGTTTCCAGCGCCGGCTCAAGCGCATGCTCGCCGATTATGCGCACGGGCGGATCAGCGGCCCCAAAATGCACGAGCGGGTGCGCAGTTGGGCCGCCCACGCCGCCCACGGCGATACCTGGGGCTTGCGCGCGAGTATCTTTCAAAACCACATCATCCCGAGACCTCTCCCGAGACCTCGGAGGTCTGAGGTTCGACTCGATGAAAGAATCACCGATATTCGTCAAGTGCTACGACCTGCTCCAATGGCTGATTCCCCGCACTCTCGACTTTCCCAAGCGCCAGCGGGGCGTGATTGCCCGCCAGGTACAGCAACAGGCCTTTGCTCTCTACGAATCGCTGACTGACGCGGCGATGGACGAAGCGGCAACAGCAAAGCATCTACATCGCGCCGATTGCCACTTGATGAAACTGCGCAAATATGTTAGACTCTGCCGAGACTGGCAATTGCTTTCCATCCGCCAATATGGCCATGCCTGCGGATTGATGAGCCAAGTGGGGCGTCTGTTGGGGGGATGGATTCGTTCAGTAGATGTTCAGTAGACGCAGGCGGCTACGGCAACAGACGTTGCCGCGCTGTAGGGACAGGCCGGTAGCTGCGCGGCGGTTCCTGGAACAACAATTGGAACAGGGTGCGCTGCGCCAGGCGCAACAGGAACAACCCACACAACCGTAACAACAACAGGGGGTTTCGGGTATGCGTCACCACGCCTTTACTCGTATGGCCGGAAACAGCCGGGGGGCCACGGCTGCCCGGACGGTGCCTCAGAGAGAGAAGACGATCACGGCCTGCCGTCAGGCTCCACGCATCGCTGTGGAGTCCCTGGTCACGTGGCTCTTGAGCCGCGTGGCCGAATAATCAACCGCCCTGCCTGGTGTGGTAGGTAGCCGCGTTCGCCGGCGACCCAAGCTCCGGGCAGGGCCAACTCTTTGCTTGTGGAAACTTTACGACGCTTTCGGAACCAATCTTTGGCCTGTAACGGGCCGCTGGTCACGCTCCTGGGGTTGGCAGCGGCTCTCCTCGCCGGCCTGCTGCTGATCCGGCTGACGCCACTGGGCGGCATGCTCCTCGTCGGGTTGGGCTCGGCCAAGAACCTCGCCTGGCGCCTCCTGGAAGCCTGGCGCAATGCACGCCTCAGTGCCCAGCAAATCCACCACTGGCACTCGCGTTCAGATCCGCTTCAAGCCCCCGTAACGCCTTGGCCTCTGTTCCAGTGCTTGCTCCCGACAACTTGATCTTACCCCCTACTCCGCTTTTTGGCCAGCTTGCCTCCCAAGCTGGGAGAACCTCACACGCCTTGTCTACGAATACGTCTCTCTACCTTCTACCCCTCATATCCAGAACTCCCACCATCTGTTCCCGTATTCTTCATTGCTGATAGCGAATTGTCGTATCATCTCAATAATTCGGGGAAAGAAACCAGGTTTTTCCGTAAGCAACGCGACAAAAACCTGGTTTCTCGCCTTGCAAACCCCAGGTTATTGAGAGGATACGAATTGTCGCTATTGGCATCGGAGGTTCACTTCGGCTATAATGAGGAGAGGAACCCCGGTAAACAAATACCCTGTTTTTAACCAGTCGCCTTGTTCTCGGTCGTCCCTCATCACCACCGGCAGGGGGATGTGTACGCCAGGCGCTCGGTGGGCGATCAGTGGCAGGTACAACCGCGAGGAGGCCACAAAGACCTTTGCACTGTCAACGGCGGAGACGGGGGCGCCCAAGCGGTCGGTGCCCCAGGCGGAGGCTACGTTGACTGTCGTGACAGTGACCGGCTGAGTCAGGATGCACGTGTAACTTTCACCGGGCGCCAGGGTCAGAGCGGTGACGATATCGCCATAGACCGTGTCGCTGATCGTTCCTCCTTCCAGCCAGTCGTTGCCGGTGTTGGTCAGATGGTACGTATAGGTAACTATCTGGGGGTGTAGAATCATCGCGGGCTGAACCGACACGTCCAATGCCAGACTCAGCCCCTCGATAAAGTCGTAACAGGCGGCGGCAGTGGCTTGCACGGTGCCGGCAAAGCCGGTGACGTGGGCAGTCGCCGTCGCCACGTTGCACACGTCCAAATATACCGGCCACCAGCGCGTGGCGGTATAGGTCTCGCCCACAGAGAGATCGGGAATATGCAGAGGCCCGACCAAGGGACTGATTTGATCGTCCCAAATCTGAACGGCGTTCAACGGCACATCGCCAGTGTTGGCAACTCGAAAGTAGTACTCTGTCCAGGTGTCCGGTCGCTCCGAGGCGTGAGGGGACATCCATTTGCTCAACGTCATAGATGGCAGCGCGGTGGTGACTACATTGGTCGTGGTGAGCGACCGGGTTGGCTCGGACTGCTGCTCACTGACGGCGTCTGCCCGGTTGGTGATGGTGTAACCACTAGTGCCGGGGTCAACTGTCACCTGGAAGGTGAGGGTGAGGACGCCTCCGGGGTCGAGGCTGGCGACAGTGGCCGTAACCAGGTCGCCGGATTGGCCGCACACCGCCCCCGGCGAGCAGCCCACACTCCCCGTCACCGGCGTCGTGTACGTCGGTAACTCGTCACTGACGGCGACGTTGTAGTGGCTGTAATGGACATCGGAGTTGGTCACCACTACCCGGTACTCGAGTACATCGCCCGGATAGAGCGGAGCCGAGCTCAGATCCACTGCTGCTTTGGCAATTGCCAAATCCACTCCAGCGATCACTACCTCCGCGTCGCTCGTCTCCACGCCAAAGGCGCTGCTGAGGGCGGCGGTGTTAGTGATGACGTCGCCCGGCTGAAGGCTGCCGTCCAAAACGACGGTATAGCCGACCTGCTGGGCGCTGGCGCCGGCCGTCACTGTCATCACGTCCCAGGTCAGCAACGGATCCCCGCTGTCGTCCGCCCCCGCGCCCCAGATGCTGCCCGCGCCGTATGCGGTGCTGACAGGAACGGTATCCGTGATGCGCACCCCGAAGGCGTCTGCGCTGCCGTGGTTGCCGTAGGAAATCGTGTACGAGATCAAACCGCCAGGCTGGCCCAGGGGCTGATTGGCGCTCTTGTCCACCCATAGATCGACTGTCTCGACCTCGACCGGGTTAGACGAGACCCATGCGCCGAAATAATCCATGACCTCTGCGCTGCGGACACGGGCCATGTTCTTGATGGTAGTGTTGGGCGGCAAAACGTCGTTCACCCGCACCGCAAAACCGACCGTCACCTGGTCGCCGGGGGGCATTTCCACATCGTACCAACGGATGTGCGTGACCGGCGCGATGGGAAGCGTGGTAGTCCAGGTAGCTCCGTTATCCCAAGAATACTCCACTTGGTTGCCGCCGGATTCCGTGACCGAGATGAGGCTGGTATAGTCTGGAATTGGCTCTAGCGCGTACACTTCTGTCTGGGTGACCGTCTCCGACAAGTTCTCATAGGTCAGAGTGTAAGAGATCACATCGCCAGGGGCTACTGCCTCCTGCTCGGCCGATTTGCCGATCACCAAGTCCAGGATGTGTGTGACTGCCAGGTTGGACTCGCGAGGCATATCCAGTCGCCGGTCGAGCGTGGCCGAATTCATAATCAGTGAACTCGACGGCAGGTCGCTGTCGAGCTGCACGCTGAAGCGTATCTGGCCGGCTTCGCCGGCCGCGACGATATCAGGAGTGATCACCAGCGTGGGAGAGATATAGGTACCCTGGTCGTCGCCGCTGGCGTCGGTCAACGCAACCCAGCCCACGCCCGTGTTGATGGCGAGGCTGCCGGGTACATAGGTGGTGGAGAGCGGGATCGTGTCCGAGATCACCACTTCCGTAGCCGCGACCCCGCCGACGTTTTCGTAAGCGAGGGTGTAAGTGATAACGTTCCCTCGATAGGCGGCTGTGGGTCCCGACTTGGTGAATTTAACGTCGGGCGCCAGTACAGTGGTACGCGCTACGTTGCTGCCCGCCTTGGCTGCCTGGTCGCCCTCGATGTACCCCACGTTTTCTATGACGGTGCCGTTTTCCACAAAGCTATTCACCGTCACAGTAAACTCTACGGTTCCACCGATGCCCGGCCCAAGCGGAGCCAGCATCCAGGTAATGGCCCCGCTGATGCTGTCATAGTTGCCTCCATCGGAGGCGGATCCGAAAGTGACGTATTGGACGGGCACAGTGTCGCGCAACATCACGTTAGTGACGGTGATAGAGTCACTGCGATTAACGTAGGAGAGAGCATAGACCAACGTATCGCTGATCCCCGCCTGCGCCTTATCCACCGACTTGGTCAGGCCGAGTTGGCTGATATAGATTGTGGCCTCGTCGGTGGGGTTGAAGAACACACCAGAGTACTCGTGCTCACCGATCACCTGTGCGTGATTGACGCTGACGTCCACGCCGTCGGTAGCGGTGATTTGGGCCTGGAACGTGAGGGTCAAGCTCTGATTGAGATCCAGATCGGCTGCAAGATTCCAGTATAGGGTCTGAGCGTCAATCTCGGGTTCCAGGCTCTCTGCGCCGCCGTGAGGGTAGACTATGCGAGCGCTGTCGGACACATAGGTCCAACTGAGAGGCAGGGTGTCGGTAATATCCACATTGACCAACGGGGCGATATAGGCCTGAGCTACCAACGTAAAGGTCACAATCCCGCCGCCGGGCAACAATGTGGTCGGCTCGGCGGTCTTGTCCAACGTCAACACTGGGTCCAGCCATCTTTGCTGTAAAGGCAGCATAGCGAATCCCAGGTCCAGGTAGGGGTCTGAGGCGTCGGCCGAGCGCGGATCCTCTCCCCAGGCGATGGCGAACTTGTCGGTGGCCCAGACGTGCATGCCGGTGTTGTCGTTGTCTATGGTGTCGGAGATGCGTTGTTGCGCCAATACGTCGAGGGTAAAGGTCTCGTCCACCAGGCCATCCAGTGGGCTATAGTCCACGTAGAATGTGGTGTCGTTCACCAGGGGCGTGACCCACACGGGTGAGCCATTCGAATAAGTAGTACAGTTGGGATCGTGGGGGCAATAATAGTTGCCGGGCGCCCAGGAAACATAGTAATCCTGGGTGAGGTATTTGGCAGGAATGCCGGCGAATCCCCAGTCGTAATCTATGCGCGATGTATCGGCGCAGACGACGACGCCAAAGACCCCATCGGAAGAGGTGAAGCGCGCCGCCGAGCCCTGGGGCGCGTGAGAGCCTCCTCTCATCTGGGAATAAGAGGTCGTCGCGCTGATGTTGCCCGTAGGACCGATGACAAATGACGTTTGGGTCACGGCATCGTAGGCCTGAATCTCGATGGGAAAGTCGTTGGGGTTGGCAAGATATATCTCGGCTGGAGCATCCTGATAGCCATCGTCGTCGTCCCGGCCGTACCCTCTGGGAACAGGCACGATGTAATCCGCCCCCCACTTTTGGTCGGGCAGCATGTTGAAGAAGCGACCCTGGAAATTGCCATCGGCGCCGGTTATTACTCCTACCTGGATCGGTTCGTTGGAGCGGACGATGGTGCCGGAATTGATGGTGATAGCAGGAGCCGGGGCCGAGTTGATATAGCCCATACTGAAATAACTCTGCCCACGGTCGAGGATCAGGTTGACGACATCGCCTGCAACGTTGTCAATCGAAATAGTGGTGTGGTCCTCAAAGGCGCCCAGTTGGATGTAGACGTCGCGAAAGTCGCCGTACGGCCCAGTATCCCCACCAAAGAGATCGTACAGGTCTTGGCCGATGGGCAGGCGGTAGGAATAAGCGTCGGCGTAGGCCTGCCGGGAGTAGACCTCCCACGCGCCGCCGATCCACGAGTCATTTATGGGCCACATAGCGTGGGTCAAATCCACCGGGCCGCCGCTGGTCAGAAGGCGATCTCCCCCGTCGTAGCGGATGTAAGCCTGGTCGCGCCCGGCGGCGACGGGCACATACCCGGTTATGACCGCCGTGCCGGTGATGTTTTGGTCGCTGGTCAGATTGATCTCATCTCCGGCGAGCAAGAGGTCGCCGTCCGTTCCTCCGTTGCCGGTTACGCCGTCGCCATAGATCTTGGTAGTATCCTGGGTGGGATTGAGTATGTCAGCCTCGTAGCCGTCTTCCCAGTGGTCATAGTAAACCACCTGGTAATCGGTGGTCGCCACCAGGCTGACGGTCGAGCAGATGTTTCCAGGGGGATCGCTGGCGTCGCCATCGTTGATGGCTACGAACGCCCGCCAGACGTGTTCCTCGTGTCCCAGCACGTAATACTCCTGGTAGCCGGTGGGCTGTGCGCCGACCGGAGTAGGAGCCAAAAACGAGAGCAATACTGCTATAAATACAAGAGGGAGGGCTAACCGCCCTCCCCGCCCAAAGGAACGTGCGTATTGCTGCTGCCTGAACATTTGCACCTTCGTTTTACGTCTCTTCTCAAAAAGTTGGGGGAAAAGGGCGGAATGCCATTCCGCCTTACATTACCCCGGTTTATTGAGATGATACCGTTTTACCGTGCACCGGAGCCCTACCGGCCGCGCAAAGACGTGGAGCCTTGCAGGTTCTCCGAGGCAGCATCGGAGGACGCCGCCTCACAACGTAATTTACCAATTATACCATACGCAGGTATGAATTTGGTTTGTGAAACAGGGCGCACTGACTAGGTAATCGTAGAGCAGGTTTCTTGCCCGCTGCTGGGAGCTCAAGGACTCGAGGGAAGAGCGGTGGGCGTAGGCAGCGAGTCAGAGTACCAGTAGGCGCGGGTCGCGCTGCAAGGGTCATAGTCGGAGCCAAGCACAATCCGAAAGTCCACCGCCCTTTCCTCAGTTGGCTGAGAGATGACGTCGCCATAGTTGCGGTTGTAGAGGCTAATCAAGCGGGGGACGGCAGATCCCTTGGCGGTGGTCGTAAAGTCTACGATTTGAGTGCGCGGATAGTCGCCGTCGGCCAGCCCGACGCTCACGACCTCGAATCCCTCCCAACGCAGCCTTTCGGCCGCCACGTATCCCAACCCTTCGTAGGGTGTGCCGTTCCATACTTCGACCTGAAAGGCGCGCTGCTGTGCGCGGGCGCTGACCGGCGGAGACAGCGCTTCTTCTACCAGGGGGCCGAGGGCCTCGTAGTAGGGCACCAGTACGTAGGCCCCGTTCGGCGCCGTCCACGGTTGTACGACGTTCCTCCCCACAAAGCGGCTCTTTACGTTTGCCATGTCCAACTGGGAGCCGATATTTGCCAGGTTGATCAAATCGTTCAACCCCAGGTCGGTGGAGACGCTCTCGTTGAGCACGTCCCACAACTGGGGAATCTTGGGGATGACGTCCAGGGTCAGAATCTGGTGATACAGGCCGCGCAGCACTTGCTGCTGGCGACGGTGACGATCAAAGTCGTGGGTGCTCCAGCGAGAGCGGGCGTACCAGAGCGTCCGTTTGCCATCCAGGTGATGGATGCCCGGTTCCCAGTCCACGTCTGTCTGCCCATCGGGCGAATCGGGGTCGGGAAAGGTGTCTGACAAGGGACATTCCACGGCCACGTCCACGCCGCCCAGCGTGTCCACGATCTTGATAAAGTCATCGAAACCGACCAGGGCATAGTAGTGAATACGTATTCCCAGATTGTACTCGATGGTGGCCTTGATCAATTCAGGCCCGCCGCCGGGATAATTGATCTTCCCCGCGCGGCTGTAGGCCGTGTTGATTTTGTCAAAACCATAGCTGGGAACCCAGGCGTAAAAATCGCGGGGGATGGAGAGGAGCGAAACCGAGGGCAAGTCGGTGTTGACGCTGACGACGACGATGGTATCGGTAAGCCCTACTTCCTCTCCGGAAGGCTGGTCGGAGCCTAGCAGCAGGATATTCTTCACTCCGTCAGATTGCTCAACCAGCGGCATTGGCGCAGGGATGGGCAACGGTTGAGGCGTGGTGATGGTATTGGTCAGTATCACGGGCGGTGGGGGCAGTACTATGGGCGGGGGAAGTGTAGGCGTGAGAGTGGGTGTGGGAGTAGGGGTCGAAGTGGGTACGGATGTAGGCGTATGAGTGGGAGTGGGCGTATGGGTGGGCGTGGCGGTCGGGCTGGGTTTTTCCGTAGGTGCAGGGGACGGAATGGGCGTGGCGAGTGAAAGCGTGACTACGGGGGCAGTGACGATAATCCAGCGACTGACCACAGTCACCAGGGCCACAATAACGATCAAGGTCAATCCTTCGGCTAAAAACCCCAGGGAGCGTTGTATGGTGTTCGTGCTTTATTCCTCCAGTTTTAGTGACGATGCAGTGTAACTGCTCAGGTCAGACCTCCGAGGTCTTTGACAACCGTTTCGCCCACTGCAAATGTTTAAAACGGCCAATGTTTTGCGCTCGAATAAGCTGCAATGAGACCTCGGAGGTCTAAATAGCTACCAAGCTGAGCAGTTACGATGCAGTTTGATTAAGGACGGGCCAGATGACGATCCTGCAAGTCCTATGGCCGCTCGCGCTTCTACCTTTCGTGTCCGCGGATTGGGACAATCCGTCCGTGTACTTTGGTAAAAGATGAGCCACCCCCCGAACGGTTACAATAGCGCAACGTTGTTTCTGAACGGCGTCTCAATCGCTGGCTGGCGTTTCGGTTGGAGTGGGCGTATGCGTATGCGTGGGTGTGGGAGAGGGCGTCGGCGTAGGAGTAAGAGTAGAGGTAGAAGTGGGAGTGGGGGTCGGCGTGAATGTAGACGTAAAAGTCGGTGACGGCAAGGTCTCGGTTGGTGTCGGCGTTGGCGTTGGTGTAGACGTTCGAGTCGGGGTGGAAGACTCGGTCGGGACAGGCGTGTAGGTCGGCGTGTGCGTGGCCGGCAGCGGAGAGGGCGTGAGGGTGGGAGGTGTGACGGTGGTGGGGATGGGCGTTGGGGTAGGGGAAACGGGCTCCGTAGGTGTGGGCGTGGGCGTAGGCGTCTCGGTGGGCGTCGGGGTTGGTATGGGTGTGGGCGGCGGTGGAGGCAAGAAGAGCGCCTGCCCGACGTAGATATCGGGACCAACCAGGCAGTTGGCATTCTTGATGGCGGCTACAGTCGTGCCAAAGCGGCGCGCCAGGGAAAAGAGAGTGTCGCCTGGCCGCACATAGTACACGACCCAGTCGAGGGGCGGCCAGCAGGGTGTGGAAGTAGGTCTGGGGGTGGGGGTGGGATAAACTGGCAGTGCAGTCGCGGCCTCCGTGGATGCAAGAGTTGGCGTTGGCGGAATGGCGGTCTCAGCGGCGGGCGATGGGGAATCGGGAACGGGTGTGGGAGACGGTAGGGAAGTGACCGAGGGAAGAAGCAGTGTGGGTGAAGGCTGAGGCGAGGCGCCCTCCTCGGCAGGGGAACGCACTCCCCAGGCATCGAGCTGGCTCAGGAGAAACCCTCCCACCAGCACACCCACACTGATAAAGGTGATGACGAGGCTTCCAAGCAGTTGCCCTACACTGGTAGCTTGACCCGCGCTGGCGCGCAGCCGCTCATTCACCTTTCACCTCAGCCCGCCCAGATTTGAGGCCCGGCGGAAAGCCGTCGGCGCCTTTGGACGAAATTGGCAGGATAAAACTAAAGACACTGCCGACTCCCATCTCGCTTTCCACCCAGATGCGCCCTCCGTTCGCCTCTACCAGGGCCTTGGCAATGGACAAGCCAACCCCGGTCTCTCCCAGGCCATTGATGAGCGGGTTATCGGCCCGATACAAGCGCTGAAAAACCCGGCGTTGATCTTGAGAAGATATTCCCCCGCCCGTGTCGGCAATGGAGACGAGTAAATAGTCGGGCAAACCGACGATCTGATCGTCGCGCTCTTCCAACTTGGCGCTGACCAGAATCTCAGTTTCGGATCTCGAGCACTGCGAGGCGTTGGATAGGAGATTCAACACGATCTGGTAGAGACTGTCCCGGTCCGCCTCCACCGGAGGGAGCGTCGGAGGCATATTGAGTTGCACGGTCAGTTTGCGCTCGCTGAACTCGACGGACAGGGACATGATCGCATCCTCGACGACACTGACAATGTCAATCGGCTCGGGCGAGAGTAGAATCTGGCCGGTGTCTATCGTCGTGACTCTGATCAGATCGTTGAGCAACCTTCCCATACGCTCGATATTGGCCTGGACGCGCAGCAAGAACTGGCGCTGCATCTCGCCCAGAATGCCCACGGTCTCGCCTAACAGCAGATCCGTGTAACCGGTGATAGAAGTCATCGGAGTGCGGAGCTCGTTAATGAGCGAAGCCACCATCTCCGTTTGGACTGCGCCTCCTTCTTCTTCTGGATAGAGCATGATGGCCAACACACCAGGCACACCGGTTACACCCGGCAGGCGTGTCAGTTCCGCCCGTACCATCTTTCCCCCCAGTTCGAGCGTGACTGAAACAGCCTCGCCAGCCTGAACCCCCTCGCGTAAGAGGTTATCAACTGCCTGAGGCCACAATGGTTCTTGATCGAACAGGGTGTAGAGGGACGTGCCCGCCAGCACCGAGCGAGACTTGCCTATCAGGTGCTGCGCGCCTTGGCTGACCATGATGATGTTGCCCTGCTCATCACCCAGCAGAGTTCCGCCCAGCCTGCCCCCGGTCGGCTGCTCGGTCGAGGCCAAGGCGACCGCCTGGCTGCGCATTTCCTGAAGCTCGGCTTTAACTTGCGTGAGTTGGCTCTGCAACTCGTCCCTGGAGCGAGCGAACTGTTCCGCCTTCTCTTTCCACTCGGCCAAAGCCTCGGTCTGGCTCTGCGCTTCTTGGATATTGGTCTGTACCTGGGCCAGTTTATCCTGCAGGTCGTCCCTGGAGCGGGCCAGTTGTTCCGCTTTCTCTTTCCACTCGATGGACGTTTGCTCCTGGCGTTGCGCATCTTTGAGATCGGCCTGTACCTGAGCCAGGCGCATCTGTAGGTCGTCCTTGGAGTGGGCGAGTTGCTCGGCTTTATCTTTCCACTCGGCCAGTTCGGCCTCCAGCGCGGCGCGAGCCTCGGCCAGTTCGTTTATTTCCGCCTGCCAGATAGCAGCCTCGGCCACCGATTGATCTCGAGCAGCGCTGTCACGCTCCTGCAGGCGCAGCTTGGTGGCCATCTCTCCCGCGCGTTGGCGCTGATGCTCCAACTCGTTCTCCAGCTCAACCGCTCGCTGGGCCAGGCGATTGGCTTCGCCGAGGGCCTTTTGCAGTTCGGCGCTGCGGTCGTGCCCCTCACGGCGACGGACGCTGGCCAAAGCTGCTGCAATCGCTGCTCCCATAGCTTGAACGACGCGCTCGTCGCGCACCGTCCATCTCCGCTGGGAGACCGGGTTGCCGATCAGCATGACGCCCAGCATAGACCCTCCATCGGTCAGGGGCTGGATCAGCAAAGGCCCCGGCCGCTCAAAGCCCAGGCCGTTGTACAAAGTGGCTGTGTAAGGGTCGCTGCGCGGCGCGCGCGCGTGCTGCTGACGCCCGTTCTGGAGGGCGGCCCCCAGCAATGGGTGAGCGGACGCGCGCAGTTCCAGGTCCTCCTGCGCCAGCATCAGGCCGGTCGGTGGGTGGATGGCGACGATGCGCACCCCCTGGCGTGATTCCACGCCCGGCAGGCCAACGGCGACCATGTCGGCCCCCAGCGCGCGAGCGATGGAAGAGGCGGCCAAACCCAGCGCGGTCTCGACATCGCGCGCCGCCTCGATGCGCCGGGTGGACCTGAGAATGCTAATCAGTTCCAGAGCGGTATCTTTGCCGCCATCGCCGGCGCTCAACACACGACGGTAGACGAGGCTCGCCAGCAGCGGGAGCGCGACCAGGTTAGATGCCCGCACCCACCCGGCGATGTGCGACCTGGCGAGCGGAAAAGTCGGAAGAGCAAATTGCAGGATGTGACCGGCGAGCCAG
This sequence comes from uncultured Anaerolineales bacterium, assembly GCA_964393895.1. Lineage (GTDB taxonomy): Bacteria > Chloroflexota > Anaerolineae > B4-G1 > B4-G1 > B4-G1. The sequence goes on along the minus strand of CAYMWP010000045.1, from coordinate 5,222 downwards.
ACGGCAAACAGGCAGACGACCAGGCTCCACTCTCCCCTGCGCCAAGACAGAGCGGCTATGAGGGCCAGCGTGAGGATCGCTATATCGAAGAGTTCCCACGCCGTTTCCTGCCAGTAACCATTGTAGAAAATGGATTGGGCCTCGGCCTGCGGCCAGAGGGAGGCAAAAACCGCATAGACGCCCGCCGTCATCAAAAAGGCGACGAGCAACAGCGCCACTCCCAGGCGGGTGTGTTGTTCCAGAGCCGGCAAAAACGCCCAGATAACCAGCAGCAACGTGGCGAGATCGAGGAAACGCTCGAGGGGAGGCAGGAACCAGTTGGGCGATGCCAGGCCGACGAGATCGAGCACGGCGACGAGCATCAACAGCATGCGGGCGGTCGCAAATCCCACTCCAACCAACAGCAACCGCCTGGCCGCCGGTTCGCGGCGGTGACGGTTCCAGTGACCAAACGCTATCCCCAGGATGAGGTAAATGGCGAACAGCGTCACCAGGTGATAGAGCAGGCTCCCGTTTGGGCTGCTGATCAGTTCGATCAGGCTCTTGACAAGATACTGCAGAAAAGTCATTGATCGTCTATGTTCGTGAAAATTGAATCTACCGAAACTTGCATTCTCGCCACGCTTTTGCCCTGATTGTACACCAGAGTTAGTTGTCAGTCAATTTTGCATGCGCGCCGCTTTACCCGAACCCACGCCGCCCACCGCCGCCGCTGCGCCGTGAAGAGCTGCTGCTCCGGCTACTACTCCGCCTGCTGCTCCGGCTGCTGCTCCAACTGCTGGAACGAAAAGATCTACTACTTTTGCCGCTGTACCCGCCGCCCCCTCCGCCCGATGAGGATGACTTGAGGATATCGCCCAGTACATCCATCGTGCTCGTGCCCGCTTTCCACGTCATCTTGGTGGCTTTCCCGGCGCCTCGCACCGCTAACTCGAAGGGTGAGGATTCCGTCTCGCCCGCGGCGCTGTTCAGGAGCGAACTCAACGAGTTGCTGGCCCGCTCGAGCGAGCGGCTCAGGCTGCTCGACAGCCCGTCGAGCGAGAGCTCGGCCCCGCTGGGACGCTCGGCCAGCGAGGGACGCACTTTTGCCACGCGCCGAGGCTCCGCCTCTGTCGCGCGCCCACCGGGTCGCCGCATCCGCCGGGCAACTGTCTTGACGTCGAACGGGCGCTCTCCTCGCTCCAGTCTCCGTTCAACCTCGGTCGCTGTCACCGCGCTCACCTCGACCAGCGCCGGCACCATCCACACCGGTATCTGCGCTCCCATCTTTTCCGCCTGGCGAAGCACCACCTCTTCCACGTCCAGCGCCACCGCGTAGGGAAAGTAGCGGTCGAGCGCCTCCTGCGCCGCCTCGACGCCCCAGTATTGTTTGAGGCTCTGCAGGTAGCGACGGAAGGCCCGCCAGCGCGCCGCCTCCTCGACACCCAACGTCGTGCGCTGCGGCATCCAGCGACTGGCGATCATCAACGTCAAGCCCGCTAGCGCCAGCCCGACCGGAGGGGCAAAGGCCACCGGCCCAACCGATTGAACTCCGAACAGCGCAAGAAGCGCCAACACGCCGGCAACGATGATCACCCACTGTCCGGCCCAACTCCAGCGCCGCCGGGCCTCATCCGGCCGCACGGAAAAGTACTGGGTCGCCAGCTCTCCCATCTCGAAATAGATTCCGGGCAGGGCCTGGGTGAAAGAGTGAATGTTGGAGAAACGGGTGTCCCGGTGCGTCCACTTGATCTCTTCCAGCAGCGTGTTGAACAGCGTCCGCTCGTGCTCGACCAACGCTACCTCCGCGCCGCCCTCCACTCGTACACTCTCTCCCTCTTTAATTTTCTCCCCCCAGTTCAGAGCGACTGTAAAGTCTGGCTTGCGCAAGTCCACGCTGACCAATCCCAGCGTCGCCAGGTGGAGCAGATCGGCCAGGACGCCCTTGACGGTGGGCCGCTCGTCCACCAGGTAGGCGACGATGCCGGGCGGCAGGTCGGAGGGCGGCTCGGTCAGGTATTGGGCTGCCACTGGCGCGGGCCGGTCGCGTCCCCAGACGTACCAGGCCAGCAGCGTGCCTGCCAGCCCCAGGATGGGCAGCAAGCAGCCCATCGTTCCCAGTCCCAGTTGCCAGCGCGCGCGGCGCACCTCGGCCTGTCGCTGGGTCTCGCGAATGGCCTCGGCTTCACTCATTGCCCTCTCGATCTGGAGTTGCCAATCCGGTTTCTCGGCCATCGTCGCGCCAGCCGGTAGACGGATGCGCGGCGACCACGTTTCTCCCGACGGCACCGGGCCGTCGTGGGCTATCCAGATCGTTCCATCGGGCTGCAAGGCGGCCGCGCCTCCTGCGACCGTCACGTCGGCGGCGCTCACCCCAGGCGGCAGATGCACTGACACGCTCGCCTCTCTCACCTCCACGTCCCGGTCGGCAAAGACCGCCGTCCAGATGATCTCTTGCGCGTCAGTGAGCACGCGCACCGCGCCCAATGCGGTATAGTGCAATTGGAAGGCGGCTTTGTCGCCGGCGACCACGAAAGGGAAGGCCCACTCCAGCAAGGTCGAGCCTGCCGCGTCCTCGTCAATGACCACCTCGCCGCCGGACGTCGCCCAGACCCACGTCCCTCCATCGTATGTCTCCACGACGTAGCAGTACTCGCACGGTTCGGCGCTGACCTTCAGACTGCGCTCTCCTTGCCAGACCTCGCCGCTGGGGATTTGGTCCAGGTAGAGCCAGGGGATTTCGCGGTAGGCGTGGTAGAGGTAGCCCTCCTCCACCGCCAGTGCGTGTTCCTCCATCACCTCGAGCGCGCCGTCGGGCGCGATGGTCAGGTCTGTATGCAGCCCGTCCCAGCGGTAGACTGTCTCTGGCGCGCTATCGGCCTCCTGCCACGCCGGGGGTATGGCGCTAGTGAGACCGTGCGGGAATCTGACCTCGATCTCTAGCGACGCGCCATCGGGGATCGGGTCCGGCGCCTCGAAGGCGATCACGTCCACGTTGGATAGTTCGAGCGCGCTCTGTGTTCCCTGGGAGTTGACCAGCAGGGTGGCCGACTCGGCTCTTGCCGGCAGGCGCACCTCCGCGCGGCTGGCCTCGACCGGGATGCCGCTGCGGTCCCACGGCACCACCGTCCACGAGAGAACGTCCTGGTCGGGATGGATCTCCAATCCGCCCACCACCCGGTACTCGACGGTGAAGGTGCGCACCTCGACGCCGCTGGTAGGCTCGTACTCCCAATCCACGTAGACAGAGCCTTGCTCATAGTCAACGTTGAACGCGCCTGGGCCGTAGCCGCCCGCGTCGTAAACCTGGCCCCCCTCCCGCACCAGCACCTCCACGATGTCGTCCGCGCGGTCGAGCGGTATCTCGGCAAAGCCGGATTGGAATTCTCCCTCAAAGCGCATCTGGTAAGTCTCGGCCACGAGCAACGAGCCATCCGCCTGGACTTGGATCTCTACGTCGTACCGCTCGTAGGCGGCGCTCTTCTGCGGTTGGGGGGCGGCCCCTACCCCTGCCAGAAACACCAACGCGAGAATCAACCATCGCCATTGCTTGTTCATATCCGTCTCCTTACTCGGGGGAGCGCGGCTCCAGCAGGATGAGCCAGGAGCCCATTTCTTCGTCGTCAGGACATGGTTCGAGCCGCAGGTTGGTGATCAGCGGCGTCCCCAGTTCGCCGACTCCGAGCGAGTAACGCACATCTGGTTCGGCTTCAAAGTCCGCGTACCCGGCTCCGTACTGGGGTTTGAGCCCGGTCACGGCCCGGTCGGCCCCGCCGTCCCACATCAGCCAGATCTCCACGCCGGCCACTCCTGCACCTCGCTCGTCCCGTATCACGACCTTGATGCGCTCTGGCTGTCCTGGCTCGCATATCTGCTCCTGCTCGGCCAGTTCCAGGCGGTGCAGAAACGGGGGCGTGGGTGTGGGTGTAGGTGTGAGGGTGGGCGTGAGAGTGAGTGTGGGGAGCGTGCTGGTCAGTTCAGGAGTGGGGGTTTGCAGCGGCGAGGGGGCGTAGGGTGTGAGGGTGGGTGTAGGGTAGAGTGTGGGCGTGCGGGAGGGGGTAGGCGTGGGGGTGTGGGAGGGTGAGGGTATGGGGGTGGTGGGGGGCGGTAGTGATGGTCCCGGGGTGTGTTGGTAGATCAGCATGGCCGAGGTATGCACGTCGAGCGCTTCGGCCAGCGCGGTCAACCGACGCATAGTGTCGGCAGGGTGACCGGCAGCGGCGTACTCTTCGATCAGCGCTCCCATTGCGTCGGCTATGTCGTCCTGATCCAGCCCGTCCAGCCGGGCGCGCACCCTTTCCAGGTCGCCGTCGGCCACGTAGGAAAGCGCCGCCATGCGCACCCACTCCCAGCGATAATCGGTGCGCAGCAGGGCCGGGTAGGTGTTGACGAGTTCGACGGGGGCAACGCCCCACTGGTACACCAGCCCCAGCACCAGCCCAATCACCAGCCCGACGACGGGAGCCACCTGGCGTGTGGAGAGACCGCTCATGGCGACCCTTCCAGGTACGGGACCAGCGTGGGGGTGATCGCCTTGAGCGCCCAGGAGAGACGAGCCAAGTGGGTAATGTCTTGGGCGCTGCCGCCCACCGCGACGAGCCGCTCGCCCAGCTCGACCACTGGCGCGGCCGGGTCTTCTGCGTCGAGCAGCGCCAGCCGCTTGTGTGCCAGTTCGGGGTCCCCTTCTACTTCATAGGCAGCGGCGACCATGACGACGTAATCGTCGCGATAGTCCTGGCGCAGCACGGCCGGCGCGGTGTTCGTGTACTGCACCGGCCAGAGCCAGCCAATGACCAGCCCCAGCGCCAGCCCCGCCGCCGCCCCGATGGCGGCCTGCACGGCCCAACTCTGCGCTCCCCAGCCCCGATTAAAGAAAGAAGCGAAGCGGCGTCCGCTCAATGGTTCTGCCTCCAACGCACCACCTATGCAAAACGCGGCGTTTGTGGGCGCATACACCGCCCGTGGACGCCGCGAACAAGATCAGTGCCGGAGGTGGGAATCGAACCCACATGGGTCAAGCCCACACGATTTTGAGTCGCGCGCGTCTGCCTGTTCCGCCACTCCGGCTCAAGAAAGAGTATACCAGAGAATAGAATTATGGTCAACCGCTGTCAGCAATTCTCATTGACACCTCAAATGTAAATGCTCAGGTCAGACCTCCGAGGTCTAAATAGCTACCAAGCTGAGCAGTTACTCACCATTCGCGTAATCGGCTGGTCAAAAGCTGAATTTCCTGGTAAGCT
>CAYMWP010000044.1:0-30833 GCA_964393895.1 uncultured Anaerolineales bacterium | reverse complement strand
GATTCTAATTCACCGCAGAGCACGCCGAGAGCGCAGAGATTCTTTTGATTTTCTCAGCGTTCTCTGCGGTGAAAATGGCGCGATAGTACGGAGCCTCCTGGGCTAATTGCGCAGGTGGAAAAGTTTGTCCCCGCAAAAAGGTCAAAAAGTCAAGCGATGTCATCGAACCATCAAATTCGATTGCCCGTGTTCGAGGGCCCCCTGGATCTGCTCCTCCAACTGATCGAGCGGGAGGAGTTGGACATCACGACGGTCGCGCTGACCAGAGTGACCGATCAATATCTGGCTTATCTGGAAGAGCTGGAGCAACGGCAGGTCAAAGATTTGGCTGATTTTCTCGTCGTGGCGGCGAAACTCTTGCTCATCAAGTCGCTGGCGTTGCTCTCGAGCCCTTCGGAAATGACACCCGAAGCCGAAGAGTCGGGCGACGAACTGGTGCGCCAGTTGCAGGTATACAAACGTTTCAAACAGATCGCCGCACTGCTGCACGAGCGCGAGGAACAGGGATTGCACAGCTATGTACGCATTGCGCCTCTGCCCCACCTGGAGCCGGAGCTCGATCTGGGCGGCGTGACGTTCCACGACCTGGTGGCTCTCGTGCAGGAGGCGCTGGACGCGGCGCCTGTCCCGCCGGTCGGTGAGGTCGTCACCATCCCGCCGGTGACGATTGGCGAGCAAATTGCTCTCATCGAGGAGCGCCTGACGCAGCAGCCCCGCGTCCGTTTTCGCGATGTTCTTTCCGGCGTCGCCACCCGCGTCGGGATCATTGTGACCCTGCTGGCAGTGCTAGAGTTGATCAAGCAGGATCAGGTGCGGGTGCGGCAGGAGCAACTCTTTGGGGAGATTATCATCGAGCGCCAGATTCCCGCCGCCGTTGCAGCCACCACTCCAGCAGCATAGCTCCGCCGGCCCCCATCCCATCCACCGCCACGTCCAAAAGCGTGCCGTTGCGCCCCGGCACAAAGGTCTGGTGATATTCGTCGCTCAGCCCGTAAAGCAGCGCCAACCCCAGGCTGACCGCGCGGCAGGAGTTCGGGGGGTGCAAATGTCCCCGCAGCGCCCGCAGGTAGAGCCAGGCCAGGACGCCATAGCCCAGCGCGTGCCCCAGCTTTTTGAGCAGGGTATCCAGCCAGGGCGCGGGGGCTCTGGGCAGGTGCGGTTGGGCGGAGAAGAAGAATATCAGCCCCATCCAAATCAGCGGGGGTAGCCGGTGGGAGAGAGTGCGTTTCACCGGCCCGCTCCGTAGGCTCGTTCTACCGTCTCGACCAGCCGCGCCCACGCGAACCGCTCCTGCACGTCGCGTACCGACGCCTGGCTCAATCGCCGCCGTAATGGCGTATCCTTCAGCAGCCGGATCACCGCGTTGGCAAAGGTCGCTGCGTCGCCGGGGGGAACCAGCCAGCCGGTCTCACCGTGACGGATGTATTCTCGATTCTGGCCCACCGCCTCGGCCACGACGGGCACACCGGTGACCAGCAGTTCCGTCAGCTTGACGGAGCACTTGGTCCGGTTGACCAGTGTGTCGTCGAAAGGGTAGACGGCGACGTCCGCCTGGGCAAAACAGGCGGGAAGCTCGTCGGAGGGGACCCACCCGCAGTAGATTATATTGTCCGTGAAACGTGAAACGTCGGGCGTCGAACGTGAGGCGTGGGACGCGACGGTGAGGCCGGATTGGGCGGCTAACTGGAAGAGCTCGTTCTCTTCACCGGACAATCCTTTACCCACGACGAGCAGTCGCGCTGCTGGAATTTGCTCGCGCACGCGCCGTAGCACCTCAATGACGCGAGAGACGGGAAACTCAAAGAACCTCGTATACAGCAAGATGCAGGATGCGGGCGGCTGTTTTTTTCCCTCCTGCTTCCTGCCCCCTGCTTCTTGTCCCTTGCCTCCCGCCTCCTGCGCAACGCCATTAGGCACGTAAAAGACCCGTTCGCGCGGCACGCCCAGCGCCCACACCAGCCCCTCCAGCGCGCGGCTGGCGAGAGTGAGAGCGTCGGCGTGGGTGAGCCCCCAGCGCTCCTGCCAGGCAAAGAATCGCCGCTGGGCCGGGGTATAGCCGCCGATCTCGTTCCAGCCGCCGGCGCCTTCCCAGTCGTCGCTATCCACCACCAGGCGCGGGCGGCGGGTGCGAGGGAGATGGGCCAGCAGCCAGTGAGTCAGGCCGCTGTAGGATTTGGGTTTGAAGAGGTGTACCACGTCGGGGCGGAGCGCAAGCGCCCGACGGGTCAGCCGGAGGGCGACCAGCAGGTGGAAGAGGCCGGGGATTCCGGGCGGCAGATGGATGTTCTCGAGGGCGACGCCGTCTTTTTCCCAACGGCGTCCGGCCTCCTGCGGATTCCGCCAGGGAGGGAGGAGCATGGTCACAGTGTGCCCGCGGGCGACCAGCGCCCTGGCCAGCGGCAGCGCGCGCACGCTCATCGTGCCCCGCGAGTGCAGCCCAAAGGGGCCTACCATTACGATGTGCATACCGAGAGTATACCCGATGACGTTGCTTGAAGCAAGGCGGTGTCTTGAGGTCGAGGAGGCAGTGTGATGAAATGGTGGCGTCGTTTGGAGGTGGCCGTCGCCTTGTTTTTGACCGCGTGCGCCTCGCCGCAGGCCGTCCCCCTCTCCCCTAGCCCTTCCACATCGCCAGTGGGGGCAGTGTGTCATCTGCCCCCAGCGTGATACGCTCACCGGACGCGGTTTTGTATCCCTCACGTGGTTGTGCTATAATTCACGATACTTCTCACTGAACGAACGTAACTGTAAGGAGGGTGTGGTGACTGAGGAGAAATTGATCTTACGGAACCGCATTATCGGCCTGCTGCTGCGCGATGCGCGGGAACGGGCCGAAAAGACCAAGCGCGAGTGCGCAGAGGCACTGGGCGTTTCCAGCGGCGCTATCACGGCGTACGAAGATGGGCGCAAGTCCATCTCTCTGCCAGAGCTCGAGGTGCTGGCCTACTTGCTCGATACACCGGTAGAGCATTTCTGGGGACACGACCCACAGCTCACGGCCGAAGAAGAACCGCTGCCCCTGCAGGAGGTGCTCGCCTTGCGTCACCGCATCGTGGGCGCGCTATTGCGCCAGGCCAGGCTGGAGGCGGATCTCTCTCAGAAGGAGTTGGCCGAGGTAGTGGGCTGCTCGGCCGGCCGCCTATCCTCTTACGAGTACGGGACGCGCCCCATCCCACTGGCAGAACTGGAGCTGCTGGCGCAACGCTTGAACTTGCCAATGGAACACTTTCTCGACGCTCAAGAGGGGCCGGTGGGAGAGTGGCAGCGGCGTGAGGAGGCCGTAAGGTATTTCTGCGAGCTGCCCGAAGAGGTGCAAGATTTCATCAGCCGGCCCATAAACGTCAAGTACCTGGAGGTAGCGATGAAGCTGGCCGAGATGCCCGCCGGAGGACTGCGCGACATCGCTGAAGGATTGCTGGACATTACTTACTGATCGCAGACGGGAGGTGCAATGATGAATCAGATGGCTCCTGCACAGGAAATAGAAGAGGAAGGACTGCGGCTGTTCCAGGAAGGGCTGTACGAGGAGGCAGCCGAAGCTTTTGAACAGGCGCGGGCAAAGTTCGCCGCCGCAGGGAACGAGGTCAAAGCAGCCGAGATGATGAACAATCGAGGTGTGCTCTACCGCGTACAGGGCCAATGGGACGAGGCGATTGCGACCCTGGAGGAGACCAAAGCGATCTTTGTGCGGTTGGGAGAGCGCAATCACGAAGCACAGACGCTAGGCAATCTGGGCGGGCTGTACGCCAGCCGGGGCAAGCGGGACGAGGCGAAGAAATGTCTGCGCCAGGCAGCCGACATCTTTGCCGAATTGGGTGATGCCCAACACCAGGGAGAGACGCTGCTGTCGCTGGGCGTGCAGATGTGGAAAACCAAGGACCGCAGCGGCGGACTGGCGGTTTACGAAACCGGCCTGCGCACTCTCCAGAAACCGACAGTCAGTCAGAAAACATTGCGCGCTTTGCTCAACATGCGCGCCAGGTTGCTGGGCAGTGGTCAGTAGGCAGATATCTGGCTACTGCCTACTAACATCTGATTGCTGACTACTGACTGCGCAGCGTCGCGCCCAGTTCCCGCTCCAGGCGACGCACGATCTTGTCCCGCAGTTTGCTGACCTCCCGGTCGGTCAACGTGCGGTTGTCCGCCTGATAGATGAGGCGGTAGGCCAGGCTCTTTTTGCTAGCCCCCACCTGCTCCCCCCGGTAGAGGTCGAACAGCACGACGGAGCGCACCAGCGTCCCCCCGGTCTGGACGATCAGTTCGCGCACGCGCGCCGCTGGCGTGTCCTCGTCCACCACCAGCGCCAAATCCTCATAGACCGGCGGGTGGACGGAGATGGGGGCCATCGTGCGCGGCGCGCCCCAGGTCTCCAACAGTTTGTCCAGGTCGAACTCTAACGCGCAGACGGGCTGACGCGGTAGCTCGAACGACTCCCGCACCGAGGGGTGCAATTCCCCCATCGCGCCCACCACGTCGCCGCCGACGGTCAACTGCGCGCACCGGCCGGGGTGCAAGGCCGGGTGCTCGCCCGGCTCGAACGTCCCCTCCAATCCCAGCCCCGCCAGCAACGTCTCCACCACGCCCTTGAGGTCGTAGAAATCCAGCGGCGTGCGATCCTGTCCCGCCAGCCAGGATTGACCCTCTCGCGGGCCGGTCATCACGATGACCAGTCGTCGCGGCTCGTCGGGCAGAGTTTGACCCTCGACCGGCAGGTAGACGGCGCCGATCTCAAAGGTCATCACGCGGTCGAGGAAGCGCAGGTTCTCGCGGACGGTGTGGAGCGAGGAGGGGAGCAGCGTCTGCCGCAAGTAGGCCCGCTCCGTCGAGAGGGGGTTGCGCACACGCAGGTAGCGAACCTCTGCGTTCGCTCCGCCGGCCTCAAGATTCCCCTCATCCTCAATATCTACCATCGAGTAAGTGATGATCTCGTCCAGCCCGCAGCCGGTCAGGATGTCGCGCACGCGCTCGGCCCCTTCCAGACGGGGGTTGGCCCGCTGGGGAGGCAGCTCGTCCCGTATGAGGGTCGTGGGGAAGCGATCGTAGCCCCAGACGCGCCCTATCTCCTCGACCAGGTCTATGGGCCGCGTGACGTCGAGGCGGTGGGAGGGAATGGTGATTTGGAGGTTGGAGACCTGGAATTCGAGTGAGGTGAGGATGCGTATCATTTCCTCGGTCGCTATCTCGACGCCCAGAATGGCGTTGGCGTAGGCCGGATCGAAGACGACGACCCGCTGCGGTTGGCGACCAGGGTACAGATCACCGATGACCGGTGCGGCTGTCCCGCCTCCCAGTTCCGCCATCAGATGAGCCGCGCGGGCGCCCGCCTTCACCGTCAACTCTGGGTCCACGCGCCGCCCGAACCGCTGGCTGGCCTCGCTCGTCAGCCCCAGCAGGCGAGAGGTACGCCGGACGTTGAGAAAGTTGAAATTGGCCGATTCCAGGAGGATGTCGGTCGTCGCCTCGGTGACCTCGCTATCCAATCCACCCATCACGCCGGCCACCGCCACCGGGCCGCCGCCGTCGGTGATGAGCAACATCTCCTCGTCAAAGGTGCGCAGTTCTCCATCGAGCGTCTTCATCTGCTCGCCAGGTTTGGCGCGGCGCACGGCGATGGCCGGCTGCTCCTCGTCAGGCTTGGCGCGCAGGACGTGATAATCGAAGGCGTGCAGCGGTTGCCCCAGTTCCAGCATCACATAGTTGGTGGTATCCACGACGTTGTTGATGGGGCGCATACCGGCGCGGAGCAAGCGTTGCTGCATCCAGAAAGGTGAAGGGCCCATTTTGATACCCTGAATCAGGAACGCCGAGTAACGCGGGCACAGGTCGGGGTCGGCGATTTCCAGCGTCAGGAAATCCGGCGTGGAGGTCAGTTCGGCCGGATGGAGCTCAAGTACCTCCACGACGTCTCTCTTGAGCGGCAAGTCGAACAGCGCCGCCGCCTCGCGGGCGATGCCAAAGATGGATTGCAGGTGGCCGAACGGCCCCTTGATGTCGAACTCTAGCACGGCGTCGCCCATATAGTCGGCCAGCGGCGTACCGACCGGCGCGTCGTCGGGCAGGTAGATGATGTCCACGTGCTCGTCGGAGAGACCCAGCTCTTTCTCCGAGCAGACCATGGCCCGCGACGGGACGCCGCGAATCTTGGTCCGTTTGAGTTTCATCACCCGCTTGCCCTCGGCGTGACCATCGTACAGGCTGACGCCCTCCATCGCAAAGGCGACCTTGAGATGCAGGCCGCTCTGGCCTCGGCGCTCCAGCAGGCTGGGGGCCCCGGTGACCATGATCTCTGGTTCCGGGCCGCCGTACTCGACCTCGACCAGCACCAGCCGGTCGGCGTTGGGGTGAGGACGCACAGAGAGAAGCTCGCCCACGACGATCTTTTCCGGGTCCCAGGGCAGCTCGGCTCCCGGCAGGCCGATATACTCGATGGTCTCCACCTCCAGGCCGGCCAGCGTCAGCCGCTCGGCCAGTTGGGGGATGGGGATGGGGACGGTGATGTCTACGTATTCTTTGAGCCAGGATAATGGTACTCTCATCGGTTTATCTCCTTTGGTTAGAACTGCCTCAGGAACCGCAAATCGTTCCCATAGAACAGGCGGATGTCGTCAATGTTGTACTTGAGCATGGCGGGCCGCTCGACTCCCAGGCCAAAGGCAAAGCCGCTCCACTCGGCGGGGTCGTAGCCGCCGTTCTCCAGCACCACCGGGTGCACCATCCCCGCTCCGCCCACCTCCAACCAGCCGCTGTACTTGCAGACCCGGCATCCCTCCCCGCTGCACAGGATACAGTCCATGTCGGCCTCAATGGAAGGCTCGGTGAAGGGAAAGTAAGAGCCACGGATGCGGATTTTCCGTTCCGGCCCGTAGAGCCGCCGCGCGAACTCGGTCAGCGTGCCGATCAGATCGGTCAGCGCAATACCGTGCCCCACCGCCAACCCCTCCACCTGGTAGAATTGGTGCTCGGAGCGAGCGGTGATCTGCTCGTAGCGGTAGCATTTGCCAGGCAGGATGACGCGGATCGGCTCGGGGCCCGAACACGCAGTGTTCGCGCGCTCGCGCATCACGCGGATCTGACCCGGCGAAGTGTGCGTGCGCAGCAACGTCTCCTCGCCGACCCAAAAGGTGTCCCACATATCGCGGGCCGGATGGTGGGGCGGCATATTGAGCAGCCCAAAGTTCAGCTCGTCGGTCTCGACTTGGGGCGCTTCGTAGACCTGGAATCCCATCTCGGCAAAGATGGCGTAAATCTGGCGCAGCGTCTGGGTGGTGATGTGCAGGTGTCCCGGTCCAACAGGGCGGCCCGGCAGCGTGACGTCCAGCGCGCCCCGCTCCAGTTCCCGCTCCAACTCTGCCTGACGCAGGGCCTGTTCCCGCGCCTCGTAGGCCGCTTCCAGCGCGTTCTTGACCTCATTGGCAGCGCGACCCAAGGCCGGGCGTTCCTCCTGGGGCAGCTCCCCGACGGAGCGCAGCAGCAGTGTCAGCGCGCCCTTCTTGCCCAGGTAGCGCCTGTTCCAGTCGGCCAGCGCATCGCTATCCTGGACCGCTTCCAGCGCAGCCAGGGCTTCTTTTTCCATTAGGTGCAATTGATCGAGCATCAATATCCTCCTCTCAATAAAGTGGGGAAAACCGTGTGAATGTGGTGTAATATCACTGCTCAAAGCTTGATCTCAGGGAGTGTCAAAATGCCCTCAACTTTTACCATCACTATTAGTGGGTCATCGGAAACACTGGCCGACTTGGGTACGCGAAAAGCTGTGTTGCTGCCCCTAGATGAATACGAGGCTCTACTAGACCGGCTCGAGGAACTGGAAGACATCATTGACTCTCGCATCGCTTTGACCGAGTACAAAGCTGGACAGGGGCGCTCGCTTCAAGCCTACCTCGCTGGTTGTCTATTCCATTGAAGACAAGGAGCACTTGGTCGTAATCACCAAAGTCGCCAGACGCAGCGAACGCACCTATCGCCATTTACGGTAGCATCCCAAACAAAAAACACCCTCGTCCCCAGGGACGAGAGCGCCTTCACTCCCGCGGTACCACCCCGTTTGGCTTCTGATGGAGCCCTCTCATTATCACCGACGGCGCTTTCGCCTGCGAGCGCGATCGGCTGCCCCGTTAACGCTGGGCCTGCGGAGCTCCCTACTTGAGATGGTTGCTCGTTCAGGAGTCGGCTCGGGAGCGAACTTGGGCGGGCTTCCTCCGGGTGGAGCTCTCAGTCCACGACCCCACCTCCCTGGCGGGTTCCCTCCGCCTACTCTTCTCCGTCACAGCCTTTGTGTTTGTGGGGCGCATTATGCCGCGGAAGCCGATTTTTGTCAAGTTGCGCCGCATAGATGCGCATGCCAGCATCGCCTGTTTACGACGGTGTGGCCCCCTTTACCCTCGCGCCATCCTCTGCTGCATCGCCTCAAACAGGATCACCGCCGTCGCCACCGCCGTGTTCAACGATTCGACCCCCGCCGCCATCGGGATGGTGACCTGCCCGCTCGCCAGCGCCCTGGCCTGCTCCCCCGCCCCGCTGGCCTCGCCCCCCACGATGAGGGCCACGGGACGGGTCCAATCAGCCGCAGTGTAGATTGTCTCACCGCCGGGCGCGGCCAACCACACGTCGCAGCCGGCCACCGCCTCGGCGACAGCCTGCCAGCGAAGGGCAACCACCGGCAGGCGCAGGTGCGCCCCCATCGCCGCCCGCACCACTTTGGGATTGGTGGCGTCCACGGTGCCGGGCGTCAGCAGCACCTGCTCGACCCCCGCCGCGAGCGCCGTGCGCAGGATGGTGCCCAGGTTGCCGGGGTCGCGTACCCGGTCCAGGATCAGCGCAAAGGTGATAGGCTCAGGGCGCGGGAGGTCGGGGATGGGGATCACGGCCAGGATGCCCTGGGGGGTCTCGGTATCGGAGCAGGCGGCCATCACCGGCTCGCTCACGCCGTAGCAGGGGACGCTCGCCTCGCGGAACGATTCCAGCAGCTCGTCGCCCCGCTCATCGCGCTGCGCCGGTTCGGTGTAGAACACGTAAGCGGGGTGGACGCCAGCGCGGACGGTCTCCTCGACCAGCCGCACGCCTTCAAAGACAAACAGCCTTTCTCGCTGGCGGACTCGCTTGCGGCTCTGCAACGCCCGCACCTGTTTGACCTTGTCGTTCTTCAGGCTGGTGATCATCTACTTGATACGCAAAGGGCCGCGGGTTATCCCACGGCCCTTATTCTCAGATTCTTCACCGGACGGCTAACGCGGCGGGATGCTCAGAACCTGTCCAGCGTAGATGCTGGAGGGGTTGGCGATGCCATTGTACTGCGCCAGGTACAAATAGCTCATATTGTAACGCAGCGCGATGCGGAACAGGTTGTCGCCGCGCTGCACCACATAAGTGGTCGCGCCGGCAGAGGGAGCGGGGGGCTGCGCGCCCTGAGGCGAGACGGTCAACCTTTGCCCAACATAGATCAGGGCCGGGTTGGCGATGCCGTTGGCGCTGGCGATAGCCTCCACCGAAGTGCCGTAACGCAGCGCGATACGGAACAGGTTCTCGCCTCGCTGGATCACGTGCGTGACCTGACCAGAAGGGGAGGGTGGCGAGGTAGGCGCTGGAGTAGCGGCGGAGGCGGTGGTGGGGGTAGGAGTTTCGGCAGGAGCGGTGGTCGGTGTGGGTGACGGGGGAATAGGGGTTTCCGTCGCTGGGGTTTCTTCCGGCGCTTCACCTTCTCCCTCTTGAGCCGCCTGCGTCGCCGAAGCGGAATTGGCCTCAGCCGTGGCTGCCATCTCCGTGGGATCGGGGGTGCCCCCCTCCACTGGGGCGACCTGCGCCCCTCCTGCTGAGGTTGGCGTCACATCTGGGGCCGCCTCCCTGTAACATCCGGTCATCAAGCTCAACGCGAGCAACATACCCAGGAACAAAAAGATTCGATGGTAATTCATCGGGCTTTCCTCCTTTTTGTGTACCCCACCATTCAAACTGCCGGATACTTGGATAGTACCACAATAGCGCACTGGCGTCAAGCGAAGCGGCGCTGGTGATTACCCGTGTGTTGGGTGGGGACCACTCAAATCACCAATTACACCCACCGCAGAGACGCAGGGAGCGCCGAGTTAGGCCCTTTTTTCTCATTCTTTGTACCCTCCGTGTCTCTGCGGTAAAATGTGGCCTCGCAGGGCGACGCCGGAGGTTATTTACCCTCCCCTGCCAGCAGCGCTTGCAGCTCGGCCAGCGTCGTGACGCGGGCGATCTGGGTCACAAAGGTGTGCAGGTCGGGGCTACGCTGGCGCAACTCGCGCACCGCCGGGCCGGTGGGATCCGCCCCCGCCGCGCCGGGTTGATCGGCGTAGGCACCGTGGAAGGCAAAGTAGGCCTGGTTCAGTTTGCGGATGGAATAGCCCTGGGCGACGAACTCTAGCCGCCGCTTCTCCATGTACGTCTCCGCTTCCTCGATCTGGCCCTGCGCCAGTAACTCGTCTACCCGGATGCGCGTCTCTCGCATCTCGGCGCGGAAATCAAAGGGTGGCGGCTCGACTGGGACGGCTTCCTCGTCCGCTCCCTCCGGCCCAGGCTCCGGCTCTGGCGGCAGGAACTCGGGATAATAGCGGGCCACCATCTTGCGCCCGGCTTCCCCTCCCACTATGGAGGCTACAGTCTCGTTGATCGTGCGCGCTTCTGGAGAGGCGGAGTAATTAACGCCCAACGGTCGCGGTGTGAGGTAGTGATGCATCCACTCGTGAGCGGTCACGTCCGCCAGCCAGGTGAGCGAACTGCTCTCTAGCAGCATGGCCGGATAGGCAGCCATCCCGCCGATCCCGGTGACCAGCGATGAGACGCCAAAACTGCCGTCCACCTTCCCCTCGATGGCCTCCTGCCGGGCCACGCCTAGCCCATGACGCAGGCTGAGATCAAAGATATTCTCGATGTGATCGCGGGGAGAGACGACGAGCAGCGAGGGCAGCGGGGTAAAGTGAGCGCCGACGGGCGGGAACTCTTGACCCAACAGGCTGAATCCCTCATCGGCCAGGATGGAGGCGGTCTGTTCCTCCAAGATAGCTTCGGCCAGCGGCTGGCGGGCGTCTTCCGCCGCGCGCAGCTCGACCAAGCGAGCGCGCAGTTCGACCGTCGCGGCTCCTGGATCTTGAATCTCTGGATCGGTGTAGGCGCGGCCAATCTCCCACTCCAGACGTTGAATGTCGGCCACCAGCCCCAGGTATGCGAGGAAGAAATCGTGGCGGGCGGTCTCACTCATATAACGTTGCGGCGCGACCAAGCTGTGGGCCAGCTTGCCTAGCACAGCCTCCACCTCCCAGCCGATAAAATCGAACCGTTCTCCGGCCAACAGCCGGTTGACGCGGGTATCGAGTTTGGCAGGCGGAGGCCCTTCGGCGGCCAATCCCAGCAGCAGCGCGAACAGCAGCAGCGCCAGTACCCAGCGGCGGCCGGTCCACCCGAAAAAGCCCCTGACATATTCGACCAGCTTGTGACGATCCGCCATTTGATCGTATCCCATGAGCGCAGCAAAGCCACAGATGATTCTATAATCGGGGTGGATTGTAACAGGGGGCGGGATCTTTGACAAGTTGCACAAAACCTGCGCTGTGGGTATAATGGCTCTCATCTGCTAGATATTCGGCTGTCGAATTGGCGATCCATCGTCGCTGGCTGGAGTGGAGTTTGCTATGAGTTCAGACATTGTAAAGAGAATGGCGGTGGTGTTGCCGCTGTTAATCTGTACGGCCTGCGGCCCGGCGATGGCTACGTCCATTCCACCCACGTCTGTGCCGCCCAGCCCTACCGTTGCCACAGCCCTGGCCGATCCCACGGCTGCACTCGCCACACCCACGCCGGAGCCGCCCCTGGCCGCATTGGTCAACGGCCAACCCATCTACCTGGCCAATTACGACCGCAAACTGGCGCAATACGAGGCATCTTTGCTGGCGCAGGGGATTGACCCCAGCAGCCCGGAGGAGCAAGCCTACGCTCGTGAGCGAGTCCTCAACGTGATGATCGAGCAGGTATTGACCGAGCAAGCGGCGGCCGAGGCGGGCATTGCCATTTCCGACGCCACGGTGGAAGCCGAGATGCAGGCAATGATCCAAGTTGCGGGAGGAGAGGATGCGCTCAAGGCTACGCTGGCAGAATGGGGACAAACCTACGATGACTTTTGGCAAGATGTGCGAATAGGATTGATTGGAATGGCCATGACGCAGCGTATAGTAGATGCCGTGCCTACGACGACCGAGCACGTCCACGCTCGCCACATCCAGGTGGACACCATCCAAGAGGCTGAGAGTATCCTGGCGCGGCTCGAGGCCGGAGCTGACTTTGCGGCTCTGGCCAGCGCCCATTCCCAGGACAACAACACCAGAGCAAGCGGGGGAGACCTGGGCTTTTTCCCAAGAGGCATCCTCGTGGCCCCCGAGCTGGAGGAGGCTGCTTTTGCCTTGCAGCCAGGTCAATTCAGCCAAGTTGTGAGCAGCGAGTTGGGTTATCACATCGTGCAGGTCGTCGAGCGTGACCCGGCCCGGCCCGTTGACCCAGAAAGCCTGCGGTTTCTCCAAGACCGGGCAGTGCAGGAATGGGTCGAGGGGTTGTGGGCCCGGGCCACGGTGCAGCGTTTCGTGGAAACGACCCCCTGACACGAGGGCGGCGCAAGGAGATAGTCAATGGGAAACAACAAAAGAGCCGCACTTTTCAACTTTTTGACCTACGTGATGCTCGGAGCCACGGGCTGCCTGGTGATATTCTACACGCTCGTTGGACTCAACGTGTACAACCCCTTTCCACCTTCCGCGTTCGTCCCCGTGGCGGAATTGCCGACCGGGTCTCCCTCTCCCGCCGGCCCGACCGACCCGGCCAAGTGGACGCCGACGAACACGCCTACCATCACGCCTATTCCAAGCCCGACGAACACTCGCACACCCACGCTGACCCCGTCGGCTACCCCCACGTTCCCACCTACCCGCACGCCCACTCCACGGGTCACGCGCTCGCCGTGGCCCTTTACCTACGACGTGAGTACTACTTCACCCCAGTACGGCTGCAATTGGACCGGCGTAGCGGGCCACGTGGAGGATCTGGACGGCAATCCGCTCATCGGCTACCCGGTGCACGTCTGGGGCGGCGGCATTGACGAAGTCGTTTCCTCTGGTTCTAGAACAGACCTCAACACGATCTATGCCAACCAGGCTGCGTGGGAACAGTTTTTCGACTCTAGCCCCAAACCGATGGAAGTGCGGGTGCAACTCCACGACCCTTATGGGGAAAATCACCTTCCGATCTCGGAGGAAATTGTGATAAAGTTCCCCGGATACTGCGGCGCGGCCATGGGCTATGTCGTGTTTACTCAAAATCACTAGGGTGTGTTTCATTTCAGTAGAGACCCTAGACCTCGGAGGTCTTGCCCAGCTCATTTGAAACACACCCAAATCACTGGAAGCGACGAGAGGTGGAACTATGGCGAATGAACGTGTGGGTACCGGAATCAAGAACCTCGACGAGATGCTCGACGGGGGCTTTCTGCCCAACTCGACGGTGCTGGTGCGCGGCGCTCCGGGAACGGGCAAGACCTCGCTGGCGCTCCAGTTCCTCCTCCACGGCGCGACGAAACACAACGAGCCGGGGCTGCTCATATCCTTCGAGGAATTTCCCAGCTCTCTCCACCGTGACGCCGAATCCCTGGGCTGGAGCCTCAGAGATCTAGAGTCGAGCGGCAAGCTGCACTTGATGTTCACTTCCCCGGAGGTTTTCCTGGCCAGCCTGGAGTCTCCCGATAGCCGGCTCAACCAGTTGATTTTCGACGCAAACATCCGGCGTCTGGTGCTAGATAGCGTTTCCCATTTCGACCGCCTGACCGACGACGTGTATGACCTGCGGCACATCTATACCTCTGTGGTGAACGGCCTGCGACGCGAGGGGACTACCTCTCTGTTGTTGGGGGAGGAGGGGCGCTCCCAGTACCAGCGCACATCCAAAGGTGGTCTCTCGTTCATCGTGGACGCGATCATTGTGCTGCGTTACGTGGAAATAGAGAGCGCCATGCAACGCGCCATCGTGGTGTTAAAAATGCGCGGCTCCAACCACGCCAAAGAGATTCGCCGCTACGAGATTAGCTCGGGAGGATTGACGATCTTGGACTCATTCGAGGGGCGTGAAGGCTTGCTCAGCGGCGCTCCACACCGGTCGCTGCCGTAGTGAGCAATTAGCCGCCAGCGGTTAACGGTTCCGTCTATTCTTTAATTGCTCGTTGTTCATTGTTAATTGCCATGGCCACTCTTTACCTGGTTGGAACCCCCATCGGCAACCTGGAGGACATCACCCTCCGCGCACTGCGCGTTCTCGGGGAAGTTGACCTCATCGCAGCCGAGGACACCCGTCGCGCTCGCATCCTCACCCAGCACTATGAGATCGAGACCCCCGTCACCAGCTACTTTGAGGGCAACAAACTGGCGAAACTGGAGATAGTGCTGGGGGCGCTGGATGCCGGCGACGTGGCCCTCATCTCCGAGGCCGGGATGCCGGGGCTTTCGGACCCCGGCTACGAGCTCGTCTGCGCCGCCATTGAGCGCGGCTACCCGGTCGTGCCCATTCCCGGCCCCTCGGCTCCGGTGACTGCGCTGGTCGCCTCCGGCCTGCCCAGCGATAACTTTCTCTATCTGGGCTTTTTGCCCCGGCGGGGGAAGGAACGGCGCGCGCTGCTGGCCGAGGTAGCGGGCGAGCGTCGCACGTTGATCGCCTTCGAGGCCCCTCATCGCTTGCGCAGGAGCCTGACTGACCTCGAGACAGCGCTGGGCAGCGACCGACCGCTGGCCGTCTGCCGCGAGTTGACCAAGCTGCACGAGGAGGTGTGGCGGGGCAGCGTCGCCGAGGCGCGGGAGCACTTTGACCAGGTCGAGCCACGGGGCGAATTCACCCTCGTCATCGGCGGCGCGCCGGAGGAATGTGAGCGCTGGGACGAGGGCCGGGTGCAAGCCGCGCTGGACGAGTTGCTGGCGCAGGGAGTGCGTCGTTCGGCTGCTGCGCGGCGCATCGCTGCGGCCTCGGGGTGGCGTCGTCAGGAAGTGTATGGGCTGGGCCTTGGGGGCGCGAGAGATTGATCCTAGCAGAAAAAGAATTCGCTTACGTAGCGCACACACGCGAGAAGTGAAATTATGAAACCCTATGCATCCATCCTCGTAGCTGACGACGAACCCTGCTTGCTGGATGGCATTCGCTTAACCCTAGAGGCGGCCGGGTACGAGGTGTTAGCGGTCGCGGATGGCATCGAAGCACTCGATGCTCTGCAAACGCAGCCAGTAGACCTGATAGTGGCGGACATTGCAATGCCGCGCATGAATGGCTACCAACTTTACAAGAGTGTGCGCGAGAACCCGCAATGGGTGCCGATTCCCTTTATATTCCTGACCGCCCGCGCGATGGACAGCGACATCCGCTACGGCAAAGAGTTGGGAGCCGACGATTATCTGACTAAACCTTTCGAGGCCGATGATCTTCTCGCAGTCGTTCGAGGCAAGCTGCGACGCGCCCAACAACTGACCCAGCACGCAGTTCCACCGGCATCGCAGCCACGCACTCTCACCGTTGGAGAGTTGCGGATTGACCCTGCCCAACACCGCGTCTGGATGGGCCAAGAGCCGGTCAAACTCTCCGCCAGGGAATTCACACTGTTGAAATGTCTGGCCCAACGGGTGAACCAGGTGATTTCCCCACAAGAACTGGTTCGGGTAACCCA
The DNA here is from genome assembly GCA_964393895.1 of uncultured Anaerolineales bacterium. Lineage (GTDB taxonomy): Bacteria > Chloroflexota > Anaerolineae > B4-G1 > B4-G1 > B4-G1. The sequence goes on along the minus strand of CAYMWP010000044.1, from coordinate 15,130 downwards.
CGATCTGGACACGGATTACACAGAAGCAGGCTCACTGCTGCGCCCACTGATCCGCACCCTGCGCCGCAAATTGGGATACCCGGTCGGAGAGGTGGGGTGCATCGAAAACGTGCGTGGCGTGGGCTACCGCCTGGTTCCGCCCGACGATTGATGTAGAGCACTCACCCCCGTGTGTTCCTAAAAACCCGCTGGACGTACCGGCTGGCTTTTTGCGTTACCCCACGAGAAACCAGATTTTGTCGCCTTGCTCATAGAAAACCTGGTGTATCTGTTTACCGCAGAGAACTTGATTACCCACAAGTATGCAGATGTCTATTCGAGGTGATCGTTTTTTCACCACAGAGGCACAGAGAACACGGAGAGAAATTGAGATACTCGTTGATATTTTTGAGAAAACTGTGTTGAACAAGTAAATTTCTCAACCTCAATGTTAAATTCTCTGTGCTCTCCGTGTCTCCGTGGTGAAACTCTTGGGTTTTTCAGGGGAGTCAAAGTATCAGGTCAAATTATCTCGATCGGAACGGGAGCACCTCGAGAACCTGATTTCGACGGGCACGGAGAAAGCGCGCAAATTGACACGGGCACGGATCCTACTTGAGGCCGATGTTGGATGGACGGATGAGCAGACGGCTAGCGCGTTAGACGTTGGCGTGTCCACGATAGGGCGGATACGCCTCACGCCTAAACACGGCAGTTGGCTCAATATGGCCGAGATTGAACTGAACGTGGTTGGCAGCCAGTGCCTCGACCGCCGGATTGCCGAAAAAGAGACCCTCGTCACAGAAGTCGCAGCCTGGGAACGTCAGTGCAACCAGAATGCCTGCACTGTCAACTGGCCGTTCGTGACAGACGATGCTCGCATCAAGTTGCGCAAATTGTATCCTTCATTTTACGCTTGACGGGACACTAGTGAACAACAAACCAGAAACGAGGATACCGGTCTCGTGCAACAAGGACTGCGGTGGCGGGTGCCCATTGCTGGCCCACGTCGAGGATGGTCGCATCATCAAGATCAGGGATAACCCTCTGGGCGGCCCATATATGTCCGGCTGCGTGAGAGGGTTCCAGATGACCAGAACGCTCTACGCGCCGGATCGGTTGAAAAAGCCGCTACTCAGGAGTGGGGCCAGGGGTTCGGGCGAGTTCAGGGAGATTGCCTGGCCCCACGCTCTCGACCTAGTGGCCGAGAGGCTGGCAGACGTCCAAGCCAGATATGGGAACGAGGCCATACTCCGCCTGGGCGGGTCGGGCTCCTGCCGAGGTGCGCTGCACAATACAGATCGTCTCACCGCGCGATTCCTGAGTCTATTTGGCGGGTACACCGAGACCTATTGGAACTATAGCTCGGCCGCGGCTCACTTTGCGACCCCCTTCGTGCTCGGCACGCGGCAGGCGGGGATTGACGCCGGCACACTCCAATTCTCCAACCTGATCATCCTGTGGGGCGCGAACGTCGCCGACACCCGCCTGGGGTGCGAGACGGAAGCCCGAGTGCGGGAGGCTAGGGCCAGAGGAATTGACGTGATCGTCATTGACCCCCGGCGGACGAGGTCGGTCCGCAAACTGGGAACCCAGTGGATACCGGTCCGGCCCGGGACAGATACGGCCCTGATGATGGCCGTCCTATACGTGCTGCTCGTAGAGAATCTGGTTGACACGCAATTTGTGGAAAAGTACAGCGCGGGCTTTGACGAACTTGAGCGACACGTCCTGGGACCAGGGAGCGGGAAGCCCAAAACGCCCCAATGGGCGGAGGCGATCTGCGGCACGCCCGCCGAGACCATCGTGCAACTGGCTCGCCAGTACGGGCGCACTCACCCGACGGCCCTCATCCCCGGGCTCTCCATCCAAAGAACCATCGGTGGTGAGGAAGCGATCCGTATGGCGATTGCGCTACAGGTGGCGACCGGCAACCTGGGCAGATTGGGCGGCTCTTCGGGCGCGCTCACCTGGGGTAGCCTGCCGCTCCCCCGCATGGGCGCGATCGGTGCGCCCGCCAATCCATGCCAGGCTTCGGTGCCGGTCGTCCGCTGGCCCGACGCCATTTTGGAAGGCGCGCGCGGCGGCTACCCCAGCGACGTCAGAGCCATCTACAACGTGGGGGGCAATTTCCTGATCCAGGGCAGTGACGTGCACAAGAACATCCGGGCCTTTAACAAAGTCAAGTTCGCCGTCTGCCACGATTATTTTTTGACGCCGACGGCCCGGTATTGCGACGTCGTCCTGCCCGCCACGACCTTTCTGGAACGAGACGACGTCATCTTTCCCGATGGCGGCAACTATCTGCTGTTCTCCAACCAGGCAACGGCGCCCCTGTCCCAGGCCAAGAATGACTATGACATCTTTTGCGAGCTGGCGGAGCGACTCGGCTTCCTGGCCGAGTTCTCTGAGGGAAAGAGCGCGCAAGAGTGGTTAGAGAGCCTTGTCGCGGACTCGGAAGTACCCGACTATGAGGAATTCAAGCGCACCGGCGTCTATATGGGCCAGGGCCAGTTGAGAGTAGGGCTATCCGATTTTGTCGCCGACCCGCAAGCCCATCCGTTGAACACCCCGTCGGGCCGGGTGGAGATATCGTCCGCCGCCTACGCCGAGACGGGATTCTCCTCCATCCCAGAGTGCCGGGTGCTAGAGCCGACCGATGAACATCCCCTCAGATTGATCACGCCGCACCCCAGGTTTCGGATCCACTCTCAGTGCGATAACATCCCGTGGTTCAAGAAACGGGAAAAGCAAGCATTGTGGATACATCCCCGTGACGCAGATGAGAGGGGCATAAAAGACGGCCAGCGAGTCCACGTCAGCAGCCCGGAGGGCAGAGTTCGCATCGCCGTCCGCGTGACCGAGGACATTATGCCCGGCGTCGTCTGTATCCTCGAAGGGGCGTGGCCCGCTCTCGAACCTGATGGCACCGACACGGCCGGATCGGTCAACGTGCTGACGTCCACCACGCCGACCCGGCCGAGCAACGGATCGCGCACTCATTCGGTGTTGGTCAAAGTAACTCGAATCTAGCAGGCTGTGTCGGAGAGATGTAGTTTAGCCCCTTGTGGGCGGCCTGTGAGCGACAAAATAGCTCAAAAACAGGCTCCGACAAACTGCTGGCATGAGTGACCATTTCCCGTCAATCTACATCAAACTCACTCCACTTCTTCATAACCTCTTTATATCTCTCTGGTACAATGGAGGCAGGTTGAAGAGCAACCCAAATCCAAACAGAAAGGAGGTGAATCAGATGATGCGGATAAACAACATCCCAAAGAAAAGGCTTATCTTGCTATCCGGCGTGGCGTTGACTGTGCTGCTCGTGGCAGGCTTGATCGGAGTTACGGCCGTGCTTGCTCAGGAGCCGACCCCCGAGTCTCCTGTTCCCTTTGGCGAGCACGGTGGTGGCTTTGGCCGGCACGGTGGCGGTCACGGTATGATGGGTGGCTTTGGCTTTGCCGGCGGCGGCGGGTGGACAATGTTCGATACGGCGGCCGAGGCGCTGGGCCTGACTCCCGAGGAGTACTTTGCCGAGTTGCACGCGGGCGCGGGGCTGGATGAGATCGCCGAGGAGCAGGGCGTCGAGCTGGAAGCGGTGCAAGACGCGATGAACGCTGCCCGAGAAGAGGCTATGCGACAGGGTATCGAGCAAGCCGTGGAGGATGGGCGCATCAGCCAGGGGCAGGCCGACTGGATGCTCGAAGGGCTCGAGCAGGGCTTTGCCGGAGGGCGAGGCTTTCGGGGGCCAGGCTTTGGTCGTGGCTGGGGTGGACGTGACTGTTCACAGGACGACTAGACCTTTGGGGTTTCCGAAACCCTAAAGGTCTCGCAGGAGGTAAGCGGATGCACGAGAGGTGGATGAGGAGCCTCGAGCTCCTCATCCACTGCTTTGGTGAGCTATCTCCGGCGAGGAAGCGTGACGAGTGATCTCCACCAGGCCTCCACGCTTTCTCCATAATCTCTCCACATTTTTCCGGTACTATGGAGGCAGTAGTGGAGATTGGATAGACTAGATGACTAGAAGCAAAGTTTTGGTAGTTGACGACGATCCGAGCATCGTGGAACTGGTCAGGCTGTATCTGGAGCGCGAGGGCTACCGGGTGCTCGTCGCTTACGATGGCCTGGAGGCGCTAGAGTTGGCCCGCCAGCAACAGCCAGACCTCGTCGTGCTCGACCTGTTGTTGCCCGAGGTGGACGGCCTCGATGTCTGCCGCATCCTGCAGACCGAGTCCGATGTGCCGATCATCATGCTCACCGCCAAGACCGCCGAAGAGGACCGGGTCGTCGGTCTGCGACTGGGCGCCGACGACTATGTCACCAAGCCCTTTAGCCCCCGCGAGTTGGTGGCCCGGGTGCAGGCGGTGTTGCGCAGGGTCGGCAAGGAATCCCCCAACGGCCCAGCAGAGGTACGCTTTGCCGACCTGGTGATTGACCGCCGCTCCCACGAGGTGCGAGTGCGGGATGAGGCTGTGTCTCTCACCCCGACCGAGTTCCGGCTGCTGGAGGTGCTGGCCGGGGAACCGGGCCGGGCCTTTACCCGACCGGAGCTTCTCGATCGCGTCTTTGGCTACGACTTTGAGGGCTTTGAGCGCACGGTAGACGTCCACGTCAAGAACCTGCGCAAAAAGATCGAGCCTGACCCCAGGGACCCGGTCTATCTCAAGACCGTCTATGGCGTAGGTTACAAGCTGGGAGAATAATAACGTGTTTAACTCTCTTCGTTTCCGTCTGCTCGTGGCGCTGATCCTGGTGGTGGTGGTCGCGGTGGGAGGTATCGCTCTCATCAGCACTCGGGTCACCACCAGGACTTTTCAGGATTACGAACATCATCGGGGAATGATGCGTGACCGACGCTTTGAAGGTTTCCTGGCCATGTACTACGTTCGGCGCGGGGACTGGGCCGGTGTGCAGTCAGAGGTTGAACGGATTGGGCAGATCACGGGGGAGCGGGTGCTCCTGGCCAATGGGGAGGGATGGATCGTGGCTGATTCTGAGGGGGAATTGATCGAGCAGCACATAGGCCAGGATTGGGGCGCGCCGTCCGCGCTGATCGTTCAAAACGGGGTACCGGTAGGCGCCCTCTACGTCGGTATCCCCGATTGGTCGCCCCCTCCGGGCGGCGAGGGGTTCCTGGTTTCCGTCAACCGCACCTCGTTGCTGGTCGCCGTCGTCGCCGGCCTCAGCGCGGTGCTGCTCATCCTGGGTCTTTCGCGCCGCATTCTCGCGCCGGTGGAGGCCCTGACGACGGCCGCGCGGCGGATGGAGGCCGGGGACTTGAGCCAGCGCGTGGAAGCCACATCTTCTGACGAGATCGGCGACCTGGCCCGCGCTTTCAACTCTATGGCCGACGGGCTGGCCCGGCTCGAAGAGTTGCGCCGCAATATGACGGCCGACGTGGCCCACGAGTTGCGCACCCCCCTGACCAGCATCCGGGGTTACCTGGAGGCGCTCCAGGATGGCGTAGTGCAGCCTGAGCCGCGCATCATTGACGCTCTCCACGAAGAGGCCATGCTCCTCAACCGCCTGGTGGACGATCTGCACGAGTTGGCCCTGGCTGAGGCCGGGCAGCTCAGGTTGGAGCGTCGGCCGGTGAACCTGGCCGGCGTGGTGGGTGGAGCCGTCAAAGCGGTGCGCCATCGGGCGGAGGGCGCAGGGATCGGGTTACGGATTGACCTGGCGGAGAACCTGCCCCTCGTGGACGTTGACCCCCAGCGGATTGGCCAGGTGTTGCGCAACCTGCTGGATAACGGCCTGACCCACACGGGGTCGGGTGGGGAGATCTGCATAGCTGCACATCTCAGTGACAAGTGGGTCGAGGTCAGTGTGCGAGATACGGGGACCGGTATAGCCGCCGAGGATCTGCCCTACGTCTTTGAGCGGTTCTACCGGGCCGACAGGTCACGGTCGCGGGCCACCGGGGGGGCGGGGCTGGGGCTGGCCATCGCCAGGCAAGTGATCCAGGCCCACGGGGGACAGATCGAAGCCCAGAGTAAGGTGGGTCACGGGACACAGTTCACTTTCACACTGCCGGTAGCTGAACTATGAGATTCACTACCGTACACTTTCATCACGAATGTCACAAATGGCGAGTGACACGAATTCCGCCCAAATCGGATCCGCAATTCCCGTTTAAAGTGAATCAAATGCACAGAGGAGTAGCACAGTGAAGGTGAAATACCAAAGGATTGTAAGCCTAATCGTCGTTTGCTTTTTGCTGCTGTTTGCAGGGATCGGGTGTGGACTGAGCGACATTGCGACTTTTAGCTCTACGCCTGAGCCGGCCAGCGTCTCTCCCACGGCAACGGCAGCACCATCAGTCATGACTGCCATTCCTTACGAGAATGGCGACGAGGCTGAAGCAGTAAACGCTTTTCAGTCACAAGTCATCGCCGTATACGAGGCGGTCAGTCCGGCCGTGGTCAACATCACCAACCGTGGTTATGCCTACGACATGTTTATGCGGGCAATTCCGCAAGAGGGGAGCGGCTCCGGCTTTGTGTACGACACGGATGGGCACATCGTCACCAACTATCACGTGATCGAGAGCGCCGAAGAACTCTTGGTCACCCTGGCCGATGGTCGGGTGTACGAGGCGGAAGTCGTCGGCGCAGACCCGTCCAACGATCTGGCAGCGATACGCATTGACGCCGGCGCAGATCTGCCAGAGCCATTGGTTTTGGGCGATTCGGACCAGTTGCGGGTGGGACAGTTTGTGCTTGCCATCGGCAATCCCTTTGGTTTGGAACAGACGTTGACCACCGGTGTGATCAGCGCCCTGGGCCGGGTCATCGAAAACTCGGATGGTGGTTTCATCGGCGAGGCGATCCAGACCGACGCGGCGATCAACCCCGGCAACTCGGGCGGCCCGCTGCTTGATCTCGAAGGGCGCGTCGTTGGCATCAACTCGCAGATCATCAGCCCCAGCGGCGCCTCGGCCGGTATCGGTTTTGCGGTGTCGGTCAGTACAGCGCGGCGCGTGGTGCCAGAGTTGATCGCGCGTGGGTACTATCCTCATCCCTGGTTGGGCGCGCAGATGTTGACCTTGACGCCTGCGACGGCGGACGTGCTCCGCGAAGCCGGGATGAATGTGCCTGTGGACACGGGGCTGCTGGTGATTGAGGCAGTGAAGGGTGCTCCGGCGGACCAGGCCGGCATACGGGGCGGTAGCCGCGTGGTGCGCATTGGACGCTATCAGATCCCGTTGGATGGAGATATCATCGTGGCGGTGAATGGTGAAGCGGTTGACAATATGCAGGAACTGACAGTGTGCCTGGAGACCCGGACCACCGTCGGCGATACGGTGGAGCTCACCATCATCCGAGATGGCGAGGAACAGTCAGTCCAGGTGACATTGGAGGAGCGGCCATAGAGGCGGAGATTCAAGATCGGCGGATTCAGCTTCCCCATCCCCAAATCTAGGATTTAACTGGAGGAGGTATGACGAAGAAACGCAGAATATGGATCATTTCAATCATTGCTCTGTTGTTTGCAGCTGGGGGCGGGTATGTCGCCTACGCGCGCTACTTTTCCCTGGCCGAGGAACCCTCGGAGCCGACGCTGGAGACGGCGACCGTGACGCAGGGCGATATCGTCATCACGGCCGAGGGCAGTGGTGAACTGGTGCCTGCGGCTGAACAAGAGTTGGCCTTCCATACCAGCGGTGTGTTGGCCGAGGTGTTGGTGGAGGTCGGCGATCAGGTGCAGGAAGACGATGTGTTGGCCCGGCTGGAGACGGAGAACCTGGAACGGGCCCTGGCTGAAGCTGACGTCCAGGTGCAGTTGGCCCAGCTCGACTTGGCCGAAGTGCGCGATGGCCCCGGCGACGCCGAACTGGCCAATGCCAGGGCCGCCTTGCGGGATGCTCAGGTCGAGTTAGAGTTGGCGCAGGACGCCCACGAAAATACACTCGACTCCAATCTGAATGCTATTGTGGATTCCCGCAAGGTCGAGTTCGACTGGTGGGTCGGCTACTACCAGGCGCAGAAAGCCAAGTACGAGGAGGGGCATCTCAGCCAGGCCGATCACGACTGGGCGATGAACGCCATGATCTCGGCGGAGGGGCGGTGGAATGAGGCCGTCAACGATGTGCTCGCCGAGCAAGCCCAGGCCGAGAACCGGGTGACCCAGGCTCAGAACGCTGTTAACCAGGCGTGGGAGGATTTGCAGCTCCTGGAGAGCGAACCGCTCACGGACACCCTCACGCGGGCCGAGTTGGCGGCGGATCAGGCGTTGCTGGCGCGTGAAAAGGCGCTTGCCAATCTGGAAGCAGCCTTGCTCTACGCTCCCTTCAGTGGCACCGTGATGGACTTTACGGCGACGGTCGGCAAGCAGGTGGGAGCCAACTCGGCCATTCTCACCCTGGCCGACATGGCGCAGCCGCTGGTGCGCTTCTGGGTCGAGGAAGCGGATATGAGCAACGTCGCGGTGGGCAAAACAGCGAACATTGTCTTTGAGGCCTTTCCAGACGCCGTCTTTGTTGGAGAGGTGGTTTGCGTGGAGCCGGTGCTGGTGACGGTGGATAACACCCCGGCCGTTCAGGTCTGGGCGAGTTTTCCCTCCAGTTCTCAAGAGGTCAACCTGCTCTCCGGTATGACTGCCGAAATCGAAGTCATCGCCGCCGAGGCCAGGGACGCATTGCTCGTGCCGGTGGAGGCGTTGCAAGAGGTGTCGCCGGGCGAGTATGTGGTCTCTGTCGTCAAGTCTGACGGGGAACTAGAGATGCGCCCGGTTGAAGTGGGGTTGATGGATTTCACAAACGCCGAGATCATTGACGGCCTGGAACTCGGAGATATCGTCAGCGTAGGAGGGACGCAATGATGGAACGCAGATTAACGCAGACTTTTGCAGATAAACCAGGGAATCAGCGTGCATCAGCGTCAATCTGCGTTCTAGTGGGGTACAGTTGGAGGAGCTATGTTTCGTAAAAAAGCCTTCTGGATTAGTTTGATCGTCGTGCTGGCGCTTGCGGGCGGCGGGTATGCTTACTACAGCTACGTCTACCGGCCGAGTCAGGAAGTGACCAAGCAGGTCATCACGACTGCTCAGGTGTCTCGAGGGGACGTGATCGTCTCTGTCAGTGGATCTGGCGCGTTGAGCGCGGCGTCTGAGGTTGATCTCGGTTTCCACAGTGAGGGTTATCTGGACGAGGTGTTGGTGGAAATCGGGGATCAGGTGCAAGAGGGTGACGTGTTGGCCCGGCTGGAGATGGACGATCTGGAGGTGGCCGTGGCCGAGGCCGAAATCGAGGCCCGTCTGGCTCAACTCAGCCTGGAAGAAGCTCTTGAAGGGCCGACCGATGCAGAGCTGGCAAACGCCCGCGCCTCCTTGCAGAGTGCCCAGGTCGCGCTGACGGTCGCGCAGTACACTTATGACTCTGCCCTAAACTCGGACCTCGATTCTGCCGTGCGCTCCCGCTACATCGAGTACCAGTGGGCCGCAGGCGAATACCACACGCTCGAGAATGGCAACGACGTCGGTCAGGATCGCCTGGAGGAGTCCTGGGACGACCATGCCTCGGCCGAATACGATTTGAACGTAACCCTGCGCCAGGCGGAGATGGAGGAACTGGAGGCCTGGAACCAGTTGGATCAGGCTCAAAACAGAGTCTACCAGGCTTTGGAGAGTCTGGAGCTCTTGCAAAGCGAGCCAACCAGGGATACGGTCTTGCGGGCCGAACTGGCGGCGGACCAGGCGTTGCTGGCGCTCGACGATGCGCGGGACGCTCTGGAAGCGGCCGAGTTGCGCGCCCCTTTCGACGGCACCGTGGTTGACGTGACGGCGACACCCGGCGAGCGCGTTGGCACGGCCTCCATCATCACCCTGGCCGATCTGGAAGAGCCAGTGCTCCAGTTTTGGGTGGAAGAGTCGGACCTGGGTGGTGTGACGGTGGGCAACCGGGTGGAGATCATCTTCGAGGCCCTGCCGGACGACATCTTCACTGGAGAGGTCATCCATGTGGACCCGGCGCTGGTGTCAGTGGGTGGCACGCTGGCCCTGCAAGCCTGGGCGAGCGTGAATCTCGCTTCCCATCCGACCAAGCTCCTCGGCGGTATGAACGCCGAAGTCGAGGTCATCTCCGCCGAGTCCAGAGATACACTGCTCGTCCCGTTGCAGGCGCTGCGCGAGCTGGGAGAGGGCCAGTACGCCGTCTTTGTGGTGCAGCCGGACGGCGAGATGGTATTGCGCCCGGTCGAGGTGGGACTGATGGACTTTGTCAACGCCGAGATCATCTCTGGCCTGGAGCTGGGCGAGATCGTCAGCACGGGCGTGGAGGAAAGCACGGACGTAGAAGTGCCCGAGCAGGAAATGATGCCGCCTGGCGGGCCGGGGCTGCGGATATTTGGAGGATAATAAAACGTAATGCGTAAAACGTAAATTGCGCATCACGCATCACGCATTACGATGGGAGAATTATGACCGAGAGTTTAATCGAAATCACAGATCTGACCAAAATCTATGGCACAGGCGCGATCGCCGTCCACGCGCTGCGAGGCGTAAGTGCAACGGTCGCAAGAGGCGAGTTCGTCGCCGTCATGGGGCCTTCCGGTTCGGGCAAGTCCACGTTGATGAACATCCTGGGTTGCCTGGACCGCCCAACGAGCGGGACCTACGTGCTGGGCGGGGAGGACGTGAGTCGGTTGAGCAAGAACAGGCTGGCCGGGGTGCGCAACCGCCAGATCGGCTTTGTCTTCCAGTCGTACAACTTGCTGCCCAAGTCTACCGCCGCCAGGAACGTGATGCTGCCCCTGTTGTACAACGGTCATCAACATCTGACCGATGGGGAGTGTCACGAACGCGCCGTCTCCGCGCTTGAGTTGGTGGGGCTTGGGGATCGGACACATCACCGGCCCAACGAGCTCTCTGGCGGGCAGCAACAGCGGGTGGCCATAGCCCGGGCGCTGGTCAACGACCCATCCCTAATCCTGGCCGACGAGCCGACCGGCAATCTGGACACCCAGTCCAGCGAGGAGATTATCGAGCTGCTGCATAAACTGCACGACCAGGGAGTGACCATCGTGATGGTGACTCACGAGCCTGGCATCGCCGATCACGCGGAGCGAGTCATACATTTCTTGGATGGACAGATCGTCTCCGACAAGTTGAACGGGGCAAAAAGGAAGGGGGGAAAGCTATGAGCCTGTGGCGGACGTTCAAGGTAGCCTGGGAGGGGCTGACCCTCAACAAGGCCCGTTCGTTCCTGACCACGCTGGGCGTCATCATCGGCGTGGGGGCCGTCATCGTGATGATGGCGGTCAGCGCGGGGGCCGAGGCCGAGATTGCGGATCAGATCAACGCACTGGGCGCCAATCTGGTTATGGTGATGCCCTCGTTCAGCCGGGGTGGTTTCGGTTCAGGTATGGGCGCCGGCGCTGGGAGAATGCCGGGCCTCACTTACGAAGATATAGACGCTATTGCCCAAAACGTGACTGGCATCAACGGCGTCTCGGCAGAGCAAACTACGAACCAAACAGTAAAGGCTGGCAGTACGACGTTGGAGGATGTTTCGATAGTCGGCACCACGGCTGGTTTTCCCGATGTGCGCGACTACCGCGTGGCGGAGGGTCGCTTTCTGACCGACATAGACAACGACCGGGTCAACAAGGTCGTCGTCTTGGGGTACGACGTTGCTCATGAGCTTTTCGGTGAGCAGAGTGCTGTCGGCCAATCAATCAAGATCGCTTCGACTAAATTCACCGTCGTCGGCGTGATGGGAGAGAAGGGCGTGGTCGGCAACACTGACTATGACGGCCGGGTGTACATCCCTCTCACTGTGGTGTTCAAAAAGTTCACTTTCGCGCGGTTCGGCGGCGATAGCGTGCGCACCATCTACGTCTCGGCCGAGAGCAAAGAAGTGATGGAGGATGTGATGTCGCAGGTGACGACGGTGCTGATCCGGCAGCACGACGTGGATCCGGCGTCGCCCGACTTTAGCCTGACGACACAGGAGAGCATCATTGACACGGCTGCCTCGACGACCGAGGCGTTCCGCGATCTGCTGGCCTGGGTGGCGGGGGTCTCGCTGGTGGTGGGCGGCATCGGCATCATGAACATCATGCTGGTCAGCGTGACCGAGCGAACACGAGAGATCGGGTTGCGACAGGCGTTGGGGGCGCGCCCCCGCGACGTGAGGCTCCAGTTCCTGTTCGAGGCGGTGATGCTGAGTCTGCTTGGTGGGCTAGTAGGCGTTATCGCTGGTGTGGGCGGCTCGTATCTTTTCAACGAACTGGGCACGATGCGCACCGAGCTGGTGACGGAATCTATCCCGCTCGCCTTTAGCGCGGCGGCGGCGGTCGGTATCTTTTTCGGCTATTATCCGGCCACCCGGGCAGCGCAGTTGGACCCGATCGAGGCGTTGCGGCGGGAGTGAGCGAGTCAGCGAGAGAGCGAATCAGCAAACCACGATTATGGAGGAAAGCGATGAAAGTTTGGCACATTGGATTAGCGCTGGTTTTTGTGGTCGGGGCGTTGGTCGGGTGCGGGGGAGAGGAGGCCACCCAGGCTTCAGCAAGCGTGGGCGGCGATACCTACACTAGCGAGGTTCTTGATACGTCTTACGACGATGCACTGAACGCGAGCAACCAACTGCTGCTTGGAACGATGCAACTGGAGGGGACGGAGCAGGCCATCACACCTGAGCAGGCGACGACGCTGCTCCCGCTCTGGCGGGCAATGCAGGGCGGCGTGACCGCTCAGACGGAGGTGAACGCCCTGCTGAAACAGATTGAGGGGGCGATGACCCAGGAGCAATTGCAGGCCATCGCTGCCATGCAGCTCACGCAGGAGGATCTGCGGGCCTGGATGGAGGAACAGGGAGTGAGTATGGGAGGTGGTTTCCCTGGCGCTGGTGATGTGAGCGATGAGGAACGGGAAAATCTGCGCGCGACCGCCGAGGCCGGCGGGGGTAGGCCAGGAGGTGGGCAATTTGGCAACCTGAGCGAAGAGGAGCGGGCCAATATGCGCGCCACCATGGAGGCCGGCGGGGGTAGGCCTGGCGGAGCGGGCGGTGGTGCTGGTGCTGGTGGCAGGCAATTCGGTCCCTTGTTGAATCCACTGATCGAGCTGCTGACCGAGCGGGCGGCGGAGTGACCTGACCGGCGCACCTGCCTTGGCGAAGGAGCGTTTTTGTAGGAGAATTCAGACAGCGAGTATCGGTCATACACACAGCTTCCAGGGCTTACGGCCCTGGGTTGGAGAACGGGGCGTGTTCTTGTCATCGGGAGGGGAACCAATTGGATTCTCAGGATCCAAGAGGCGGCTACACTCTTTTCTTGTTGGCTGCCTGTTGATCCTGAGCGTTTTCTTGATGGCGTCCTGCGGCGGTCTTCAGAGTGTTGCGTCCCCGACGGCCACTCCCCCTATGCCGACGGCTACCTCGACTTTTACTCCCTCACCCACGCCGACCCAGACACCACCCCCTACCTATACGCCGACGCCCACGCCAACCCCCACGCCGACGCATCCTTTGATGATCGAGGTGATGCGGGAGCAGACCTATCCCGGCAGCGAGATCGTGATCGAGCAGGAGCTGGATCCCGGTTCCAACTATGACCGGTATCTCGCCTCCTACCAGTCCGAAGGGCTCAAGATTTACGCCTTGCTGACCGTGCCCCAGGGGGAGAAACCGGAAAGCGGTTGGCCGGTCATCCTGTTCAATCACGGCTACATTCCTCCCGATGAGTACCGCACGACCGAGCGGTACGTCGCCTACGTGGATGGGTTTGCCAGGAACGGGTACATCGTCTTCCGCCCCGACTATCGTGGGCACGGCGACTCGGAGGGCGAGGCGACCGGATCGTTCGGGCCGGATTATACCGTAGACGTGCTCAACGCGGTGGCCTCTGTAAAGCAGTATCCAGACGCTGATCCCGGTCGGATCGGCATGTGGGGGCACTCGATGGGCGGGGGCATCACCTTGCGCGCGATGGTCGTGACGAAGGATATCCAGGCGGGCGTCATCTGGGCTGGCATGGTGGCGGACTATGCGGGCCTGTTGGAATGGCGACGACGCAGGTTCGCCGACCGCCCAACGCCAACGCCAGACCCTGACCGCGCTGACCGCCGTTGGGAACACGAGGAGATGGTAGAGACTTTTGGTTCTCTCGAGGAGAACCCGGCGTTCTGGGCGTCTATTGACCCCACGTCCTACCTGAGCGATTTGTCGGGGCCGCTTCAGCTTCACCACGGCGCGGCGGACGAGTCGGTGCCGCTCAAGTTTTCCACGGACCTGCACGCGCGGATGCTAGAGCTTGGCCAGACCGTCGAACTGTACACCTACCCCGGCGATAACCACAACATCTCAAACAACTTTGGGACGGCGATGCAACACTCGCTCCAGTTCTTTGACCGGTACGTCAAAGGCGTGGAATCCTGAGCACAGCCTCCCGGACATTGACGCGCGGTCAAGCGAACCTCAGCGAACTCGATCTTTTGCTCCTCTCGGTGATGCCATCTTGTCCCCCAACCATTTTCGGGGCAATAGTAGAAAATACCACTAATGGCTTCAATGGGCGCGTTAGAGAAACGCCAAAGGCACCAGCGGCTTTGCCGCTATGGGCACCCGCCCGTAGAGTAGGCGTGATATTTATATCAGTGTGCAAGGCGTCTTGTTGCCCTGCCGAGCGCTCAGGCAAGCCATTCACATGTGCAATACCAGTGGAACGAATCCCATGGCTTCCCTGAAAAAAGGCGTTGAGGCAACAGTCGCACTGTTACACAGAGATAGCGGATAAACAACATCCGGCAGAGAAGACGCAGAGATACACAAAGAAAAGCACTCTGAGGCTCTCCGTGGCTCCTCTGTGTAGCTCTGTAACAAACGTGTTACTTTTACCGTAATGCGAAAAAAGGTGTTGGTTTGTTCGTCGGTGGGGATAAAATGCCCAAAAACCAGGTTTTTTGGTGAGATATTCCCACAAACACGTCAATTTTGAGCCAAAAGTGGGGCGCTGTCCCATAAAACCATTGAAACCCCGGTTTTTTCAGTAGAGTCATCCCATTCGCTCCAATAGGACTGGTATTGCCTGGAGCAGGCTACCACCCTCTCAAAAACCTCCGAAAACCGGGGTTTTCGCCAGACTCCAGTCGCTTAAATAAGCCGTATTTGTTTACCGGGTAAAGCGCGCCGGCAGACATCTATGGTGCCCGGGGT
>CAYMWP010000043.1:0-30879 GCA_964393895.1 uncultured Anaerolineales bacterium | reverse complement strand
GTGGCCTGGCATAGAATTCACCATAGTGGTCACGGATTACGCGAATGGTGAGTAAAGAGCCTCATAATCAACAATTTTTTCAAGTTACATTTTGAAATCCTTCGTGTACTTTGTGGTTTTTTCGGTGGAGTCATAGAGGATCTTGCTTGATACTATCCGGGACCTGCGCCAGCCACTCCTCGTAGTCGAACCTTGCCATTCTTCCCGCCTCTCGCCTCCCGCTTCTTGCCTTTATGCCATCGCCTGCGCTACCCGTCGCCGCGAGGCCGCTTTTTCCCAGACGACCAGCAGCGGCACGGCGATAAAGATGGCCGCGTAGGTCTCGCTGACCATGCCGACCAGCATGGTGGCGATGAAGGGCTTGATCGTCGCGCCGCCAAAGAGGATGATGGCGACCATCACGAACATGGCGTTGAGCTGCGTCGCCAACGAACGGTGGATGGTCTCCAAAATGGAGCGATTGACCACTTTCTCGAACGGTTCCGTCTTGTGCCTGGGGATGTTCTCGCGGATGCGGTCAAAGACGACGATCACGTCCTGCACCGAAAAGCCGATCACGGTCAGGATGGCGGTGAGAAAGAGCGCGTCCACCTCCCAGCCGGCCAGGACGCCCATCAGCGCGTAAAAGCCGAAAGAGATGATCAGGTTGTAGCTCATGCCGACGATGGTGCACACGCCGTAGCGGAAGGCGTTGGGCACGCGCCGGAAGGAGAACCACATAAAGACCACGATGACCAAGGAGGCGACCAGAATCGCCAGCCCGGCGGCGCGGGCGACCTCGCCGCCCACCGCCGGTTCCACGGTGTCAAAATTGAGCGCGTCCCGGTCAATTGCCCCGATCTGTGTCTCGATCGCGTCCAGCAGGCTGCCTACCTCGTTGGCCGTGACCTCGCGCGTGCGTACCTGCCAGGTGTTTTCCTCCGGCGCTCCCCGGGGTTGAATGATGGCCCCCTCCAGGCCGTAATCGCCAAAAGCCGTGCGGAGATCATCTTCGCTGACCGTTCCATCGAACTTGAGCACAAAGATAGAGCCGCCGGTGAAATCAATGCCCATCCGCAAAGGCTGGCCAAATTGAAGCGCCGAGCCAACCATTGCGGCGACGCTCAGCGTGACCAGAAAAGCGGAAAGGATAAAATACCAACGGCGTTTTTCAACGATATTGAACATTGTTACACTCCCAACAACCACTCGCGCTCGGCGAGCCACTCGCCGGCCGAATCGGCGACCTGCCGCACGAACGAGCGCGTGGCGAACACGGCCGTAAAGACGTTGACGACTGTACCGATGGCCAGCGTGATGGCAAAGCCTTTCACGATGCTGGCCCCAAAGTTGGTGCCAAAGAAAAAGAGAATGGCGCAGATGATGAGCGTCGAAAGCTGCCCGTCGCGGATGGAGGGCCAGGCGCGATCAAAGCCTATGTCAATGGCCCGCGCCAGTCTCTTTCCCTGGCGCAGTTCCTCCTTCATACGCTCAAAGATGAGGATATTGGCGTCCACCGCCATCCCCGCCGAGAGGATGAACCCGGCGATGCCCGGCAGCGTCAGCGTGATCGGCGCCAGCTTGTAGAGCGCCAGGTTGAGCAACACGTAGATGATGAGCGCCAGAGCGGCCAGGCCGCCCGGCAGCCGGTAGTAGACCAGCATAAAGAGCAGCACGATGGTCAGCCCGATCACGCCGGCGCGGACAGATTTCTCCACCGATTCGGCCCCCAGCGAAGCCCCGATGCGGTTGAAACTCTCCACCTTTAGCGGGACGGGGAGCGCGCCGTAGCGCAGTTGGATCGCCAACTGGCGCGCGGACTCGAGAGTGAACTGGCCGGAGATGGAGGCTTGGCCGTTGGGGATGGGTTCGTTTATCGTCGGGCAAGAGATGACGACCTTGTCCAGCACGATGCAGAGATACTGCCCCACGTGGGACGCCGTGTACTCGGCGAATACCTCGGCGGCGTCCGGGTTGAATTCGATGGGGATGATGTACCCTCCTTGCTGGGTACTATCCAGCCCCACGTTCTTCAGGCCAGCGCCGGTGAGGATAGTTTCGTATATCGCCGGCTCGGGCGCGGCCGGCGTCACGGGGCTTTCGACGGTGGGGGTGATCCCCGTCGTGGGCGTGATCGCGCCCTCGCCGGTCGTGATGGTGATCCTTTCTATCGCGTCACCGGGCGACGTGGCCGCGGCGGGATCGCGGGGCATCAGGGCCGTGAGCACGTCCATTCCCTCAATGACCTGCCCGAACACAGAGTGCATGTCGTCCAGGTGGGGGGTGGGCGCGTAAGTGATAAAGAACTGGCTGCCGTTGGTATCGGGGCCAGAGTTGGCCATAGAAAGGATGCCGGCCTTGTCGTGCCTCAACTCTGGGTGGAACTCATCGGCGAAGGCGTAGCCCGGGCCGCCGCTGCCGGTGCCGCTGGGGTCGCCTCCCTGGGCCATGAAATCCGGGATGACGCGGTGGAAGGTCGTGTTGTCGTAGAATCCCTGGCGGGCGAGAAAGACAAAGTTGTTGACCGTGTTGGGTGCTCGGTCGGCGAACAGTTCGACGACAATGTCCCCTTTGGCCGTCGAGATGGTGGCGACGTAGCTCTCGTTGGGATCAATCTGCATCTCCGGCGGCTCGCCGTACATACCGTTCCGGTCGGCAGGATTCTCCGGCATAGGGAGTGTTCCCTCTGCTGCTTCTTCCGCCGCTTCTGTAGGTTCGGGCGCTATCACTTCCGCTTCCGCCGTGGGGCTGCTGGCGGCGCCGGTTGGCGTTACTTCTCCAGAGGGGGCGAAACTTGGCCCGCCCATAGTCGTCGTGACGACGGTGCCGGCCCACAGCGGGGTGTATCCGGCGTCAACGAACTCGAGTAGCGCGGTGCCCTTGATCGTCTCCACCGCCTGTTCAGGGTTCTCGATGCCGGGTAGCTCGACGATGACGCGGCGCTCCCCCTGCGCCTGCACGATTGGCTCGGTCAGCCCCAGGCTGTTGACGCGGTTCTCGACGATGCGGCGGGCGGTCTCCATCGAATTCGCGTCGAGTTCCTGCCCCGCGGGCACGTCGGCGGCCAGCAGCACCTGGAGGCCGCCCTGCAGGTCAAGCCCCAGGCGCAGTGCGATGTCCCGTTGCTCCTCCGGCTGCCAAAAGACCAGGTTCTTGGCCCAATCTGGGTGTTCGATGTTCAGGGCCACGAACAGGGCCACGAGGGCGACGATTATAATGACGACGAGTTGCCAGGTCTCTGATTTTTTCATACCGTTCCTTTCTGTGGAATGCTACGAGCGTGGGGGAGATTATAACCGGGTGGGGCGGTTGTGTCAATGTTTAGCCAGTTCGAATCCCCAATCCTAACGCCGCCCCTTTCCTACCTCGACAATCGCTTGCCAGGGATCGCCACATCCCGCCTCTGCACGTCAGATAGACCATTTGCGTGAAATGTGACATCGTCAGAGTAGAACAACAATGTTAGATTGGGCGAAACACTACAGCGAATTTAGAAAAAACGAATTGAGGCACATCGTTCAACCGCGTTTGTAGCCAGGATTGGCCTCGTGCAGCGGCAAAAAGTTCGCTCCTTTCCCAATTCGTTGTAGTGTCGTTTGGAATCTAACATTGTCAATGTAGTTACCTCATGGGGAGGATACGTGCGGAGGCTGCGGAGGCAGTGCTTTGCGAGCTTGCATTACCGGCGCTCCCTCTGGCTCTGCGCCCGGTGCAACGACGTCTCAAGCCGGCGCAGTCGCCTGGGGCCTTGCTTCCAGAGCCGGCCAAGTCTCCATCAGCGACCGGGCCGACCTGGCGCCGGCGTAAAGCCCCACCATCACCACCGCCGCCTCTGCGCTCAGGGCGAACAGCGTGGCGAGAAAGGCCAGCGGCGGGACGACTGCCAGAGCAGCGCCCAGCCCAGTTCCCACGGCCGGTATGCCGATAAAGACCACCGCCACCCACAGCACCCACAACACCAACCGCACCAGCCCGCGGTTCCAATGCTTCCAGATCAGCCAGCCCGACCCCCACACCAAGAACTCGGCCACGACTGACAGGCCAGCCCCAGGCCGCTCCTCGATCAGGCGCAACAGCCGCCCAATGCCTTTCCCCAGCCTGCGCAACTGATATACCGCCCACGCCAGCGCACCCAGGATGACCAACACGACCGCCGCCAGCAGTCCCACCAGCAACCACGGATTCACACGGAGCAACAGGTATGCCAGCGCCATCAGGAGAATGGCGGCCGCGTTTTCCAGGGTCGCATACATCGGCGCAGACGCAGTACCCGCTGTTCCGGTCGCAGTGCTGATCGCCGGCTTGGCCAGGAACTTGGCCCCGGTCAGTGCGGAGGCCGTCAATGCGCCGCCGCCGGCCATCAACCAGCCGACCGCGCCAACGGACTGGCCGCTGGAATCGAATATCTGCAACGTCTGGAGCACATCGTACAGTTCCGGGTTCATCTCGGCGATGATGCCCACCGAGGCCAGCGTCAACAACGCCGCCGAAGCCGGAACGACAAAGCCGCTGAGCAAGTTCACCACCGTGTTGACCGTGTTCATCACACCTGGGCTCAAGAGCGAGCTGTAGGCTGGCAGGGTGGTGAGCACCCAGAACAGGGCCACGATGCCGATGAACCACCACGATTCCATAAAGGCGACCGGTTGAGACAATCTGACCAGGTCAAGCCTGGCCGCCACCGACAGGATGATCAGGCACAGGTATTGATCGGCCGCACCAGAGAGGCCCCCAGCAGATATAGCAGATAACAGCAATTCCATACCATCTCTCCTTTCTTGCCAAAAGTCCCTTTAGCGCCGTTAGTATACACGAGCAAGCACCAAAAGACAACCGCTGTACAGCAAACAGAAACAAGGGTATAATGATCAGCACTTCTCATTTTACCGGATTGGAGGCTTCAGCCGGTGCTTTTTGACGTTCCAAATCCGGCAAAGCGCGGAGCGTTGAAATGCCCCGCTGACACTCGAAACCTGTTGGAAACAGGTTGGAATGCCGCTTTTTAGTGCGTTTTAACGCACTTTGGGGCATTAGCCGGTGATTTCAATCATCGGCATTGCAGCAGAAAACGTGACTCCCCCAAGTTTTATATACGCCCAGAAGATCTCAACCAGGCATTTGAGGAATTGCTTCTAGCAAGGAGAACAAGCTATGCAAATCGTAACAGACAGCGGGATAGACGTATCACCAGAACAAATGAGCGGGCTAGACATCCCCATCCACGTCGTCCCTCTCGTCGTCACCCTGGAAGGCAAGTCGTACCGCGAGGGCGTGGACATCCAGCCAGAGGAGTTCTATCGCCTGCTGGCAGCTACCGACAGCCTCCCCACCACGTCGCAGCCCTCGGCAGGAGATTTTGCCGCCACCTACCGCCAACTGGCGGCCAGCGACCCCCACATTCTGTCCATTCACATGTCCTCGGGCCTGAGCGGCACGTTCAACTCAGCCCAGGCAGGCGCGGAGATGGTACCAGAGGCACACGTCACCCTGGTTGACACCAAGACGCTCTCGGCCGCGCCAGGCTGGCAGGTAGAAGCAGCCGCCCGCGCGCTAAAGGCCGGGTGGGCCAAAGAGAAAATCCTGGCCCTGATGGAGCGCATCAACGGCGCCACCGACAGCATCTACACCCTGAAAGACCTCAAGTACCTGATCCACGGCGGGCGCATCAGCCACATGAAAGGGCTGCTTGCCTCAATGCTTAACATCAAGCCACTGATCGGGGTGGAAAAAGAGGGCGGAACCTACGTGCAACTCGGTCAGGTGCGGACGTTCAAGCGCGCGGTTCAGGGACTGGTTGACCTGATGACCGAACAGCACGCACCCGGCAGCAAGCTGCGCGTGCAGGTGCTCCACTCCTGGAACCCCGAGGGTGCCGCTATGCTGCGCGAGCTGATCAGCCAGCAATTCGATTGCGCGTGGTCGCCCGTCGGCCCTATGTCCCTCGTGCTGGGCGCTCACACCGGCCCCAGCATGATCGGCGTGGCCTACGCCCCCCTGGCAGTCTTCGCCGATGTGCCGTAATCCGAACACAAGGAGGCGCCAATGAGAGACCGAACCATCCTCTGGATATTCCTGGCCTTTGTGCTGGGATTCACGCTGCCGGTGTGCAGTTGCGTCGGGACGGGACTCGTCACCATGGCCGGGCTGGGCCGTATGGCCCAAGCCCCCACGACCCCCCTGGCCACAGGCGACGCCGTCGCCGTGATCCGGCTCGACGGCGCCATCACCAGCGGCCCCCTGGACTATTTCACCACCACAGGCATCACCCCCGACCGCACGGATGACCTGCTGGAACAGGCCGCCGCCAACCCCAACGTCAAAGCGGTCGTGCTGCGCGTCAACAGCCCCGGCGGCAGCGTGGTCGCCTCTGACCAGATCTACCACGCCCTGCTGGACTTTGAGAAACCGGTCGTCGTCTGGATGGGCGAGATGGCCGCCTCCGGCGGCTACTACATCTCCTGTGCCGGCGACCACGTCTTTGCCCACCCGGATACACTGACCGGCTCCATCGGCGTCATCAGCCAGTTCATCAACGCCGAGGAACTGATGGACGAGATCGGCGTGGAAGTAGTGGTCATCACCTCCGGCCCGCGCAAGGACATGGGCAGCCTCTTCCGCGAGATGACGGAGGAGGAACAAGCACTGTGGCAGGAGGTCACCGACGAGATTTACGATAGCTTTGTAGAGATCGTGGCCCAGGCGCGAGACCTGGATCAAGAAACAGTACGCGAACTGGCCGACGGCCGTGTCTACACCGGCCGCCAGGCGCTGGAATTGGGGCTGGTGGACGAGGTCGGCACGCTGGACGATGCCATCGCCAAGGCGGCCGAGCTGGGCGTCATTGAAGGAGAGCCACAGGTGATCGAGTTGAAGCCAACGCCCTCTTTCCTCGAAACACTCTATAGTTTCCAGGTCCGCTCCACGATACCGGCGCTGGAAGAGATCCTGAACTGGGTCGGCGCACCATCGGTGCAGTACCGCTTCGCCGGACCGTAACGAAGGTGCGATGCGCTTTAGAAGCGCGTCGCACTATCTCCAACCTGGCATCTCCACCCAATTCGTAGTATACTGGACTCACCAGCGCAAACCAAGTCAACCCAACGGAGGTCGTCTTGAAGTGCCCAACCTGCGGTCACGGGGAACTAGTACCTCCAACTCCCTGCCCTGAGTGTGGCTTCTCCGGCCCCTTGCCCGAGATCGAGGAACTGGCCCACGTCCAGTACCTGCTCCACGAGCTGGCCGAGTGGCAGGACATTCCCCCATCCGCCAGTGACCGGCTACAGAAACAGTACGCCCGGCGGCAGTGGGAACTGGAAGTCGCGCTGGGACTGCGCCCGCCGCCGCTCACGCCCGAAGAAGCCCGTCAAGCCCTCCAGGAGAGGCTGCGCTTGCGGCAATTGCTGCACCTCCTCGATCAGTGGATCTCGCGCGGTTGGATCAAGCCCGACACCGCCACTGGCCTGATCTCCCAGAGCCAAGAGCGCATCAAGGAGATTCGTGCTCGCCTGGCCGAACCCGACACCCCATCAGTCCCCGCCTTCGACCGCCCCGGCGACCGCGTCGCCCTGCTGAAGGGCCTGCACGAAACACTGGCCCGGCTACACCAGGAAGGAGCCTGGGTAAACGAGGCCGCCTACCGGACCGCCGCCGCCGACCTGGCCCAGCGGGTGAGAGCGCTAGAGATCGAACTGGGCCTGCGCCGCCCGGAGAAGAAACCGGCGCCAGCACCAAAGCCACCGCCCAAGCCCGCCGCCCCACCCCGCCCGCCTCGCGAGCCGATCACCTGGGAACGGGTCTGGCGCACGCTGCTCTCCGAGCGCACCCTGCGCGCCCTGCTCTTTGTCGGCGTGTTCCTGCTCTTTATCTCCGCCGTCACGATGGTGGCCTTCAACTGGCGTCGTTTTGCCCCCTGGCTACAGATCACGTTCCTCACCGGCTTTACCCTGTTCTTCTACGGCCTGGGCTGGTACGTGCGCGTCAAAATGAAACTGCGCCAGTCCGGCATCGCCCTCAGCGCCACCGGTTCGCTGCTGATACCGGTGGACTTTTACGCCGTCTACCTCACCACCGACATCTTTCCCCGCGCGGCCTGGGCCGAGGTGTGGCTGCTCGCCTCGGTCGTCTGCCTGGCGGCCTACACCATCACGGCGGCGCTGCTGCGCGTCGAATTCTTCGGCTACCTGGTGGGCGCGGCCGGTGGCAGCCTCCTCTGCGCCGCGCTCCAGGTAATCGGCGTGCCCGACGATTGGTGGACCCCGGCGCTATCCGGCCTGGCGCTGCTGATGATGCTGGCGGCGGAGAAACCAGGTTTTTCGGAAAAAACCTGGTTTCTCCGCCCCTTCCGCCGCCTGGCCCTGTTGACCGTCACCAGCGTGCTGCTCATCGCCACGGGCTTGCGGATTGCCCAAACCACCAGCCCCACCTTCCGCCTGGCGCTATCGCTCGATTGGTGGCTGGCCAGCGGGGTCTACACCGTCGCCGCCGCCCGCCGCCCGCGCCGCTCGTTGACCTCCGCCGCCTGCATCACCGCGCCCGTCGCGCTGTACCTGACGCTGGCGCTGTGGTTCGAGGCCGCTGGCACAGCCCTCGCCTGGCACGCCCTCGGCTGGGCGCTGCTCACCCCGCTCTACCTGGCTCTGGCCCACACCCTCCAACACCGCGCCGCAGACGAGACCCGCCAGGCCCAGGGCCGCACCGTCGCCAGATGGGGCGCGGCGCTGATCCTGCTGGCCGCCCTGTGGGCCTTGGGCGACATGTCCGCCGCCGCCGCCGCGCACCTCGTGCTGACCGGGAGCTTGACCCTGGCGGTGGTGCTCTGGCAGCGACCGCGCCTCCTGCTCATCGCCAGCCTGCTCTCCCTCTCGGCGACAACGACCTGGATGACGACGCTGAAACTGGACCTGGCTCAATACTGCGTCGGCTGGGCGCTGCTCGCCATCTTGCACGTTGCGGCCGCCGTCCGGCTCCGCCAGGCAGAGCGATACACCCCGCTGCTCTATGCGGCCGGCTTGGGCGCGGCCGGCCTCGCGCTCCTGCCGCCGCTGATCGCGCTCGACCGGGCCGCGCTGGCCTACGGGCTGTTCAACTGGATCACGCTCGCCGGCTGGGCGGCCCGGCTGGCCCACGGGGACGAGCACCCCGGCCTGCACCGGTTGCTGCGGTTGGCGGGACCGCTGCGCCGCAGCATCCTCCACTGGGCCACGGCGTTGCCGCTGCCCGTCCTCTTTTGGCTGGTCTGGATCGAGAGGCGGCCGGCCGACGGTTGGCTGGGGGTGGGCTTTGCGGCCCTGGCTTGGGTCTGCCTCTGGCTGGGCCGCCGGCTGGCGCGCCACAACAAAGCGTATGGCCCGCCGTGGTACACGGTCAGCTTTGTCTGTAGCGTGATCGGCTCCATCGTCGCCACTATCTATCCTGACCAGCCGCTTCAGGCTGCCGCGTTGTTGAGCGGGGCCGCGCTCTACTTTGTCTACGGCGCTCTCTTCCGCATCCGCTGGTGGCTGCTCGCGGGCGGCTTTACGCTCCCCTTCGGCTACATCCTGGCCCTTGATCATCTGGGCTTGCCGCCCGACCCACTGGCCGCCTCGCTGGCGCTGGTCCCCGCCGCCTACGTGCTGCTCTCTCTGTGGCTGGAACGGCAGCGACAGGTCGCCTCCGATTTCCTGGCGCCCCTCTACGGCGCAGCGCACGTAGTGGCCGCCGCCACCTTTTTCTGGGGATGCGGCGGGTTGTGGAACCGCGTCGCCTGGCACATCCCCTGGGAAGACGGGGCCCGCTTGTGGGCCGCCGGCGGTCAACTGGTGCTGGGCGTGACCTACGGCCTGGCGGCCTGGTTCAAGGAGAAAGAGGGCTGTGGCCACGTGGCCGCCTGGCTGGGCGTCGTCGCCGGGGGGCTGGTCGCCACCGTCTATAGCCAGGGACGCGGCTCCTCGGCCGCCAAGGCGGCGCTCCTGGCCGTCATCTACATGGGAGCCGAGCGCGCGCTGCACGCGCTGCGCGAGCGACACCCGCTGCCCCGCCAGGCCTGGCCGCTCTACCGGAGACCGCTGCTCGTCGCCGGGTGGGCCGTCTCCGGCGGCGTGATACCGCTGGCGCTGATCCGCAACCTGATCCTCCTGGGCGGCGGGCCGGTGCGCGAGGATTGGGCCATCATGGGCCTGCTGATGATCGTCGCGCTGTACGCGGCCTCGGCGCGCTTGTTCCGCCGCGCGCTGTTCCTCTGGCTGGCCGCGCCGCTGCTGTTTATCCCCTGGACCCTGCTGACCCACCGGGGCTGGTACGTCTGGGAACCGCCGCCCGCACCCCGCTACGCGCTGGCCTGGGTCGTGCTGGCCTGGGCGCTGGTGCTCGTCGGCCTGCTGCTCGACAGGATCGCCGGCCAGCGATACGGGCGACCGCTGCGCGTCACCGCCCACCTGCTGCTCCCCCTGGCCCTGCTGTGGGGCATGGGCGACGCCGCCACCTCCAGCGCGACCTTTGGGCTGGGCGTGACCTTCTACGTCCTGGCCGGCGTGGTGGATCACCGCCGGGGGCGCGTCGGCCTGCCCGCAGCCCGTTTCCTCTACCCGGCCGCCCTCCTGACGCCCGTGTGGGCGGTCTACCTGCTGGCCTGGCAGGCGCCGTGGCTGCCCCATGCCCACTTTGGCCTGCTGCTGCTCGCGCTCTCGCTGCCGCTCTTTATCGCCGCCCGCTTCCTGCGCCGCATTGACCCCGCCGATGCGCTGCCCGCCTACCTCTCCAGCTACGGCTGCGCCGTCGTCGGCACGATGCTGGTGAGCTACGAGCAACCGCTCCTGTCGCTGGCGCTGCTCTACGACGCCGGGCTGGCGCTGCTCTCGGCCCGGCTGCTGCGCGAGCCGCTGTGGACCTATCCCGCCGCTGCGCTGCCCCCCGCCGCGCTGCTGCTAGCGCTGGCCGAGTTCGGCTTCGACGTCCATCAGCGCGGCTGGTGGCTCATCGGGATGGGAGCGGTCTACCTGCTCCAAGCCTGGACGCTGCGCCGGGCCTCCGCGCGCCGCTATGCCATACCACCGATGGCCGCCGCCTACGCCATCGTCGCGCTGGGGCTGGCCATCTCCAGCTACGACCAGGTCGCTGCTTTCTGGGGTTACGGCGCGGCCGCCCTCATCTATGCCGTCTCCGCCGCCTGGCTGCGCGAGCCGCTGTTCCTCACCCCCGCCGCCGCGCTCTCCGCCGTGCCCTACGCCATTTTCCTCGACCGCGCCGAGTGGATTCCACCCGCCGACTATGGGCTGGCGCTGTGGCCCGGCATCGTCGTCGCCCTGATCGTCGCCCACCTGCTCGACCGCTTCCTGGGTGCGCCGGCCGCTTTGCTACCCTTTACACAGGAAGGGCGCGACTTTCCCTGGGGCCGACCCGCACGCTGGTTCCCGGAGGCCGCCCGCCGCCTGACCGGCTGGTGGGGGCTGCCGTTCTACGCGGGCGGCTACATCGGCGCGCTGGTGAGCGCGGGGCTTTCAGTGGGACACCCCGGCCGGCTGACGGCGACACTGGCGCTGGCCGCCCTCGTCTACGGGCTGGCGACGGCGCGCTTTCGTTTGCGGGGCTGGCTGCTGGCCGCCGTCGCCGCGGCCCAGGCCGGTGTACTGGCCGCTTTGTGGGCCGCAGCCGAGGGGATCGTTCCCCTGCCCCAGGCGTGGGCGGAGTCGCTCGGCGACCCCGCTTGGCGGGCGTTCGGCTTCCTGCCCGTCACGCTTGTCACCCTCGCCGCCGGGCTGTGGGTCGAGCGGAGGCGCGGCGAAGGCTCGCCCCTGGCCAGCCTGCGCGCGCTGTGGGAGGGCTGGTCGCGCCCGCTCTACTGGCTGGTCGCGCTCGACCTGCTGGCGGTGCAGGTCGTATCCGGCGCGCGCGCAGCCCCCGGCGCCCTGGTCAGCACGACCCACGCGCTGCTGCTCCTCGCCCTGGCCGTGATCTGGTCTCAGCCGCTCCTGCCCTACCTGGGCGCGGCGTTGGGTCTCCTGGCCACCATCCAGCGGCTGACCTGGGTGGAAGCGGCCAACACCGACGGCCCCTGGGCGCTGGCGCTCCTGGCGCTGGGGTATGGGTTGGTGGGGTACGGACTGGAATACACCCGACGGGACAGACGGGCCGAAAAGCCCGGCCCACTGCGGGTGCTGGAACGCCCCCTGGAGCAAGCGGGGCTGTTCATCTCGGCGCTGGCCGGGTTGCTGATGCTGGCAGCGGGCAAGAATATCTGGCGCTGGCTGTTCCGCTCGTTGTTCCTGGGCCGCCCGGAGATGACCGCCGCAGACGTAGCGGTCGTGCAGATGGCCGTGGCAGTGTTGGCGCTCGTCGGCTTGCTCTACCTGGCGGCGGCGCTGGTGCGGGGCTGGTACTGGCGCGGGTACGGCGCGGTGGCGCTCCTGCTGTGTGCTTGGAGCCTGGAATGGTTCCTGGTCTGGGACCTGCGCGAGGTGCAGTGGTACGCGGCGCCGGCGGGGCTGTACCTGCTGGGCGTGGGCTACCTGGAATGGCGGCAGGGCCACAAGGGACTGGCCCGCTGGATTGACCGCGCCGCGCTGCTCCTGCTTTTAGGCTCCTCCTTCTACCAATCGCTGGCCGAGCCGCGCGGCTGGCCCTACGCGCTGCTGATGGGGGCCGAGAGCCTGCTCATCGTTTGGTGGGGCAGCGCGCGGCGGCAGCGACGCTTCCTCTACTTTGGCGTCGTCGGCGTGGTGACTGACGTGGGCGGGCAGTTGATCGAGCCGCTGCTCTCGGTCAACGCCTGGCTGGTCTTTGGCGGCGTCGGCGTGTTCATCCTCCTGGTCGCCATCCTGGTCGAGCGCAGCCTGGAGGCGATCATGCAGATGTCGCAGGAATTGCGAGAGCGGCTGGAGGAGTGGGAGTAAATGCAGCAATTCCCGTTTTGGCAATTCTAGCTTGGGTGCATCGGCCTAAAAGAGCCGATGCTAGGAAAAAACCAGCCAGCACCGTCTGTTTTACGGCGGTGCGGCTTCAAAACGGGAATTACTGGAGTAAATGTGACCATGATCCAACAGACACCTGACGAACGAAAACAAAGCCTGGAACAAGAATTGGCCCGCTACGTGCGTCTCTTGACCGAACATGGCGGCCTAGACCGAGTAATCGTGTTTGGCTCTCTGGCTACAGGGCAGGTCAGGGATTGGTCCGACATTGACCTGGTCATCGTCAAACAAACCGATCTGCCGTTTTTGCAGCGACTCCGGCAGATGCGAAAGCTGCTCCAACCCACAGTAGGCACCGACATTCTGGTCTACACTCCTCAAGAGTTTGAACAGTTATGCCAGGAGCGCCCATTTTTCCAAGAGGAAATTCTGACTAAAGGGAGGGTCGTCTATGAACGAAGCAACTAACCGCTGGCTGGCCTTTGCCCGCGAAGACTTGCTAGTGGCCGAGGTTGTGTTGAACGAAGGAATCTACAACCAGGTTTGCTTCCACGCCCAACAGTGCGTCGAAAAAGCTCTCAAAGGCGTGCTGGCACGTCAGGGGCGCGTACCCCCTCGCACTCATTCAATTACGGATTTGCTGGGTCTGCTTCCGTCAGAGTGGCTGGCCGATTTGAGGGCCGACCTCGTCGGACTGGATGACTTTTACATCCCCACCCGCTATCCAGACGCCTTGCCGGGAGTATTGCCCAACGGCCTGCCGAGCAAGGTCGAAGCGGAGGAAGCCCTGACCCTGGCCCGCGCCGTGTTTGAACGAGTGCAATAACTCCCCAACGAGGCCCAAGAAGTGAAAAGCGACACACAGCCAGTTGACTCAAAAAACCAGGGAACGTCGCCTAGAGAAGTGGCGCAGTGGGCAAAGGCGCTGGTGATCCTCTGGGGCGCGGCGCTGTTCTTGCCGGCGTTGCCGCTGGTTCCGGGCTTTTGCTGCGTAGCGGCGTCGGCGGCCGGCTACGATGATCCCGGGACGCGCGCTCTTGGCCTGGGAGCAGCGAGCTTGATGGCCGTGGGGCTGGTCTGCGGGGGGACGATGCTCTTCCAGGGCGCCAGTGCTTTGAGTGAGAAACCGTCAAGGCGACTGTCCCTGCCGCCGCTGTGGGGTATGGTGGGTGGATTCGTGCTGGCGCTGGCGACCGGACTGGGGCTATGGCAGGTGGAGGGGTTGGCTACACTCCTCGGCCCGTGGTTCATCGTCGCTGCCGCTGCGCTGCCGCCGCTGGCCGCCCTGGTCTGGGCAGTAGATGGGCGGCCAGGCTGGCTCACGCGGCGGCGGGCGGGCGTGGCCTTTTCCGGCGGGGCCACCGTCTCCGTGCTGCTCGCTATCCTGCTGGAGATCCTGGCCCCCCTCACCATCCTCTGGCTCCTGCTCGACCTGGGCGGCCCGGTGTTGGATGCATTGGAAGGACTGGTGAATTCGCTGGCCGGAGGCGAGGTCGCCCGCGCGCTCACCTCGCCCGGCTTTCTGCTGGCGCTGTTCGAGTTGGCGGTCGTCGCGCCGCTGGTGGAAGAGTTAGCCAAGTCGCTGGTCGTGCTGCCGCTGCTGCGGGGCACAACATCCCGGCGCGACGTTTTCCTGCTGGGCGCGGCGGCGGGGGCCGGCTTTGCGGCGGTCGAGAACGTCCTGTACGCCCTCTTCGGCGGGCGGTACTGGGGCGGCATTCTCCTGGTGCGGGCGCTGGGGGCAGCGGTACATCCCTTGGGCGCAGGGCTGATGGCGCTGGCGTGGCATGCTATTTTGGAAAAAAGAAACCAGGTTTTTCAGAAAAAACCTGATTTCTGGGCCGGACCGATGGCGCTGGCGGTGGGGCAGCACGCGCTGTGGAACGGCGGGCTGATGCTGTGGCTGGCGCTCTCCGGCGCGGCCTTTTTCGGGCCAGAGCCGTGGGAGGCGGACGTGATGGGGGTCAGTATCGCGGTGGGGATGCTGGCATTGGTCGCGCTGGAGGGGGTGGCGCTGTGGGTGGGGATGCGGGCGCTCTCGCGACGGCTCGACGTGGCCGCAGAGGCCCCCATTGAGAAAGAGCTACCCGCCGAACGGGCCATCGTCCTGTGGGCAACGGTGTGCCTGCTGGCGCTGCTGCCGGTGGGGATGGCGGTGCTGCGGGGGCTGTGGTTTCGATAGGAGAGACTATGCGCAGACTCATCCGCAATCTACTGAAACCCATCAACCTGTGGATCGCGCTGGCGCTGCTGGCGGCCAACGGACTGGCCTGGGCAAGTGCGCTAGCACCCAGCGGCCCCGTCTACGTCGCCGAGCCGGTGCTGGAGGAGGACCTGGACGACCTGCGCCTGCGCCTCAGAGAGGGCGGACACAGCGGCGAGCGGTTCGAGCTCCACGTCACCGGGCAGGAGGCGGCCGAGAGCATCGCCTGGTTCCTCGGCAACCACCCCGAGATCCCCTTCCGGCACCCGCGCATCGAATTTCACCCCGACGTGGTCGAGGCCTGGGGTGAGGTGGAGGTGCTGGGGATGCGGCTCTCCATCCACGGGCAGGCGACGATGGTGCTGGAGGACGGCATCCCCGTCGTCGCGCTGACCGACATCAGCGTGGCCGGCGCGCCCGTGCCGGGTTTCGTACTGGAGGCGGTCCAGGACGCTGTGTACCAGCAGGTGGACCTCTCCAACCGCGAGTTGCCCGTGATCTTTGAGACGCTGGAATTGCGGGAAGGAGAGGCGGTCGCCAGTGGGACGATCCGCTGAAAAGGCCCGGACACTACTCCTCTCACCCCCGAATCTGCCGGATCACTTCTCTGGCCCTTTCCGCCACTGCCTCGGTATCTTCCGCCTCCAGCCGCGCGAGATCTGGCAAGGCCCTCTCGTCGCCGATCATGCCCAGCGCGTTCACCACCGCCCGGCGCACTATCTCGCTCTCATCCCCAATCGCCCGGAGCAGCGGCTCAACCGCCTCCACCGCTCCGATCTTGCCCAGTGAGACCGCCGCCGCCTGTCGCACCGCCTCGTACTCATCTCCCAACCCCTCGACCAGCCTCCCAACCACTCTCGGATCTCTTATTTCCCCCAAAGCCAGGGCTGCGACCTGGCGCACGGGATACTGGCTGTGCTGCAACGCCTCTATCAGCGGCTCCACTGCAGCTTCTCCCACTTTGCTCAGAGCCGTGGCGGCGAAGAAACAGAACGGCCCCTTGCCGCCTCTCAATGTCTGAACGAGATGGTCAAAGACCCGCTCATCCTTGCGAGCCAGATCCCCAAGCTCGTCAAATCGCATTTCCGACAAGAGTTGTGTCACGAGCAACATGATCTGAACCTGGTTTAGCTTCTCGCTTTCCATCCTGTCACCCCCCTCCAGATGTCTCCTCAGTGCCCTGGGGAGCACAACTATAAAAAATCACTGTATGGCAACCACAAAGAACACCGCCGCCGCGAGCGCCAGGGCGCACGTTGGGACGCCCACCAGCAGCGCGACGACGATCAAGACCGAGAACAAGCTAACCAGTATAGAGCGCGCATAGTCCCCAGACACAGCCCTGAAGAATTTGAACATCGGCACTTTCTCTTCTCACGCCGCCACCTGGCCCGATTGACCCAGCCTATGGGATCTCTACGTATGGCCGCAGCCAATCTTCGAGCTTCTGATAGACCTGCCCATAGATCGCACTGCCGGCCGTCCCTTCGATGAATTCCTCCGTATCCTGGCACTCGTGGGGCATTCCAACGAGCGTGTCGGCAGCGATCTCTCGCCCTGTCTGCGCTTCCAACAGTCGAAACGTCACTTGCGTGGAATAGCGAGAGAGAGTGACTGTACCGCTCCCATCTTCGAGCGTGTAGGCACATTCCTCGACGAGTGCGTTCTCCTCCTGGTCAACACAGACCACCAACTCCAAATCCTCAACGTAATCCCCATTCCAACCGTCCGGCAAACCGTAAGAGTCCGGGTCTATGAAGCCATACCGGTAGTTGCCACCGTCTCCCAATTCCAAAATAACGAGGGGGTGTGTGCCTGACGCTCGCGTATAGAGCGGCGCATCAGGCAGCGGCGTTCCCTGG
The DNA here is from genome assembly GCA_964393895.1 of uncultured Anaerolineales bacterium. Lineage (GTDB taxonomy): Bacteria > Chloroflexota > Anaerolineae > B4-G1 > B4-G1 > B4-G1. Next base: position 13,951 of record CAYMWP010000043.1, on the reverse strand, counting down.
CAGACTGGGCCAACAACGTAGGCCGTACTTTGCGTCTTGCCATCTGAAGGGCTGGCCGGCTCATCGCTGCCGCCACACGCCAGGGTGACCAGTGCCAGGACCAATAGGATCAAGATCGGTCCAAGTTTGCGATTCATCGGAATTCCTCCTTCGCGCGAATGGAATTCGCGGCTACAGCAGATCCGACTTGGCAGTATCCGCCCAACCCGCGTCTGATTGTACGTCTGTCTTGTAAATGATCAAGTCGGCGTCCCACTGCACATCGGTGAAGTACACGGTCTTGTCCGCCTCGCTTTGGATGTCGGTATAGCACCAGATCGGGCTTTCGGTCGCCTCCCACTGGCTCGTCGTCTCGTAGACGATCAGGTCGGCCTCCGAGCGAATGTCCGTGACGAACACTTTGACGTCCGCCTCGGACGATATATCGGTCTTGAATAGTTTGGGCATTTGATGATCTCCTCTAGACCCTTTGGGTTTCAGAAAACCCAAAGGGTCTCTTCCGGCTATTGATGGTTCCGCAACACCAGCGGCAGATAGATCTTATAGTCCCCGATCTCGGTGACGACGACCACGCTCCCCGCCACACCGACGCCCCCGGCGCACGAGACGCGATAGTCGGCGTTGGTGATAGTGGCGGTGGCGGTGACGGCGAAAGTGCGCGTGACCAGGCCATCCCCCGGCGGGACGCTAAAGACGGGCCAGGTGACTATACCGCTCGCTGCTACACCGCCGTCACTGGCCGTGACAAAGGCCGCGCCAGTGGGGAGAGTATCGGTGAGGACGACGTGCGTGGCGGTGAGCGTGCCGGTGTTGGTGACGTACAGCGTGTAGGTGATGCGATCCTGCGGGCTGAACCGGGCCGGCCCGCTCTTGGTGACGGTGATGACGGGCCTCTCCGCCTCGTAGGCGCCGATGTCACAGCCATAACCCTGGGGCCGGGTCACGCCGCGTTGGTCAACCGTCGTCACAGCGGGCAGGCAGAGGCCCTCGTCTATGGCCGGGCTGCCGACGATGAGAGGATGGACGAGCGTTCCGCCGTCGGCGGTCAGCGGGCCCAGCAGCGGGTCGGCGCCCGTGATGTCGCCGGTGGCGGTGAACCCGCAGGTGGCGCCGCTGTCCAGATTGTGACCGTTGGAGACCAGCGTGCCGCCGCAGTTGTTCCCGTTGCAAGCCACGATGGTGTTTTGCAGGAGCACCACACCACCGGCCTGGTGGATGCCGCCCCCGCCGCTGGAGGCGGTGTTGCTGGCGATGGTGGTGTAGGTGATGGCGCTCGCGCCGGCGTTGCTGTAGAGCCCGCCGCCCGCGCCCGAGGCGGCCCGGTTGCCACTGACGGTGGCGTTGAGCATGGTCAGCGTGCCGTTCTCGTTGTACACGCCGCCGCCATAGTCGGCAGTGTTGCTGACGACCTGCCCCCCCTCCAATACCGCAGTGCCATCTCTGACGTACACGCCGCCGCCAGAGTCATCGGCATAGTTATCCACGATGACGCTGCCGCCGGTCTGGGTGACGACGCCATTGCTGTTAGAAACGTACACTCCACCGCCGTCGTCGCCGGCGGTGTTGCTGACGATCTGCCCTCCTTCCAGCGTCGCGCTGCCGTACACGACGCGCACGCCTCCGCCATCGCTACCGGCGCGATTGTGGGCGATGATGCTGTCACCGGTCTGGACGAGGCTGGCATTCGAGTTGACGACTTCTACACCGCCGCCGCTGCTGCCGGCCGTATTGCTGACGATCTGCCCTCCGCTCAACGTCACGCTGCCATTGTTGACGTACACCCCGCCGCCGGGGCCAGAGGGGGTGTTGTTGCAGGCGATGGCGCTGCTGCCGGTCTGGGTGAAAGCGGCGCTACTGTTGGCGACGTACACCCCGCCACCGGCGTTGCCGGCGGTGTTGCTGACGATCTGCCCCCCGCTCAGCGTGACGCTGCCATTGTTGACGTACACCCCGCCGCCGTTCCAGGTGGCGCTGTTGCTTAGAATCTGCCCACTGCTCAACGTGGCATTGCCATTGAGCATGTACACCCCGCCGCCGTAATCGGCGTGGTTGTGGGTGATGGTGCTGACGCCGGTCTGCGTGAAGGCGGCGGCCCCAGCGCTGAGGTACACCCCGCCGCCGTTCCAGGTGGCGCTGTTGCTCACGATCTGCCCCCCGCTCAGCGTGACGCTGCCGTCGTAGACGTACACCCCGCCGCCTACGTCAGCGGTGTTGTTGAAAATCTGCCCACTCAACGTCGCGCTGCCGTCGTAGACGTACACCCCACCGCCGCCGTCGCCAGCGGTGTTGCTTAGAACCTGTCCCCCGCTCAACTTTACGCTGCCAGCGCCGACGTACACCCCGCCGCCGCCGTCGCCGGCGGTGTTGCTCAGGATCAGAGTCCCACTCAGCGTGGCGCTCGCGCCGGCATCGCCGACGCGCACACCGCCGCCTCTGCTGCCGGCGGTGTTGGCGAAAACCTGCCCCCCGTTCAGCGAGACGCTGCCATCCCAGATGTACACCCCGCCGCCGGCACTGGAGTGTGAGCCAGTGACGACGTTGTGAGCGATGATGCTGTCGCCGGTCTGCGTGAAGGCAGCGGTATCGCGGTTGACAAACAGCCCCCCGCCGTACTCCACGGCCGTGTTGCTGACGATCTGACCGTCCTGCAAGGTCACACTGCCCTGGTAGACGTACACCCCGCCGCCGTGGCCATTGGGCCAGGTACCGGTGGCGACGTTGCTGCTGACGATGACGTTGACGAGCGTCAGGCCGGCGTCGTAGTTGTAGATGCCGCCGCCCAAGCCCGTGATGTTGCCGTTCATTATCGTCACCCCAGAAATGACGACCGTGCCCGCGCCGGAGCGGATGTCCAGAACCCGGTCAGAGATGACGCCGCTGGCATCAATGATCGTCTGACTCGGCCCCAGGCCGGTGATGGTTAGAGGCCCGGTGATGTCCAGGTCGCCGGTGGCGGACCCGTTCTCGCCCGTACCGGTGAGGGTCAAGACGTGGCTGCCAGCGCCCAACGTGATACTGTCGGCTTCCCCGTTTCCGTTGGCCTCGATGATTGCATCCCGCAGGGAGCAATCTCCATCGGAACAACTACCGTCGTTCTCGTCGTGCGTCACATCCACAGTAAAACTCGCCGCGCGGGCGACCGGCAGGCCGCCGCCCAGCAACCACACCAGGGCCAGGGTCAACCCCAGGCCGAGGGTAAAGGCTATAGTTAGTTTTCTGATTTTCATCGCATGCCTCCTCGTACAACACGGATGGGCAGGATTTGGCGGATTCTCGGCAAGCCAATCCGTTCATCCTGCCCATGCGCCGTTCTCTACTCACTGACGCCCACCAGTTCGACGGCGTCGATCTCGTTCCAGCTTCCGAGCACCGACTGGTCAATGGTGATTTTGACAGCGATGACCTGATAGTCGGCATATTCCACCGGGATGGAGAGTGTGTAGGGACACTCGGACACCTCCCCAGGCTCTCCCAGGTAGACGTCGTGATACTCTCCGTCCACGTCGAGCAGGTCCACGAACAGCACCTGGTTGGGGTTGTAGGTCTGGATGATGTTGACCTCGGTGGGGTAGACGGGAGTAGCGTAGGTCAGCTCGATCCACTCTACCGTGCTGGACGAGCTGGAGGCCCAGGCGGTCCGATAGTCACCACACTCGAACGTATCCGGCGCGCCGGTGGCCTGGAAGGCGGCCCACTCGGGGTCGCCGTACTCGGAGCTGGCGGTGGCAAAAGTAGCCCATTGTCGGATCTCTTCGCCCATTTCATCCTCCCCAAAATCTAACTCGGAGGTAGGCTCAAAGAAACTGATCGAGGCCACGACCGCCTCGAACAGGGGGGCGAGTTCCCCGTGCCAGCGCTCGCCCGGCGCGACGCCAAACATGGTAAAGTGCTGGGTCGGGGAGACCGCCACAAAGACGGCCTGCCCGTTCATTTCCACCCCTTCAAAGTCGCCGCTGACGTCGGTGATCAACCCCGGCCGGCCGCCGACGGTGATCTCGCGCGGCTCCGAGACCTGTATGCCGGTTTCGAGGTCGGCCGTAAAGTCATCGTAAAGTCCCTCGTTGGAGACGGGCGCTTCCGTTCCTTCCTCGACGGCGCTGCCGATCATCAGTACGGCCGGACCTAGTTCAGGGTCGGCGTCGGGCGCTTCCATGCTGGCAAAGCCGAACGCCTCCTCGACCGTGTAGCCGGGGATGGCCTGAAAGGCAAAGCCGCCAAAGTCGCTGCTATACTCCTCCCCCAGTTCGGTCGCCGGCGGGGGCGGTTCGGGCGTATCGGTCGGCACAGGGGGATTGGTCGGTGGAGGGGCCGCGGTCGGCTCCTCGTCGCCGCCGCCCAATCCGCAGGCCAGGGTGACCAGCGTCAGGATCAACAGAGCAACAAGTGGTACAGATTTGCGATTCATTGCAAGTCTCCTTATCCTTGATAGATTGAGGTCTGTCGCGGCTATAGGGCGACGGGCTTGGCCTGGCGGTAGAGCGAGCCGTACAGGAAAGCCATGACCAGTTGGGCGTAGAACAGCGCAAAGAACAGACCGACGCCGCACGCGATCAGGCCCACCAGCTCGGCCACAAAGACCGCCAGTCCTCCCACCAGTAGCACGATGAAGGCGGGGCCGACGTTGCTCTTGAGCATGTCAAAGACCTCGCTCACTTTGAACGCCGCGCCCACCTGCCCGCTCTCGGCGTATCTGCCCAGCGCAAAAGGAAGCAGCAGGCTCATCAGGATGGCATAGAGCAGCACAAGGCAGCCACAGCAGGCGCTCACCCCGATGGAGACAGCCGTCAGAACATCCGCCATATCCGGGTCAACTTCCTGGGCCAAGACCGGAGCCAGGTTCCCCGTCTGTGCGCACACAGCAAAGAGGATCAGCGGCAAGGCGTAGACGAACGCGACCACCCAGCCCTTCAACCCCTCGACCAGCTTGCCGCCAAAGTCGCCGATCTCGGGCAGCGGCACTTCTCGGCCAGCGATGACGTTCCTGAGCGTTTCCATCATGTAGCCGAAGGCGAAAAACGGCCCCACGATGGGGATCAAAGTGATGACGCCGCCGAGCAGCACCTTCTTGATCCAATCCTGGTCTTCCGTAATGTACGTAAACGATCTTCCGATGTCCATTTTTGTCCTCCTATCTCGAGTAATTGCACGTGTGGCGTATCACGGGTGTAGCTTTCAGAAACTCGTCAATCGTATCACCTCCTGACGTATCTTTTTCCAATCAAGTGGGGCCTATAGTTGCCAACTTGGCAACCTGCCCTACACCTCAGTTCCTATCAATTGGACGGCGTCAACGGACGCACGATCAACTTCCGCCTCGTTCCAGTTGTCGCCCGCGCGCTGATCCAAATGGATGCGCACTCCCACCACCGGGACGTCCAATCCAACGACGGGGATGGAAAAGACACGGGGACACTCCTCGACGGGCGATGGTTCTCCCTCCCAGACCGTGTGGTAGTAACCCCATTCGTCCACGACCTCCACCCGCACGATGAAGCCAGGCGAGCAGCTCTCGTAGACGTTGATCCGGCCGGGGATGACGGGGAACTCGTAACCCAGTTCCAGCCAGTCCACGCCGTCCGGCGCCGCTGAGGCCCAGGCGGTCCGATAGTCGCCCCACTCGGCGGTATCAGGTTCGCCGGTGGCCTGGAGGGCGCCCCCGTCGGGATCGCCATACTCGGAGCTGGCGCTGGCGGAAGTGGCCCACTGATCTATCCTGGGGATCCAACCGCTGCCATCGCCGCCCCATACCTCCCAGGTCATTGGGCCATCGAGAGGCCGGTTGAACCAGGTATCGAGCACGACGTGATCGGCGGTCTCGGCCCGCACGTCGTAGACGCCGAAGGGGATGCCGCTCAGCGTGAGACGCTCGCCGGCGGCGATAGCGTCGCCTCCCAGCCAGTCGTCGCTCCACTCGTCGCTAAAACTGGGCGCCAGGTAGACGTAGCGGATTTCCACGCCGGAGCTGTTGACGATCGTCAGGGATGCGGTATCGCCGTCGCTGCCCGTGGGCGCTGGGGTGGGAGGAACGGCGGTGGGCTGGCCAATAGAATCCTTGTATTGGCTTGCTGCGCCAGCCGGAAACTCGAGGCTCCTGATGAACGCCTCTATTGGCTCTACGATCAACGCGCCGTCGGTATAGGTGGTTCCCTGACCATACGCCAGGGAAAATCTCGCGTCGCCCGCATAGAGAATGGTGTAGGTCTCGGTATCGCCGCCAATTGTAGGCTCGTCTGGCTCGATCTCCTCGATGGAGGAGCAGTCAATGGCCTCGAGCTGCTCAAAGAAGGCCGTCACCTTTTGCTCGTCAACCGTGATCTCCCAGGTGTCCTCGTTGACCTCTGTGTCCTCCGTCCTGCCGTTTCTGGTCAACGTCACTCCGTCCCTGGTGATGACGATTTGCTCGTACAACTGCAATTCCGGCAGAATCGTGCCCGATTCCTCGCTGTACGAGACCTGGGAGATGTCCTCGAGGTACGAGACCGGGGAGACGGCATCCTCCACGTACCGCGTCATCTTGCAGCCCAACGCGCACGAGCAAAACAGCGCGGCCAATCCGAGAAACCGTTTGACTTTCACGTCGCCTCCTGGCGTTTGCTCGAGCGTCATTCTACAGACAAAGTAAATCGGGCATTGGCCGGTGAGAAACCAGGTTTTGTCGCGTTGCTTACAGAAAAACCTGGTTTCTTCTTGACCCGGCCAGCCCGGTGCCGCTACGGCGCGTAGCGAGCCAGACCGCCGTTTCTGCCAGCGAACCAGATCGCTCCCAGGTTGTCCGCGAGGATGGCTTGATTCCCAAAGTAGTTGGTGGGCAGACCGTCGGCGGTGGTCAGCGACGACCACGCGCTGCCATCGTAGTAGCTGACGCCCTGGTCCTCCAGGCCGAGCAGTATCTCGCCCGTCTCGTCCACGAGGATAGACTTGATCGTGTCGTCCGCGTCCGCCATTTCTGTGAACGTCCCGCCAGCGTATTGTAAAAGCCTGCTAGAGTCGGAGAGCAGCACGTTGCCGTCCATGTCCAAGGCCAGCGCCTCCACGTAGGGCGTGCCGCCGACCGGCAGTTCATCCCACATCGTGATCTCGTCGTTTTCGTCAAAGTAGAGCAGGCGGCCCCAGGCGCCGACCCACACGCCGCTTCCGTCGTACAGTAGCGCGTGGACGTAGAAAGGTGACATTTCCTCCGCGCGCTCCGCGTCGGTGAGCAGGTCGTAGTAGGTGTATGTGTCGCTGTCCCAGACCGTCAGACCACTCCCACCTAACCAGACCCGGCCGGAGCCATCCTCAGTGATCGCGTACACGCTGCCGTAGACGCCTTCACCCGGCTCGTTCACTGCCTCCAGGTTGGTCCACGTATCGGTCCCATAGTCGGCGTAGCTGGCGCCGTCGCCGTGGCCGATCCAGATCCCCTCCTCACCGAGATGAAAGGTACTGACCCGGTAGCCCCCCATATCATTGTGCTGCCACGCCGCGTCGGGATCCGCGGCGGACAAGGTCTGAAGGCCAAAGTAGCCGCCCAACCAGATGGTCCCGTCGGGCGTCTGGGTAATGGCGTCGTACTCGTTGCTGGCCGCCAGTTCATCGAGCACGAGCGTCTGCCAACGGCTGCCGTCGAACAGGCTGATCCCGTCGTCGCCGCAGTAATAGAGGTTGCCCTGATCGTCGAGGAACAGGTCGCTCAGATCGCCAACCATGCCATCCTCGCCGTCATAGATCGCCAGGCAGGTCTCGGCGGCCGGGTCGAACCGGCAGATGTCGCCAAAGCCATTGCCAGCCCAGATGGTGCCGTCAGGCGCAGCGACCACGCCCTCGAATGCATCCAGGAAGGGGAATTCCTCGACGGTGTCACTGTTGTACTGCGTCCAGACGCCGTCGCGGAACTTGAGCAGGCCGTCGAACCCCGCCAGCCAGATGTTCCCGTCCGCGTCGGCGGCGATGGATCTCACCGTCTCGTCGGGGATGTCGCTGGTCTCTTCGTCGTAGGTGGTGATGCTGCCGTCGGCGTGGATCACCGACACCCCAAAGCCCGACACCACCCAGGTTTCGCCGCCGATGACGAGCATCTCGTCCACCCAGTCGCTAGCCAGGCCATCGTTCGTCGTGAAATACTGCCATTCATTCGCGGCGGCGTCGAAAGTACCTGCGCCCCAGCCATAGCCGATCAACAGGGTGTCGCTGTCGGGATCGCAATTGAGCCGGTCCACCTCGTTGCTTTCGAGCCCGCTATTCTCCTCGGTCCATTGCTCCCAGGTGTCGCTGGCCGGGTCGTAGAGAGCCAGCCCCTCGTCGGTGCCGACGACGACGCGGGGATCAGGAATGGGGCAGACGACGACGGTATGCACGTCGTTGGCGGGCAGCCCGTCGAGGACGGTGTAGCCGTGGGCGTCACCGCTCGCCAGGTCCCAGGCGATCACGCCGCCGCCCGTCGCGGCCCACAGGATGCCGTCGTCGTCCAGGGCGATCTCGTGCACATAGTTGCCGTTGGTGTACATGCGCCAGCCCGGTTGCGGCCCCATCTCGGTCACCGGCGCTTCCGTAGGAAGGGGCGCTAGCGTCTCCACGGCCGGCGCTTCGGTCGGGGGCGGCTCGGTTAACTGCGGCGCGGTGGTTGGAGCGAGTATGCCCTCGCCATCGAATAGCCCACACAAGCCGCAGGGGCTGCAAGCCAGTGTGACGAGCGCCAAGATCACCATGGCAGATGATGTGAATTTACGGTTCATCAGAGTCTCCTTTCCCAAATGTTTTGTGTATCACCTGTATCATGCATTTCCTCGCACTCGGGTTCGGTCTGTAACTGCAAGAACTCGAACAGATCAGCCAGGCTGCCGAACCCCTGGCGCTCTCCGGTGCCCGGCGTCTCCAATGAGGCCCGCCATACTTGCTTCTCTCCGTCGCTGGTCTGCCACAGCCGCAGCATGTAGGATAGGTAGTGAGGTCGTCGTTTTCCCATAGCTCCTGCCTCTTGTGCCGCGCCGCCATCGGGCCAGAGCGCCAAATGAACAATTGCTCCAAGCTTAACATACTGGCGTCAAAAAAACGTCAAGGAACCCATCTTGTGAGCGTTCAGGCCATTCATATTGCCAACCAAAGAGCACAAAGGACACCAAGAAAGCCAAGAAACATTCAATCTGTAGCGCATCTGATAGGTTTCTTCAAACCGCAGGCCCTTTGCAATCCTCACTGTGTTCTAAAATGACGACAACCTGAGTTACACCATCTTTTGCCTACAATGCTCAACGGTAGTATAATCTCTCCAATTCACCTCCTGCTGCGAGCCACCGACGATGTTCCGACTGACGATCTCTTTGCTAGGTTCACTCCAAGTTATCCTGGATGGCGAACCGGTCACCGACTTTGCCACCGACAAGGCGCGGGCGTTGCTGGCCTACCTGGTCGTCGAAGCGGACCATCCCCATCGCCGGGACGCACTGGCCGGCCTGCTGTGGCCCGACCAACCCCAACGCAAGGCCCGCCACAACTTGCGTCAGGCGCTCTCCTATCTACGTCAGGCGATGGGCGACCGGGACGATACACTCACGCCCTTCCTGCTGACCAGCCGCGAGACGATCCAGTTCAACCCTGACTGCGGCCACTGGCTGGACGTCGCCACGTTCGAGGCCCTGGTCGAGGCTTGCAGGGAGCACCGCCACCGCAGCCTGGAGACCTGCCTATCCTGCATACGGCGGATGGAGCAGATGGTCGAGCTGTATCGCGGCGAGTTCCTGGAGCAGTTCTTTCTGAGCGACAGCAGCAGTTTCGAAGAGTGGGCGACGCTCAAACGGGAGTGGCTACATCGCGAGGCAGTGGAGACGCTCTTCCACCTGTCCAACCATCACGAGCGACGCGGCGACTATGAGCGAGCGCGGCAACACGCCCAACGACAGGTGGCGCTCGAACCCTGGCGTGAGGAGGCGCACCGCCAGTTGATGCGACTGTTGGCACTCGGCGGACAGCGCAGCGCGGCCCTGGCCCAGTACGAAACCTGCCGCCGCGCGTTGGCCGAGGAACTGGGAGTCCAACCGACGGCCGAGACCACCACGCTGTACGAACAAATTCAAGCAGGCGAAACTACTCCTCTGCTCCCTCGCTCCTCCGCTCCCCCGCACAGTCTCCCCCCCTCCCCCACACCTTTCGTCGGGCGGGAAGAGGAGCTAGCGGATCTGGCCGAGTTGCTGGCTAACCCCGACTGCCGGCTGCTGACCGTTTTTGGTCCGGGCGGCATCGGCAAGAGCCGTTTGGCGCTTCAGGCAGCGGCGGAGCAGATCGGGGCTTTCACTCACGGCGTCTACTTTGTGCCCCTTGCCTCCATCAGTTCAATCGAGTCCATTGTTCCTGCGATAACGGGCGTTCTTCAGATTTCCCTGCAAAGCAGCCAGGATCCCAGGGAACAACTCTTTAACTATTTGCGCACAAAAGAGATGTTGCTGGTGCTGGACAACATAGAACACCTCTTGGAAGGAAGCACGCTGTTGGCCGAAATGCTTCACCACGCGCCAGGCCTGGTGCTCCTGGTCACCTCGCGGGAACGGCTGAACTTGCGCGAGGAGTGGGTGTACGGGATCAAAGGACTGGAGTATCCAGCGAGATTTCTCGACGACAAAGTCGCGCGCAGTGACGAGACCTACAGCGCGGTCGCCCTGTTCCACCAACACGCGCGCCGGGCCAACCGAGATTTCTCACCCGATGAGGCGGAAGCCTCCCACGTAACCCGCATCTGTCAATTGGTGGAAGGAATGCCGCTGGGCATTGAGTTGGCTGCCAGTTGGGTGGCCGTACATTCCTGCGAGCAAATCACCCAGGAACTCAAACACAGCCTCGACATATTGGCGACCCGGCTGCGCAACGTACCGGAGCGGCAGCGCAGCATCAGGGCGACGTTCGAACATTCCTGGCAATTACTTTCACAGGCGGAAAGAGACGCCCTCGCCCGGCTGTCCATCTTTCAGGGAGGATTCCGGCAGGCAGCGGCTGCCCAGGTGACAGGGGCCTCCCCGGCCACACTGTCGGCGCTGCTGGATAAATCTCTGATCCGTCGTGTCTCGAGCGAGCGGCACGATATGCACCCCCTGCTCAGGCAGTATGCGACCAAAAAGCTCCAAGACGACCCGCCAAAGTACCGCGAGACAGAGATAGAACACATCCGTTACTTTGCCGCGTTCCTGGCGCAACAGGAGCAGCCCTTGAGAAGCGCAAAACAGGGGCCAGCACTCACCGAAATTAGATCAGAGATCGAAAACGTGCGCCAGGCCTGGCAGGCGGCGGTGACGCACGGGCACACCCTCGAGATCGGGAAGAGTCTGGAAAGCCTATACCGCTTCCACGACATCCGCTGCCGTTTCCAGGAAGGCGTTGCTCTCTTCGCACAGGCCATAGACCGGTGGGGCGGAGATGAACGAGGAGACCTTCTCCTGGGCAAGATCATGGCCCGCCAGGGAGTGTTCTATCGCCGCTTGGGACACTATCAGCAGGCCGTGGCTATCACTGAACGAGGCTTGAGCATCCTGGAACGGTTGGGGACACAGGTTGATCAAGCCTTCTGCCTGGTCAACCTGGCAGACGTGTCTCGTCACCAGGGGAAATACGAACAGACGGAACAACTGGCCCAGCAAAGCCTGGCCCTATCCCGGCAGGCCGGGGATTACTGGGGCATCGTCCACTCGCTCTTTCTACTGGGAGTTGCTCGATATCGAACTGGGGATGTAGACCAAGCGGAGACACTGCTCGAGGAAGGTCTGGCAATCGGCCGTCAGAGTGGGGATCCGCGCCTCATAATGCCCCCTCTCAACACGCTGGCCGACGTCGTCTGCCACCGGGGGGACTATGACAAAGCCATCGCCATGTTCGACGAGTGCCTGGCGCTGAGTCGAGAACTCGGCGACCAATTCAACGCCGCTATGCACCTCAACAACCTGGGGACTGTGCTGCACGTACTCGAAAAGCACCAAGAGGCCAGCACGTTCTTCCAGGAAAGCCTGGAAATCTGCCACGAGATCGGCGACCAGGTGGGGGAAGCCATCGCGCTCAGCAACTTGGGCAAGGTGGTTCACGAGCTTGGTATGTATCCCGAAGCGATGGCGCACTATCGGGAAGGGCTGGCAATTGGACGCAGCATCCAGGATCAGTGGACGATCATGGCTTGCCTGAACAACATGGGAGAGACAGCGTGCGCTATGGAGGACTATGAGGCGGCCAGAGCTTGTCTGGAGGAGGCCACACAGATCGCCATCGAGGCGCAAGCTATGACCGTGTTGGCGGAGATTCTGGTGAACGTCGCCACCTTCCTCGCCAAACAGGGCCAAACTGACCGGGCGGCGGAGCTACTCAAGCTGGCAAGCAGCCACCCCGCCAGCGAGCAGGCGGTTCAGGACAAGGCCAGGCGCTTGATGGACGAAATGGGCCTCGTCCCGCCGGAGCAGTTGCCTGCATCTCTGGACGCGGCCGCCGCCGCTGCCCTCGCCTCGCTTGACGTTTCACGCTTGACGTTTCACGCTTGACGTTTCACGTTTGACGTTTCACGTTTGACGTTTCGCGCCCTACGTCATCACGTCTGAGACGTACCAGGCCGCCACCCACCCCCGTTGGCCTTCCTCCGTTTCCACGTAGAGCCACTCGTCGTACCGGCCCACCAGCGCCCGCGCTCGCTCCGGGTCGTCGTGGACGGTGAGCGGCGCGTTGTGCGCCAGCCGCCCAACCAGATTGGCCCTCACCGTGGGCCGCTCGCGCATGTTCATATCCTCGGTGGGGTAGACGGTCAGCAAGTCCCCCGGCGCAGGGCCAGGGTTGAGTTGAACGTACCAGGCGGCGACATAGCCCCGGCGACCATCGGGCAGGCGCACCTGGAGCCACTCGCTCCGGTCGCCGACTTTTGCCAGCGCCGCGTGCCAATCACCGACGATAACCAGCGGGTCGTGGGGCAGGGCGATAGCGATGCGGCTGCTGCCCGTCGAGGAGCCGTTGCGCACGTTCAACGCTTCGGTGGCATAGACGACCAGCGTGTCGGGCAATTCCGGCTCCGATTCAGGCTCCTCAGGCGGAACTGGGACAGGCGACTCCAGTTGGAGATACCAGGCGGCCACAAAGCCGTTCATTCCATCGGCGCGTTGCACCTGGATCCATTGGCCGCGCTCTCCCACCCTGGCGCGGGCTACGCCGGCGTCTCCCAGCACGGTGAGCGCCTCTCCCGCGTCCAGCCACGTCCGGTGAGTGGAAGCGGTCGTGGGCCTGGCGCGCAATCGCACCCGGTCGGTGGTGTAAATGGTCAGGTCGCTGGGCGCGGGAAGCTCATCCTCCTGCAAATAGGGGAGAGGATCCACCACCCCGTCCGGGTAGCCAGGGGTCTTGGCGCCGATCAGTTTGAGCGTGAGATGCAGATGGGGAGCGAAAGAGTGGCCCGTGTCGCCGGATAGGCCGATCCGCTCGCCCGCGCTCACGGGCTGCCCCGCCGACACGAGCGCCTGGGAAAGATGGGCGTAGATGGTCTGATACTCGGCGTCACCAAACCGGTGCCGGACGCGCACGTAGAGACCGTAAGCGTTGCCATCGTTGGGCTGGACGTTGAGCACCTTACCATCGGAGCAGGCATAGACGTTATCCCCAACGGCGGCCGAGAAATCCAATCCCTCGTGGCCGGCCTGATTGAACTTGGCGTAAATGTGCGGGTTCTCGCCAAAATACTGGGTGATGACGTGTTTATCCACGGGCCACTTTAATCTAAATTGATTTGCCATAGTTTCCCCTCCTTTTCTAGCAAATTGCCTCAAATAACTCAGATTTGCTATTCGACCAACGGCGGTTAGCAGAACCGCCCTACATTTCCGTCTGTCACCTCCACCCCAATTATAGCCTTATCTGCCTGCCGGGCAAATCAGAATGATCTCTCCCCCCCTCAGTCGCCAATTCGCCAGGGGTGTGTATCCCAAATTGTGAGTCTACGCCACCAGAGGCAGCGAATGGTAGT